>NZ_JAIOTY010000001.1:1336649-1636649 GCF_019931275.1 Nitratidesulfovibrio sp. SRB-5 | reverse complement strand
GCGGTGAGAAACGAAACAGCCCCTCCACGGTCACAAGCCCCTGCCCTGCTCCCCGGCACTTCCGCAGGCTCTTCCCATTGTGCTCCCCTGCCTCTCTCCGTCACCCCCTGTTTCCCCCTGTCACATCCTGTCACCGCCAGTCACCGCCAGTCACCGCGCTGTCGCGCCCTGCCCCATCCGTCGCAGCACATCGGCGACATCCTCTGGCAACATCACAGGCTGGCGGACCACCCGGGCAAGGTCCAATGTCCCGGCCAGTTCGCGCGGGGTGACCAACCCCGGCGCATCGCGCAGCCCCAAACGCCAGGCCAGATATCCCACGATGGCCCACGGCGACACCCCCGCCGACCTCAGGGCGGCCACGGCCAGCGAACCGTGCCGCTTGGCCAGCCGTTCGCCTTCATGGTCCAGCAGCAGCGGCACATGCACGTATTCCGGCACCGGCGCGCCCAGCAGACGGTACAGCCAGATCTGGCGCGGCGTGCTGGCCAGGATGTCGTCACCGCGCACCACCTGGGTGATGCCCATGGCAATGTCGTCCACCACCACCGCCAACTGGTACGCGAACACCCCGTCGGAACGGCGCACCGCGAAGTCGCCCCCGCACTCGGCCAGCGACATGCGCTGCGGCCCGGCGATATGATCGGTAAAGGCAATCGCCGTGTCGTCACAACGCACCCGCATGGCCGGGCGGCGCCCTTCGGCCAGACGCCGGGCCCGGTCTTCGGGGCCAAGGTTGCGGCAAGTGCCGGGATAGGCGGGGCCGCATTCTCCCGCATGGGGGGCCGACGCCAGTGAGCGCAGTTCCTTGCGGGTGCAGAAGCAGGGATAGACGTGTCCTTCCCGTTCCAGCCGCGCCAGCGCATCGGCATACAGGGCAAGGCGCTCGCTCTGGGAATACGGTCCGTGGGGGCCGCCGCGCCCCGGCATGCGGGCGTGATCCGGCACGGCACACAGGCCAAGTGGTGGCGTGGACACAGGGGCGGACGCCCCATCTGGTCGCGGATCAGGCTGCGGATCAGGCAGCATAGCGGGAAACTCGGGCCCCTCGTCCCAGTCCAGCCCCAGCCACAGCAGGTCGCGGACCATGTCCGCCGCGAATTCCGGGCGTGACCGGTCCGGGTCGATGTCTTCCATGCGCAGCACCATCTGCCCACCGGCGGCGCGGGCACACAGCCACGCCATCAGGAAGGACGCGGCATTGCCAAGATGGATATGCCCCGTGGGGCTGGGGGCCAGGCGTCCGCGCACGGGTCGGGACCGGTCCGGCGTTGCGACGAACTGCCCACGGGAACTGCTTGCGGACGCTGCGGATGGAGGGCGGCAGCCGAGCGGCATGGTGAAGGAATCCTGAAACGACATGCCCGTACCGGCATCACCTTCCGCCGGGAATGTCAAGGATGGGGCAACGGGATGTCCGCCAGCAGGACAAACACCAAAGAAATTCAAAGAAAAGCCCTGCTGTATTAGCACAATATCAAAAACAACAATCAAACAACAAACAAACGTCCAACACCCACTGCCCCGAAACGACAAAGAGGATACGAGACGGTCATCTCGTATCCTCTTGCTCTCTGGTGCGCCCGACAGGAATCGAACCTGTGGCCTACAGCTTAGGAGGCTATCGCTCTATCCGACTGAGCTACGGGCGCAGGAATCGAAGGTGTCTAGACGATGCCGCAGCGCATTGTCAAGGTCAACATCGGCGGTACGCGGCTTCGTGCAAGCTGGAACGCATCCTTGGATCATGGCCGGAAGGGCGCTGGGCTCCCCATGGGCAACCAAAATCCCTCCGCACGGCATTCACCCTCAAGAAACAACAGCAGACGCCGCGCACCCGCCTGTCACTCCGGAATTCCGCGACAAAAACCCAACCTGCGGCCTGCAGCCTGGAAGGCTGTCGCTCATTCCGATTCAACCGGCTCGCCACTGCGTCCGGCATTCCCGCCATCAACCTGCCCGGCCAGTTGCACGGCCAGCGCGCGCAGTTCTTCGCCCTCTTCCAGTCCGTCGATGAACCGCTGCGGAATGCCGGACAACCCCACCTGCGCCCCCACCAGCGCCCCGGCAAGAATGGCGCGCACCTGGTTTTGCCCGCCGCCGTTCACCGCGTGCAGCACGGCGGACTCGAAGTCGTCATGAAAGCGCGCCGCAAGGTAGTAGGCCGCCGGAAGCATGTGGTAGATGGCGCACGGCATGCCGTAGACCAGCGAAACCTTCCACGCCGGTTCGATGCGGATGTCCGGGTCCGCCGCTGCCGCCGCCATGTAGCCGGGCGACAGCAGCGCATCGGGCGAGGCAAACCGCCCGGCGCGTGGCGGATCGGGGTCGCCGGGGCGCGGGGCCTGCAAGCCGTCACGGGTTACCGCATGAAACGGCAACACTCCATCCTTAACCTGATGCATTAACGTTTCGGAAATTTCCGGGGTCAGCCGGTGCCCTTGCACCAGCAGGGCCAGCACCGCGCCGTATGCCACCGTGAGTGACAGCACCACGTCGTCGCACTGGGTCAGCGCCGCGTTGGCGCTGACGGCGGTGGCCAGCCGGTCTGGCCGGGTGGCATGGCGCACCGCGATTGCCAGAGTTCGCTCGATGGCCTCGGTGGTGTCCGCATGGCCTGCGGTCTGCCCCCACGGCAGCCCCTGCTCCACCCTACGCCGCCATGCCTCGCGGATGGACTGGCTGGTGTAGTTGCCCGGCCCGCTCACAGGCTGCCCGTTGAGCAGCGGAAACAGTTCCTCGTCCATGCGGCGACAGAAATCCGCCTGGTCGTAGTCGCCGCGCTCCACCAGCGAGCGCACCGTCAGCTTCAGGATGAACCCCGCCTGCGACAGCTGACCGGCCTTCATGCCGTCGTGGTAGCGGCCCGGCTTCGGGTCGGTGTACCCGCTTATCCACGGGCCGTAGTCCCGCCGCAGTTCGGCAAGGTCGTAGTACCAGTGCGGGCCAAGGCCCAACCCGTCACCAATCCACGCGCCCATCAGCGCCCCGGCGGCGCGGTCATGCATGCGGTTTTCTGCCATGGAATAATCCTCCAGATGCTGGTTCCGTATTATCTGGCACGCGCAGTATCCATCAGCTCAGACCGCAAACGGAACGGTGCAAATCCAAATATGGCACAAACAGGGCGAAAACACAGCAGGAAACGGCATATTTTCAGCGAAGTCCAACGGCACGCACAAGGTAACAGGATGCAAGACGATATGGCGCCCCCTTCCCGCTCAGACAACGCCACCGATTCATCCCGTACGGGAAGACGTGTTGACTTTCCTCACCCAACACGTAATCTTACCGTACGGGAGGATTGTCATGCCCATCATCAAACCGGATACCCTGCCCACCACCGTGAGCAAGGACGCCCTGCGGGACATGGTCAAGCAAGGCGCATCTGAAAAATCTCATGGTGAAACGCTGTTGAACGTAGCCCTTGGCGTGGGCGGCGTGATGCTGCTTGCGCATCTGCTGGGCAAGACAACTGACGACAAGCAGCGGTTTTCTTCGCAAAAGCTGGAGAACACTACCGCCCTGGGCGCCACCATCCGCCAGCGCAGGCAGGATATGCGCCTTACGCAGGAACAGCTTGCCACGAAAAGCGGTGTCGGTGCCCGCTTCATCACGGAAGTCGAAAACGGCAAGGCCACCGCTGAAGTCGCCAAGATTCTCCAGGTCCTGGATGCGCTGAACCTGCAACTTTCCGTCTCTCTGCGGTCATAGCCATGCAGGGCAAACTGTGCGTGTGGCTTGAAGACAATCTTGTCGGCGTCATTTCCCGCAAGGGCAACGCCCGTCTGACGTTCTGCTACGCACCGGAGTGGTTGTCACGCCCCGGTGCGTTTACCATTTCATGCAGCTTGCCGTTGCGCAAAGAACCATACCCGCATGACGCCACCAGGGCGTTTTTTGACAACCTGTTGCCGGAACAGCACGCTCGCGAACTTACGGAGAAGGCGCTACATGTCTCTTCCCGCAACGTATACGGCCTGTTGCGCGCACAGGGGGCGGAATGCGCGGGTGCGCTTGCCATTCTGCCGGAAGGTACGGCACCGCAAGCCACAAACCACCAGCCACGATACCAGCACGTCCCGGCCAATGAACTGGACCAACTCATCACGGCCCTGCCTGAACGCCCCCTGCTTGCCGGGGTGGACGGCATTCGCCTGTCGCTGGCGGGCGCCCAGGCCAAGCTGCCCCTGCTGCTGCAAGGAAAAAACGTGTACCTGCCGCTTGAAGGCGCGCCCAGCACGCATATCCTGAAGCCCCCCATTCCCGGCCTGCCGGAAACCGTGGAAAATGAAGCTTTCTGCATGATCCTGGCCCGTGCCGCCGGGCTGCCCGTTCCTGCCGTGGAGCTTGTGGGCAGACTGCCGCGCGCCTATCTGGTCGCACGATATGACCGCACGGTGCGCGAAGGAAGAATCGTCCGGCTGCACCAGGAAGATTTCTGTCAGGCCCTCGGTGTTCCGCCCGAACTGAAGTACGAGAATGAAGGCGGACCGGGCCTTGGTGCCTGCTTCACGGTGCTCGGCCAGTGCAAGGCACCAGCAGCGGACAGAATGCAACTGCTGCGCTGGGTCGTCTTCATGTTCCTGATCGGAAATGCCGATGCCCACGCCAAGAACATTTCTCTGCTGTACGACGAACCGTCAACGCCGCGCCTTGCTCCGTTCTACGACATTCTGTGCACTGCCGTGTATCCCGGACTGGCACCCCGGATTTCCATGCGCATCGGTGGTCAATACGACCCCAATTTCGTCATGCGGCGGCACTGGGAACGCCTTGCCGAACCGGCAGGCATCGCCCCCGACGAGGTCATTGCAACGGTCCGGCACATGGCGTTGTTTCTGAGAAACAATGCAACCGACGTGGCGGACGTATTCTGTGAACAGTACGGAGCGTCCCCGCTTGTGCGCCGCATTGTCCGGTTCATCGAGGCCCGATGCCAGACGACACTGGGACGCATTGAGAACTCTCCACATGGAATGGATGGACCAGTGGAGCCGGACGATCCCGTAGAGCCAGAATAGCCAGACGAGCAGGATACTTCATCGAAGCTGGACGCTGAGGGCACTGATGACGCTCAGGATACACAGGGGACGAAAAAAAGCGGGGGGCGTAATGCCCCCCGCTCACCAGCCTGCCAGACCGCCTCTCCCCCCGCCGCTCCCCCTATCCGATGTCATATTCCCGCATCTTCCGGTACAGCGTCTTGCGGCTGATGCCCAGCGCCGTGGCGGCCAGCGAACGGTTGTTGTCGTAGAATTCCAGAATGCGGGCGATGTGTTCGCGCTCCATGGCCTCCAGCGTCAGCGGCCCCTGCGATTCGCCGCCTGCGCCATGCTGCCCCGCTGCGCTGCCCGCCGCCCCTCCTCCCATTCCGCCGCCCGCGCCGCCAACTCCCCCCGCAAGCCCGGCCAGTTCACGCGGCAGGGCGTGTTCGGTAATCAGGTTGTTTTCGGCCAGGATGATGCTGCGTTCCAGCACGTTGCGCAGTTCACGCACGTTGCCTGGCCAGCCATACTGCATCAGGCAGGCCATGGCCCGGTCCGAGATGCGCAGGTCGTCGCGCCCGTTGCCCAGGCGGGCCAGAAAGAATTCGGCCAGCAGGGGAATGTCCTCCTTGCGGTCGCGCAGGGGGGGCATTTCGATGTTGAACACGTTGATGCGGTGGTACAGCGCCTCGTGAAAGCGCCCGGCCTCCACCTCGCCTGCCAGTGAGCGGTTGGTGGCAAAGATGAGCCGGATGTCGCAGCTGCGGTGGTCCTTCTCGCCCACGCGGCGGTAGGTCTTGTTTTCCAGCACGCGCAGCAGCGAGGCCTGCACTTCCACAGGCAGTTCGCCTATCTCGTCCAGAAACAGCGTGCCCTTGTTGGCAAAGGCCATCAGCCCGTCGCGGTTTTCCAGCGCGCCGGTAAACGATCCGCGCACATGGCCGAACAGCTCGCTGCGGGCCAGCTCCTTCTGCAACGTCGCGCAGTTCTTGATGATGAACGGCTTGTCCGCCCGGGTACCCAGCGACTGGATGGCGTGGGCGGCCACTTCCTTGCCTGCCCCGCTGTCACCCGTGATCAGCACCGGCACGTCGGTGGGGGCCACCTTTTCGATCAGGTAGCGCACCCCCTTGATGCCTTGCGAATTGCCTATCAGGGTCACCGCCGGGCGCGCACCGTCGCGCGCGTGGCGCAGGGCGCGGTTTTCGTTGCGCAGAAAGGCCCGCTGGTAGGCGCGTTCCACCACCACTTCCAGTTCCGTCAGGTTGAACGGCTTGGTGATGTAGTCGTAGGCGCCCAGCTTCATGGCCTCCACGGCATTGTCGATGTTGCCGTGCCCGGTGATCAGGATGACCTCGGTATCCGGGTAGCGCTGCCGCAGTTCCACCATGAATTCGATGCCGTCGGCATCCGGCAGGCGGATGTCCAGCACCACCACCTCGTAAGTGGCGCGGCGCAGCCGTTCGCGCGCCTGCCGGGCGCTGGTGGCCACGTGCACGGTGCGGGTGGGGGTGGAAAGCTCCTTTTCCAGCAGCTTGCCGATGGAAGGTTCGTCGTCCACGGCCAGCACGGTGTAGGTGGTGCGCACGTCGGTTACTCCGGCGGAAGCGGCAGCGTGACGGTGAACGTGGACCCTTCGCCGACCCGGCTTTCCACGCGGATGTCGCCGCCATGTTCCGTGACGATGGTATAGCAGGTGGACAGCCCGATGCCGATGCCCCGCCCCACCGGCTTGGTGGTGAAGAACGGCTCGAACAGCGAATCGAGGTGTTCCGGCGGAATGCCGCTGCCCGTGTCGCGCACCACGAACCCGGCGTGGCGTCCGTCCCGGAACGGGGTGACGGTGATGACCGCCTCGACCCCGTTGCGCCCCCTCCCCCCGTTCACGGTGGGGAGATATTCGACACCGTCTGGCGCGTCGCCGTCAACGCTGCCAGTGTCTCCTTTGGGGGGACCAGCCTGTCCCTTGCCCTCGGGTCCGGCAGAGCCGTCAAAGGCATCCAGCGCGTTCACCAGCAGGTTCAGCATCACCTGCTTCAACTGCGCCTCGCACGCCAGCACCACCGGTGCCGTGGGGCACAGCCGGGCGTCGATGCGCACACGTCGGTACTTGGGTTGCTTCAGGTGGTTGTGCAGCAGCTTCAGGGTATCGCCCACCACCACGTTCAGGTTGACGGGCGAAAATTCCGAGGAATGCGGCCTGCTGAAGGTCAGCAGCGAATGCACGATCTCCTGGCAGCGACCGCATTCGCCAAGGATGGTTCCGGCGTAGTCCGCGAGGTCGGCGTGCATCTCCGGGTCCACGATGCCGCGCAGCCGCTCCACCCGGCGCAGGATGCCCTCCGCAAAGCCGTGGATGGCCGTGAGCGGGTTGTTCACCTCGTGCGCCACCCCGGCGGCCAGCATGCCCACGGTGGCCATTTTCTCGGCCTGATGGAACTTGGCCTGGAATTCCTTTTCCAGGGTCACGTCGCGCTTGAAGATGAGGATCTGGCGGTCCTGCGTGGCCGGATCCTTGATGGGCGAGGCCACCATCTCGAACTGCAACTTGCGGCCATTGATACGGAAGATGGACGTTTCGCGGCACACCTCGTCGGTGACGAACGAACGGTGCGCCGGGCATTCCGGGCAGGGGTGGTCCTGATGGCGAAAGATTTCGTAGCAGTAGCGCCCTTCCGGGTCGCGCACGCCCAGGATGTCGTAGAACACATGATTCACGGCGATGATGCGCAAGTCCTTGGAAAGCACCATCATCAGGTCGGTGATGCCATCCAGGATGGCTTCTATCTCCAGGCGGTTGCGCTCCGAATCGCGGTGCGCCGCCTTCAACTGCTCGATGGTCTGACGCAGTTCCTGAAAGAAGCCCAGCTTGCTGTGTTCTATGCCGATAAGGTCGTCAAGGCTGGTTCCCTGGGTCATGTCACCACGCCTCTTCGCAGATGGTCAGCAAGTCCTGCCAGGTGACCGCGCGCGGGTTGGTCAGGGTGCAGGCGTCGTGCACCGCCGTGCGGGCGATGGTTTCCAGCGCGGACCTGTCGGGCAGCAGTTGCCCCAGCCGCACCGGCACGCCCAGCCCGGCAAAGAACTCGCCCAGCCGCTCTATGCCCGCGCGGGCAATGCTTTCCGCGCTGGCCACTCGCGGCCCCACCACGATGCGCCCGATGGCCGCCAGCCGGTCCACGCTCACCGGCAGGTTGTAGCGCATCACGTGCGGCAGCAGCACCGGGTGCACCAGCCCGTGCAGCACGTCGAACATGCCCCCCAGCGAATGGGCCAGCGAATGGCCAATGCCGAGCCCCGCGTTGCTGAACGACATGCCCGCCGCCGTGCTGGCGATGCTGAGCTGCTCCAGCGCATGCGGGTCGCGCCGTTCCACTGCCGGCATCAGGTTGGCCATGATCAGTTCCATGGCGCGCAGGGCCTGATGGTCGGTGAACGGAGAGGCCAGCAGGGACAGGTACGATTCCACGGCGTGGGCAAAGGCGTCGATGGCCGAGGCGATGATCAGTTCCTCGCTCTTGGTCAGCAGCACCTGCGGGTCGATGATGGACACGTTGGGCACCAGCGAGCGGCTGATGATGGACATCTTCAGGCGGCGCTCCACGTCGGTGATGATGCAGAACTGCGAGATGTCCGACCCGCTGCCCGCCGTGGTGGGCAGAAAGATCATGGGCGGCAGGGGCCGCATGATCTTGTTGGCGCCCTCGTAGTCGCTGATGCGCCCGCCGTTGCCCACGATGGTGCCGATGCCCTTGGCCGTGTCCATGGGGCTTCCGCCGCCAAGGGCGATGACCACGTCGGCGCGTTCCTCGCGGTAGATCTGCGCGCCCTCGTGCACCTGATGGTCGCGCGGGTTGGAACTGCAATCGGCAAAGTACACCCATTCAAGGCCGTTGCCGCTCAGGATGTCCATGACCCGTTCCACCCAGCCGCTGGACTCCAGGCCCTTGTCGCTGACCAGCAGCACGCGCGAGGCGCCCAGCCTGCGGGCGCACGGCGCAAGATGGTCAAGGCTGCCATGTCCGAAGATGATCTCCGGAATGGCGAATTTGGTAATCCGCATGTGCTCCCTGCTCCCGAGGCCCGCGCCGTGCGGCGGGGCGTCGCCTGCCCTGCATGTCGTGTCTTGCCGTACCGGTTCACCGGGCTGGCATGCCCGCCGGGTTCGCCCGACGGGGCACCAGAAGGGCCTGCACCGGTGCTCCGGTAGCGGACCATGCACGGGCAAGCCCGCGCCGATCCGCATCGCCGCACGCAACGTCCCACAACGTCGCGCGCGGGGTTGCCGCCCATCCGCCCCACGACGGCCTGACGGCGATGCCACCCATTCATCCCGCTATGTCAGCAACCTGCACAGTTGCGGCATGTTCCCGTTGCCGCTCCCATGCGCCGCAGCATGCGGCCCGCCGGGGCGATGGCCCGGCTGGACGATCACGAGCCCGTCGGAACGGGTGACCATATCGCGGATATAACCACGCCGGGCGAATTCCTGCAACAGCGGCAGGATATCCCGGTTCTTTCCGCCCGGCACCATGGCCCGCAGGCGTTGCGGATCGATCAGGCAGGTTTCGCGCAGGGTCCAGGCCACGCCCAGCAGCCACTTGCCCAGACCGTCGCGGCCCAGCGCGGCCCGGTCCGCGATGAAGCGTACAGCACCCGGCGCTTCGCGCAGGGCCTCGAACGGCTCGGGGCCGAACTCGATGCGCAGGGTACCGGAGGCCTCGTCGCGCACCACGGCGGACACAAGCTGCATCCGCGCCGCAAACCGGCCATCGCCGCAGGCCATGCGGGCCTCGTGCAGGCGGTGCAGCCGCGCGGCAAAGCGTGCCGCCCCTGCCCTGCCCCCCAGCCCGGCCTGCCGGGCGGCTTCGTCCGCCGGGCAACGCAGCCGGGGGGCACGCCCGCCCTGGCGCAGGGCCAGCAGCAGGCAGGCCAGATAGACGTCCAGATCGCCCTGGTCCAGCCACGGCCCCTCGCAGGTGACGGCGGCGGAAAGCGCCAGCGGCGTCACGGGACGCAGGCAATGGCGCCCGGCGCGCAGGTAGGCGGCGGCGAACAGGTCGGATGCCAGGAACAGCGAGGGGATATGGTCCAGAAAGACGCGCTCGTCGGCAATGCTCCACGCGGGAACACCGCCGGACGTTGCCGGACGAAAGCCGGAGGCCGCCGGGGCCATGTCCGGATCGCCCAGGGAGGACGAATCGAAGGGGGACGATTGCAGCACCAAGGCCTCCCGTGCTGGCTGGGCGGCACGGGCGACAACGCGCCGTGCACACTGCCAGACTGTAACCACCGCCCGCGGGAGGCTGCGCGGGGCGGACATGCGACGCTGACCATGGAGATGACGGACGGCCGGGTGCCTCTTTCCGGCCGTCCGCCCCTCCATTGCGCCGGGCCACACCCGGTGCGGACCGGCCCCGCGCGCGCCGTTGCGTCAGTCGTTGCGCGCGGAACATGCATGCACTGGCGGCCGCCAGTGCGCAAAGGGCTATGCGTTCACTTGCGCCAGCATGGCGGTAAGGGCGCGCAGATGGGCGCGTTCTTCCGCAATGCAGGCATCCACCGCCGCCTTTTCCCCGGCGGGCACCAGTTCGCGCATTTCGGTGAAGAACAGCAGGGTGTCCTTCTCGAACTGGATGGCCATGCGCAAGGCGGCGGCGTGGTCGTCGGCGGCCCCCTTGAGCGCGGTCAGGGTACCGGCCTGGGTGAACAGCGCGTGCGAATCAAGCAGCGCGTGCAGATATTCCACGTACTCGGCGGCAATGCTCCACGCGGGCAGTTCCACGGGGCCGACGCGGTCGGCCATGGCGCGGAAGGTTGCCTCGTGCCTGGCCTCTTCGGCGGCAAGATGCTGGAACAGCGCCCTGACTTCCGGCTTGGTGGCCATGGCCACGGCCTGATTGTACACGTCCTGGCCGCGCTGCTCGATGCGGATGGCGGCGGCGGTGACGTCTGCGGCGTTGAAGAACTCGGCCATATGCTCTCCGTAGGTCCCCGCGCGGCACTTCCGCGCCAGGGGCTTGTGGACTTTCCGAAAGTACTCTCAGTGCTGGCGGGGAGCAGTTATCCCGTCTGCCCGCGCTCCCGCCCGCAAGGCAGGATTTTGTTCGCTGGCAAGGAAACCAAGCCCGCCAGGCGGGAGCATACTCTTCTCGTATTCGACCGCATGGCGGGCGCCGGTTGACGCAGCCAGCGGGCAAAAGCCAACTTGCGGTTAGAGTTCGTTGGGCAAGTCGCGCAACTCCGCATACGTAAACACCGGCCCGTCCATGCACACGTATTTCGTGCCGATGTTGCAGCGCCCGCAGATGCCGATGCCGCACTTCATGCGCCGTTCCAGCGTGGTGATGATCTGCTCGTCGGCGAAGTGCAGTTTCTTCAGCGCTTCCACCGTGAACTTGATCATGATGGGCGGGCCGCACAGCACGGCAACACTGTTGGCATTGGACGGGGCCAGGTCCAGCAGCACGTGGGGAATCAGCCCCGCACGGTGCGGCCAGTCTTCCGGGGCCTGGTCCACGGTCAGCGTGGTCTGCATGTCGGAGCGGCCCAGCCATTCCTGCACGTCGTCGCGGAAGGCCATGTCGCTCGGCGTACGCGCGCCGTACAGCAGCGTGATGTTGCCGTAGTCGGCCCGGTTGTCCAGCATGTACAGCAGCAGCGTGCGCAGCGGGGCCATGCCGATGCCCCCGCCCACGAACACTATGTCCTTGCCGCGCATGTCCTCGAACGGAAACCAGTTGCCCAGCGGGGCGCGCACGCCCACCTTGTCGCCGGGCTTCAGCCCGTGCAGGGCGGCGGTCACCTCACCCGCGCGCATGATGCTGAATTGCAGGTAGTCCATGCGGGTGGGCGGCGAGTTGATGACGAAGGTGGATTCGCCCACGCCGAACAGCGAAAGCTGGCCCACCTGGCCGGGGTTGAAGCGGAAGGACTCCATGCGCGCCGGGTCGTCGATGCGCACGCGCAGGGTCTTGATGGTCGGGGTTTCCTGCACGGTTTCCAGCACGGTGGCCACGTCGGGCAGGTAGGGGTTGTCGGTGAACCCCGTGCCCAGGGTGGTGGCGTGCGCGCCCGCTTGCGGGGTGATGGCGTCAGGCATTGGGGGTCTCCTCATTGGCTTCGGTGGCGCGCACCACCATCTCGCGGATGTCCACGGATACCGGGCAGCCGGTGATGCAGCGGCCGCAGCCGTTGCACGACACCACGCCCTCGTGCAGTTGCGGATAGTACGAGAACTTGTGGCCCACGCGGTTGCGCAGGCGCAGGGCCTTGCCCATGCGCGGGTTGTGGCCGCTGGCCTCGCGGGTGAACAACGAGGACATGCAGTTGTCCCAACTGCGCAGCCGCCTGCCGCGCATGCCGTCGCCGCCGTCGTTCTCGTCGGTGATGTTGAAGCAGTAGCAGGTGGGGCACAGGTAGGTGCACGCCCCGCAGGACAGGCACTTGTCCGACATGTCGCGCCAGAAGTCGCTGTCGCTGAAGCGTTCCAGCAGCCGCGCCGGCGTGGCGGACAGGTCCCGGGCCGGGCTTTGCGCGTCCAGCGCCGCCTGGGTGGCCGCATGCACGGCCTGGGCGGCGTCCGAACGGGCGGCGTCGGCCTCGGGCAGGTTGGCGGCTTCCAGCACGGCGCCGCCGCGCTCGGTGACGGCCACGGCCACGAAACCGGCGTCAGCGCCCTCGCCCACGGGGGTCAGCAGGATGTCCGAGCCGGTGGTGTCCGCCGGGCCGCAGCCGGTCCAGTGGCAGAAGCAGGTGGACCCGGCCTTGTTGCAGGCCAGGGTGACCACCACGGTGGCCTCGCGCCGGGCCGCGTAGTACGGGTCGCGGTGGGGGCCGTTCAGGTAGACCCGGTCGAAGATGTGGAAGCCGCGCGCGTCGCACGGGCGACCGCCGAAGATCAGCGCCGGTTCGATGTCCACGGTGGAATCCAGCCGCACGGTGGTGTGGCCGGGGTCGTTGGGGTCCTTTTCGCGGATGAAGGCGAACAGCCGCTCGCTCTGCGGAAAGATGACGCCCTTGGGCGGCACCGTGGCGCGGGCCAGCAGCGGTTCCTCGCCTTCCGCGCGGGGGCGGAAGACCACGGCGTCGCCTTCGCGGCGGGGTGCGTAGGTCACGCGGCCCCGAGCCATGTCGTCGAGGGCGCGGGCAAGTTCGCCGCGCGCGATGTATCGTGCGAAGCTCATCACAGCCCATGCTCCTTGATGTTCTTTTCTTCCACGGCAAAGGCCAGCAGCGGCGGCACCGCATTCACGTCAACGCCCGCGCGGTAGTCGAACAGGGTGCGCACCGAACGGTTCATCCACTGCTTGAGGGACAGCACCGGGATGTTCACCGGGCAGGCCCGCTGGCATTCACCGCATTCGGTGCAGCGCCCGGCCAGGTGCAGGGCATGGATGACCTGGAACTGCAACTTCTCGCGCACGTTGCCTTCCTGGGTGGTCCAGTGCGGGTCGCGGCTTTCGGCAATGCAGTGGTCGCGGCACACGCACATGGGGCACGCGTTGCGGCAGGCGTAGCAGCGCAGGCAGCGGTCCATCTGGGCGCGCCAGAAGCCGCGCCGCTGTTCCGGGGTCATGGCGTCCAGCACTTCAAGACTGGGCGGCGCGTCGGGCGCGGGGCCCGCCGGGGCGGAGGCGTTGCCCTCCACCACGTCGCCCAGCAGGGGCACCGGCGTGTCGCAGGTGCGGCACTTTTCCGCCACCACGTCGGCCAGCTTCAGACGCGCGGGGGCTTCTCCCTCAACGGTCAGGCCGTCGCCTTCCGCCGCCACCGCCGCAGGCGCCACGTCTGCGCACATCGCGCCATCCGCGTTACCCGCGTCCAGCGTTTTCTGCACGCGGGCCATGTCCACCACGCCCTCGCAGGCCATGCCGAACACCCGCACGTTGTCGGGCTCCACCAGCTTTTCCTGCAACAGCTCGATGACCGAGCGGCTGTCGCACCCCTTCACCACCACGCCCACCTTGCGGTTCTTGAACTGCGGCAGGTAGGTGGCCAGGTTGTGCACGTTCAGCGGGCCCCAGGTCAGCTTGTCCACGTCTTCCGGCTTGCGCATGAACAGCGGCGTGGCGTGCAGCGCGTCAAAGCCCTGCTGCCAGCCGATGACGCAGTCCAGTTCCGGCAGCGCCGCGCGAATCTTCTCGCGCAGTTGCTCCAGCGATGCGGCCAGCGTTCCCGCCGCCGGGTACGCAAGCGGGCGCAGCGGCGCGCGCGGGCTGTCGCCCCCCGCCGCCAGCGGCAGGTACGGAGCGGCTTCCTCTATGCGCGGGGCATGTCCCAGCTGGTGCACCTTTTCAACAAACGTGGAGACCACGTTCTTCCAGCGCTGCCCTTCCGACGCGGAAACCCAGGTGTACTGGAAGCGGTCCGGGTCGATGCCGAGGGCGGGCAGGAAGGTTTTCAGCGTTTCAAGGCGACGCCGGGCGTAGAAGTTGCCCTGGCTGTAGTGACAGTCGCGCGGGTGGCAGCCGGAAACCAGTACCCCGTCCGCGCCGCCCAGCAGCGCCTTGACCACGAACATGGGGTCCACGCGGCCGGAACAGGGCACGCGGATGATGCGCAGGTCCGTGGGCTGCGAGAATCGCCCGACCCCGGCGGTGTCGGCACCGCCGTACGAGCACCAGTTGCACAGGAACCCTACGACGCGGAGTTCCTTCCCCTTCAGGACAGGCATAGTGCGTTGACCTCCGCGAGGATCTGGTTGTCGGTGAAGTGCTGCAGCTGGATGGCCCCCTGCGGACAGGTGACCGTGCAGATGCCGCAGCCCTGGCACACCGTTTCAATGACGCGGGCCTTCATCTCGCCGCGCAGTTCCATCCATTCGATGGCCCCGTAGGGACAGGTGGTGATGCACTTGCCGCAGCCCACGCAGCGGCGCACGTCCACCTGCGAGATCTGCGGGTCGCTTTCCAGCCTGCCGCGCGAGAAAAGGCCCAGCACCTTGGCCGCCGCCGCACTGCCCTGCCCCACCGAGGACGGGATGTCCTTGGGGCCCTGGCACGCACCGGCAAGGTAGACCCCCGCGGTATTGGTTTCCACCGGACGCAGCTTGCAATGGCTTTCCATGAAGAAGCCGTAATTATCGTACGAGATGCGCAGCTTTTCGGCCAGTTGCGGCGCCCCGTGGGACGATTCCGCCCCCACGGCCAGCACCACCAGGTCGGCGGGCACCTCCACCTGTTCGCCGAGCAGCGTATCCACCCCGCGCACCAGGTACGTGTCGCCCTGCGGGACGATCATGGACACGCGGCCGCGCACGTACTGCACGCCGTACTCTTCCATGGCCCGGCGGGTGAATTCCTCGTACATCTTCCCGTTGGCGCGGATGTCCATGTAGAACACGTAGCTGCGCGAATCGGGGATGTGGTCCTTGGTCAGCACCGCCTGCTTGGCGGTGTACATGCAGCAGAAGCCGCTGCAGTACGGTCGGTCCACCGAACGGTCGCGCGAGCCCACGCACTGGATGAACACCACGGTCTTGGGCTCCTTGCCGTCCGACGGGCGCTTGACGTGCCCGCCCGTGGGGCCGGACGCCGACAGCAGCCGCTCGTACTGCAAGGAGGTGATAACGTCCGGGTAGCGCCCGCCGCCGTATTCCGCGTACTTGGTGTAGTCGAACAGGTCGTAGCCCGTGGCCGTGATGATGGCCCCCACTTCCTCGGTGACCACCTGGTCTTCCATGTCGTAGCGGATGGCCCCGGTGGGGCACACCTTGGCGCACACGCCGCACTTGCCCTTGACGAACTGGCGGCAGGACGCGGGATCGATGATGGCCTTCTTGGGGATGGCCTGCGGGAACGGAATGTTGATGGAAGTGGTGACGCCCACGTGCTCGTTGAACGCATCGGGCGACTTCCTGCTGGGGCACTTTTCCATGCACAGGCCGCAGCCGGTGCACAGTTCCCAGTCCACGTAGGTGGCCTTGCGCCGCACGTCCACCTTGAAGTTGCCCACGTAGCCGCCGATCTTCTCTACCTCGGCATGGGCGTACAGGCGGATGTTGGGGTGCTGCGACACGTCCACCATCTTGGGGCCAAGGATGCAGCTGGAACAGTCCACGGTGGGGAACGTCTTGTCCAGCTTGGCCATCTTGCCGCCGATGGTCGATTCGCGCTCCACCAGCACCACTTCGATGCCGCCGTCGGCGCAGTCCAGCGCCGCCTGGATGCCCGCCACCCCGCCGCCGATGACCAGCACGCGCTTGGTCACGTCGAACGACTTGGGGTACAGCGGGGCGTTCAGGCGCAGCTTTTCCACGGCCATGCGGACCAGCTCCGCAGCCTTGTTGCTGTTGGCCTCGCGGTCCTTCCCGATCCACGAGACATGCTCGCGGATGTTGGCCATTTCGAACATGTAGCGGTTCAGCCCGGCCCGTTCCACCGTGCGGCGGAAGGTGGGTTCGTGCATGCGCGGGGTGCACGAGGCAACCACCACGCCGTCCAGCGCATGTTCCCTGATGGCGTCCACGATGGCCGCCTGCCCCGGTTCGGAGCACGCGTACATGGTGTCGGAGGAAAAGACCACGTCGGGGTAGGCGCGGGCCACCTCGGCCACGCCGGGCACGTCCACGGTGCCGCCGATGTTGCTGCCGCAGTGGCAGACGAAAACACCTATTCTCATGCCCTGCCCCCTTCATTCACTGCGGCGGCCTGCCTGGCCTGCGCTGCCTTGGCAGCAGCCTTGGCTGCCTGCGCGGCCTCTTCGGCCTGCCGCGCCGCTACAACCTGCGCCGCGCGGCGGAAGGCGATGCCCGGGTCCACGCACAGCTGCTCCAGCCCCAGTTCCGCATCCGGCACGCCCAGGGCGCGCCCCAGCAACTGGGTGAAGTAGAACACCGGCATGTCCACGGCCTTGCCGCCGGGCCACTCCACCTGCGTCTGGCGCAGGTCCAGGTTCATCTGGCACAGCGGGCAGGCCACCACCACGGCGTGGGCGCCGGCATCGCGCGCCGCGCCCAGCAGCCGCCCGGAAAGCCGGGCCACGATGTCCCGCCGCGTGACGCCGTACGAGGCCCCGCAGCATTCCACCTTGTAGGGGAAGGGAACCACCTCGGCGCCCAGCGCCGTGAGCAGGTCGTCCATGGAGGTGGGGTTTTCCGGATCGTCGAAGCGCATGACATCCGCCGGGCGGGTCATGATGCAGCCGTAATAGGGGGCCACGCGCAGCCCGGCGAAGGGCTGGCGCACCTTGGCGCGGATGGCGTCCAGGCCCACGCGGGTCACCAGCGTTTCCAGCACCGACTGGACGTCGGGCAGGTCGGCCAGCTTGTCGGCGGATTCGTCCAGCAGGCGACCGACCTTGGCGCGAAAGCCGTCGTCGGCCATGCGGTGGCGGGCGGTCTTGAGGTTGGAAAGGCAGCTCGGACAGGGGGTGGCCACGGTGTCGCAGCCCGCGCGGGCCGCACCCACCAGATTGCGGGCCGACAACGCGCCCGACAGGGCGTGTTCCAGCGCGTGGGCCGGGGTGGAGCCGCAGCAGCTCCAGTCCGGAATTTCCGTCAGCTTCACGCCCAGCGCCGCGCAGGCGGCCCGGGTGGAGCGTTCGTACTCGCGCGAGGTGCCGAGCCCCGAACAGCCGGGGTAGTAGGCGAGATTCATCGCGTCCTTTCCTCCTCGTAGCGCTGGAAGATGCGGGCGATCTCGTCCCGGCCCTGAATGCCGTGCGGCATGGGAGAAAGTTTGCCCTTGGGCGCTATGCGCGGCAGAAGATCGATGTCGGTCCACACCCTGCCGGTGCGGGCCACGTAGTTGGCCACCACGCCCAGTTCGTAGACCCGGCCATGCTTGCGCACGGAAGCGAGAAAGGCGTCCCAGAAGGTGGTAACGCCCTTCTCGGCCACCCGGCCCTCGCGCCGGGCGATGTGGCGCAGAACGTCCATCACCCGCGCCACGTCGATGTTGTTGGGACAGCGGGTGGTGCAGCTGGAACAGGACAGGCACAGCCAGATGGAGCGGCTGTTCAGCACCTTGTCTTTCCGGCCCGCCTGCAGGTTGCGCATGATCTGGCTGACCTGGATGTCGTAGACGAATCCGCACGGACACCCCGCCGTACAGTTGCCGCACTGATAACAGTGCGTAAGATCCTGCCCGCTCTCCTCCATGACCGCATGGATGAAGTCGTCGTCGCGGACAGATTCAAGGTTGGTCACGTCCATGTCGTTTCCCGGCACGTTGCGGTTGCGCGCTCACGGATGCCGCCGCGGGAAGGGGAAGGAGCTCTCCTCCCCGCGACGGCTGAAAGCGCAAGTGGGGATAGTGTCACAAAACCGGTCGGGCCGATCTGGTCCGCCCCTTGTACTCAAGGAAGGGACCGGCGTGGGGGGCCTTCATGCGCCCGCGCGGAAATGATGGTGCATTTCGCGCGCGGGCCGGTCGCAGGTGGGGTTGCCCGCCGTCACCCTGAAAAGGACCACGCCCGGCTTTGTCTGTACCCCTTACATGGCCGCTTCGTAAATGGCCGCGACATCAGCATCGGTGGGACAGCGCGGATTGGTCAGGCCGCAGGCGTCCTTCTGGGCGTTCTTGGTCATGATGGCGATGTCCTTGGCCTTCACGTCCTTGCCGTAGCGCTTGCCAAGGGCCACCAGACCGGCGGGAATGCCCACGTCCGCCGACAGGCGCTTGATGGCGCAGATGGCCTTTTCCGCCGCGTCGCGCACCGAAAGGCCGCTGATGTTCTCGCCCATCAGTTCCGCGATGCGGGCAAAGCGGTCCAGCTTGGCGATGAGGTTGAACTGCGAGACGTGGGGCAGCAGGATGGCGTTGCATTCGCCATGCGGCAGGTCGTAGAAGCCGCCAAGCTGGTGGGCCATGGCGTGCACGTGGCCAAGGCTGGCGTTGTTGAAGGCCATGCCCGCCAGGTACTGGGCGAAGCACATCCGCTCGCGGGCCTCGATGTCGCGCCCGTTGGCCACGGCGCGGCGCAGGAAGGTGGCGATGAGCGTGATGGCCTGTTCGGCACAGGCATCGGTCATGGGGGTGGCGATGGTGGAAACGTAGGCTTCCACGGCGTGGGTCAGGGCGTCCATGCCGGTGGCGGCGGTCAGCGCCGGGGGCATGCCCATCATCAGCAGCGGGTCGTCCAGGGCGATGCTGGGGGTCACGCGCCAGTCAACGATGGCCATCTTCACCTTGCGGCTGGTGTCGGTGATGATGCAAAAGCGGGTCATTTCAGAGGCGGTGCCCGCCGTGGTGTTCACGGCCACGTAAGGCGGCATGGGCTTGGACGACTTGTCCACGCCTTCGAAGTCGTGAATCTTGCCGCCGTTGGCGATGACGAGGCCGATGCCCTTGCCGCAGTCGTGCGAGCTGCCGCCGCCAAGGGTAATCAGGCTGTCGCACTTGTTCTTCTTGTAGACTTCCACGCCCTTGTGGACGTTGTCATCGGTGGGGTTGGGGATGGTCTCGTCGTATACGGAGTAGGCCATCTTGGCGGCGTCCAGCAGGTCGGTGATCTGCTTCAGGATGCCCGCCTTGACGATGCCCATGTCGGTGACGATGAGCGGCTTGGACCCGCCGAGCGCCTTGATCTTCTCGGGGATGGCCTTGGAAGCACCGATGCCGATCAGGGTAACGCTGGGAATGAAGAACCCGTAGACCTGTTCCTGCACTGCCATGTCTGCCTACCTCGCTGAGTTGGGGTTAGCGACGTCATCGCGGGGCCCGTAATCCCCGCGAACACTCCTGCCCCCACTAAAGCAAGGACGGGGCCAAAGTCTCTTCTCCATACATTCCATTATACTGCATGATTTGCCGCCAGCACTGCTGGTGACAACTGGCCCTGTTGCGCGCGTCCCGCCCGCCCGCCGGGCACGATATGTCCTGCTTTCGTGCCTGTGCTCACCCGCCAGGCAAGGTCCGGCGCGGGCTGGCGGGGCGGGGGACAGAATGGGCCACCCCGCGGGCCAGGTTGGGTCGAAATGCTACATATGTCTAAAAAAGCACAATAAACACGCCAGACATGCGAATCGTGATCGTTTTCACGAAACCCTCTCGATTTTTCATGGTCACGCGTGTATCGGAATGCGTGTTCCTGTTACAAACGACACATGCACGGCTTCGCTTGCCTGTTGCGGACAAGCGCTGGTAGGCGGTGCATGCTCAACCAGATATCCAACGGCAGGCAAACACCGGAGGCAGCCATGGCAGGCAGGCAACAGGTGTACAGCGTATGCGGCATGTGCAGCGTGCGCTGTCCCATCGTGGTCGAGGTGGAGGACGGCAAGGCCGTTCGCATCGAGGGCAACCCCAAGTCGCCCCTCAAGGGGTCGCTCTGCGCGCGCGGCGCGGCGGGCATCGCCCTTGAAATGGATACGGAACGTCCCCAGCGCCCGCTGATCCGCGTGGGTGAACGCGGCGAAGGCACGTGGCGCGAAGCCTCGTGGGACGAGGCGCTGGACTACGTGGCCGGAAAACTGAAGGACATCACCGCAGCCCACGGCGGGCGCAGCGTGCTGTTTTCCGACCGGGGCGGCCCCTTCGTGGACCTGCACCAGGCGTTCATGCGCGGCCTTGGCTCGCCCAACTACTGCAACCACGACAGCGCCTGCGCGCGCAACGTGCAGCACGCCGCCAAATCGGTGATGGGCATCGGCCGCAAGGAAGTGGTCTACGACTACCGCAACTGCAAGCACCTGGTATTGCAGACCCGCAACATCCTTGAAGCCATCAACGTGGCCGAGGCCAACGCGGTGCTCGACGGCATGGAAAAGGGCTGCAAGCTCAGCGTGGTGGACATCCGCGCCACCTACACCGCGGGCAAGGCCGACAATTTCTACATGGTGCGCCCCGGCAGCGACCTGGCCTTCAACCTGGCCGTCATCCACGTGCTGATCAACGAGGGGCTGTACAACAAGCCCTACGTCGAAGCGCACGTGCAGGACCTGGATGCGCTGGCCCGGCACGTGGCCACCTGCACCCCCCAGTGGGCCGAAGGGGAAACCGGCGTGCCCGCCGCCGCCATCACCGCGCTGGCCCGCCAGCTGGCCGAGGCCGCGCCCAACGTCATCTGGCACCCCGGCTGGATGGTGGCCCGCTACGACGATTCGTTCCACGTCTGTCGCACCGCGTACATCATCAACGCCCTGCTCGGCTCCATCGGGGCCAAGGGCGGCCTGCCCATCGCCAACAAGCCCGGCGACGTGGGCCGCAAGGGCCTGAAGAAGCTGGTGGACCTGTACCCCGCCCCCGAAGAGAAGCGCGCCGACGGCGTGGGCTGGCGGCACACCCAGTTCGACGGCGGCCCCGGCCTGATCAACCTGGCCTACGACGCCATCGCCACCGGCGACCCGTACCCGGTCAAGGCATACATCTGCTACCGGCACGACCCGCTAATGGCCATGCCCGACGCCGAAGCCATGAAGCGCAAGTGGGAAGGGCTGGACCTTCTGGTCAGCGTGACCTTCTCGTGGTCGGACACGGCGTGGCATTCCGACGTGGTGCTGCCCCTGTCCACCTACCTTTCGCGCGAAAGCATCATCGCCTCCAAGGGCGGGCTGAAGCCGCAGTTCTTCGTGCGCAAGCGGGCCATGCAGCCCACGCTGGACACGAAGGCCGACTGGGAAATCCTGTGCGGCCTCGCCAGGCGGCTGGGCATGGACAAGCTGGCCTTCGACCGCATCGAGGACATCTGGGAATACCAGTTGCAGCCCACGGGCGTGACCATGGCCGACTTCGACGCCAAGGGCTTCGTGGAGCTGTGCGACGCGCCCAGGTACCGCGAGGACGCGGAGCTGAAGTTCGCCACCTCGTCCGGCAAGCTGGAAATGATCAGCCCCAAGTGGACCAAGGCCGGGGAACCCAGCCTGCGCCCCTACGCCGCGCCGCCCGCGCCGCCACAGGGCATGTTCCGCATCGCCTTCGGACGCACGGCGCTGCACACGCAGGGCCATACCGTGAACAATCCGCTGCTGGCCGAACAGATGCCCACCAACGTGGCCTGGATCAACACCGCAAGGGCCGCCGAACTGGGCATTGCCGACGGCGAGCTGCTGGAAGTGCTGGACGCGCGCGGCACTGCCGCCGGGCGCATCCGCGCCTTCGTCACCGACTTCGTCCACCCGGAGGCGCTGTTCATGGTGCACGGCTTCGGCCACCGGCTGCCGGTGGAATCGCGGGCGCGGGGCAAGGGCGTGGCCGACCAGGACCTGATGCCCGGAGGGCTGGAACGCTACGACCGGGCCGGGGGCGGCATCTCCATGCAGGAACACTTCGTCGCCGTGCGCAAGGCCGCGGCCAGGGCATAGGGGACAGCACATGAGCACCTACTGCATCGTCACCGACGAACGCCGCTGCATCAGCTGCAAGGCGTGCGAAGTCCATTGCAAGGTCAAGAACGCCATGCCCGTGGGCATCAAGCTGGGCGAGCACTTCACCGAAGGCCCCGTGCCCGGCCCGAACGGCGCTCCCCTTTACCGCACCCTGTACATGCCCTGCTTCCACTGCGAGCAGCCGGAATGCGTGGACGTGTGCCCCACCGGGGCCATGACCAAGCGCGAGGCCGACGGCATCGTACACGTGGTGGCCGACGACTGCATCGGCTGCGGCGCCTGCCTGGAAGCCTGCCCCTGGCACATCCCCCAGTGGAACGAGGATGGCGACAAGGCCGTGAAATGCGACCTGTGCATGGACCGCATCGACGCCGGGCTGAAGCCAGCCTGCGTCACCGGCTGCACCACCCATGCGCTTGCGCTGGTGGGACAGGACGACCCCCGCTACGAGGAGCAGCGCAAGCGCGCGCCCCAGCGGGTTCTGGCGGAACGCTAGCCTGGCCGTGGAATGCCAACCGTGACCTGCGGAACGCAAGCCGTCATTTGACGGTCCCGCGCAGCCACACCACCGCATGATGATCGAGCGCCCCGCCGGAGCAGAGGTTCCGGCGGGGCGCTTCGTCATGATGCATGGGTGATATGGATGGGGGGAATTGGGGCCGGGGATTTCGCCCTTCCGGAAACCGGCGGGGCGCAGACGGCACGGGCACGATGGCGTGATACGCCTCACAGCCCGAAGCCTCCGCCCCCGTTGCGGGCTCCGCAGGTTGCCGCATCGGCGGCACGGGTCAGATCGCCCCACACGGCCCTGCGGCCAAGGCCCCGTTCCAGCAGCGGAACCAGGCGCTGGAAGACCTGCGCGCACAGGCAGGCATCGCCCAGTGCGTCATGCGCGCCGTGCACATCCACCCCCAGCGCACGGGCCACCGCGTACAGGTCCGCATCCTTGAGGGGGATGTCCGCCAGCGCGGCGTGCGTGGACGGCGCCGGGGATGCGCCGGAAGGGGGCATTGTCCCCTGACCGGAGGGCGCAGCCCCGCCCCGTGCCCGCACGTGCCGGAACAGGTCCAGCACGTCACAGCGGGGATGCGTCCGGGCGGGCAGCCCGGCCCGCTTGCGTCCGGCGGCCAGAAAGGCCTCGTCCAGCCCCAGGCACCAGCCCAGCAGCACCACCGGCACCGCTGCCCCGTTTCCCGCGCCGGGCACTGCGGCGCACCCGGCAAGCCAGGCGTCCAGTCTGGCCAGTTGCTCCGCAGCCTCGTCCCCGTGGGCCGCTTCTCCGGGCAAAATGCCGTGCACGGGCACACCTTCGGGCCGTACCGGGCAGACCGGGCGCAACAGGCCGCGAAAGGTGGCGGAAAGATCCAGGCGCATGCCCCGCAGGACCACGGCCCCCACGGCCAGCAGATCGTCACGGGCCGGGTTCAGGCCGGTCATCTCGCAGTCCAGCGACACGAAGACCACCCCCCGCAACGGCGTGGCCGGGTCCGGACCGCTGCCGGACAGCAGGCGGCGCAGCAGCCGCTTCACGTCCTGCCTCCCTGCCGGGACGGAGTGACCGGAGCAATTGGGGCGACTGGGGTAACCGGGGTGCATGGGGCGACCGGGACGTGCCCGGCGGGCACGACATTTGCCCCGTCTTCCCGCCGGGGTGGCTGGGCTGCCTTGCAAGGCCCCGGCACCCCGGCCAGCGCGCGCAGGATTTCACGGACGCGGCGCAGGGCCAGCCCGTCCAGACCGGCAGGCGTGCCCGGCCCCGCCGCCGCCAGCGCTGGGGCGGAGAAATCCCCCGCCATGAGCACGCCATCGTCCACATCCTCGCCGCTCTCGCCCTCACCGCTTTCGTCCGGCCCGCTCTCGTTCGCGCCGTCGCCCATGCCGTGGCGGGCAAGTTCCGCATGGGCGGCGCGGAGCAGCAGGTATTCGCAGGCGCGGCGGGCATCATGCAGAACTTCGGCATGCATCTTTTCAGTCGTGCCCTCGCAGGCGGCCAGTTCCGCCGCAAGGGCATCCAGCCGGGCAAGGGTGGCGGGTGGCTGCACGCCCTGTCCCGCCGCCATGACATGCACTCTTGCCAGCAGTTCCGCGCGCGGGGTGCCCCCCCGTCCTGCCTGTCCTGCCTGTCCTGCCTGTCCGGCCTGTCCGGCCTGTCCGGCCTGTCCGGCCTGTCTGGCCTGTTCGGCCTGTCTGGTCTGTCCGGCCCGGCCCGTCTGGCCTGCCTGTCCCGCAGCCAACGGCCAGCGCGCTCCGGCCTGCACAGCGTCGGCCAGTACCGCGTTGGCCACGGCGGCCACGCGCAGGCCCAGTGCGGCGTCCCCGCACACCGGGCGTACATCGAACATGCCCAGCCGCGCAGGCAGGGGCATGTCCGCCCCTCCTCCGGTTTGCGTGCCGCCGCATTCCGCACCCGCCAACCGGAGGAACCTGTCCCGCCAACCCGCCACGGTCAACGTCCAGCCGGGCGTGGCGGCCATGCGTCCCTGCGGGCAGGGCACAAACCCCAGCGCCCGCAGCCCGTCGCGCACGAAGCGGGCCAGCGTGCCGAAATAGGCGGCAACATGCTCTTCAAGGCCCCCTCCGCCAGGGCCAGCATCGCGGCCTTCGACGCCGTGCGTGTCGGGGGCATACGTGTCGGGGGCATACGTGTCGGGGGCATCGCCCACCACCAGCCCGTTCCATTGCCGGTGGCGGAACCACGCCTCGCGCCGGGCCGCTCTCCCGAAAGCCATGAAGCACCACGGGCGCGGCGGCGCCCCCAGCGCGGCCATGCCCAGTTCGAACAGTCGGGCGGCCATGCGGTCATGCAGGTCCGGCAGGGTGGCGGACAGCGTTGCCGCGCGCGCCCCCTCGGCCAGCAGCACGGCGGCCAGCGCATCGGCGCGCGGCGCGGTCTCCACCAGTTCGGTCAGGGTGCCCGCCGCCCCGATGCGCTCCGCCAGCGCCGTGGGCGACACCCCGCGCAGCACCATCAGGTCGTGCGAGGACAGCACCCCCACCGGCTCGTCGCCCTCGACCACCACCACGTGATGGATGTTGCGCCCGGCCATGAGCAGCATCACGTCCAGGCACGGCGTTCCGGTCTGCACGCACGCCACCGGCGCGGACATCATCGCGCTGGCGGGAAGGGCGTGGTCGGCCCCGCCCCCCACCACGCGGGAACGGAAATCGCGGTCGGTCAGAATGCCCGCCGCCCTGCCGTCACCATCCAGCAGCACGATGGCGCTGCGCTGGCGTGCGGTCATCAGCCGGGCCGCCTCGTGCAGTGAAACGTGGACAGGCGCCGCCGCGAACCCGGCGGGCATGGCCTCGCCTGCCGTAACGGCCTGCCATGGCCGCCCGCCCTGCCAGGTCAGCCCGCTGCGCCGCGCCATGGCAGACACGCCCAGGTCCAGCAAGGCGGGGCCGAAGCCGGGCGCCAGCAGTTCACGCAGGTCGGGCCTGTCGTCCAGCGCATCGGCAACGGTCCGCACCGGCAGCAGGTAGCACAGCGCATCGGTGGCGGCCCATGCATCCAGCCGATCGCGAATCTCGGCCTGACCGGCCACGGGGACCGCCCCCACCCGTCCGAAGGGCCAGCCAAGCACCGCGCCCGGCCCCAGCGCCTCCCCGCCCTGCGCCGCGCCATCCAGTCCGGCGGATGCGCCTTCCACCGCAATGGTCCCCTTCACCACCACGTGCAGCACGGGCATGCCGTCCTCCGTGGTGCTTTCAAGCGCCTCGCCCGCCGGAATGAACGCCACCTGCGTGCCGAAGGCCAGCGTGCGCAGCCGGGCGCGCGGCAGAAACTGGAACGGGGGCACCCCGCGCAGGAAACGGATCACGTCCTCGTGCATGTCTGCGTTCTCCGCGTCGTCAGGTCATCAGATGCAGGGAATACCGCCGCCGCAGCATGTCCTGAAAGTCCGCCACAACCTTGAAGCACTGCTTCAACTGTTCGCGCTCCAGACCGGAAAGGTCGTCGGGCCGCACCCGGTCGTCGGCAACCGCCCCTGCCCGCAACGCTGCGGCCTGCGCCCGCGCCCGCAATCCCAGCAGGTGGTCCATGGCCTCGCCCAGGTCCGCCGCACGCGTTGCGGAAAGCACCCCCGCCGCCCGCAACCGGGCGATGCGCCCGGCGGTGTCGTGCGCGGTGGCGCCCGCATCCAGCGTCAGGGTGCGCACCCCGTGCATCAGCGGAAACAACCCGCCCCGCTTGAGGTCCAGCGCGCCCGCCATGCGCCCGTCCGACTTCCGGCTGCCTGCCGATCCGCCCTGCCCATCGGACTTGCCCGCCGTGGCCCGCTCCACCACCAGCGCGCCGAACATGCCCAGCGGCGGGGCAAAGCGCACCGCTTCCCGGGCCATGTAGCGCAACATCAACGGGGCCCCGCGCACCATGTCCGCCAGCAGGGCGCGCAGGCGCACCACCAGATCCCAGCCGTCATCCACGCCCCGCGCGTCGGCCAGCATGGAGCAGCGCAGCACCCCCGGCGCGTCGGGGGCACGCAGCATGGCCGCCACGTCCGCCCGCCATTGGGGCAGGGTCATGCGCCATGCGGGGTTGCCCGGCACCACCCCGTGCGGGCAGTCCGGCACCCCCGCCTCGCCCTGCAAGGCGGCAAGGCGCGCGGCCAGCCGCTGGAAATAGTCGGCCACCTGTTCCGGCGGCACGTCGCCAAAGGCCTCGGAAATGACCATGGCCGCGTCCTGGTCGGCGGACAGGAACTGCTCGCGCCGGGCCTGACTGCCCAGCACGGCCATGCCGAACGGGGCCGGGGGCGGCAACGGCATGGCCGTCACGGCAAGGTGCGTCAGGCGGGCCAAAAGATGATCGTGCAACTCCGCGCCCAGCCGCCCCACGTGGCGCGCGGGCACGCCCTGCTCCACGCAGCGCACCACCACCCGGCGCGCCCGTTCCAGCAAGGGGCGACAGGCGGCCCCGTCCGGCGCGGCGGCCATGTCCGCCACCAGTTGCACGGGGTTGTCCGCACCAGCGGCCAGTAGGTCGCGTTCCTCCAGCAGGCCGCGCACCGCGCCGTCCGCCGCCACGACAACCAGCCGCCGGATGGTGTGGCGCACCATGCGCGACAGGCCTTCGAACAGCAGCTCATCCTCGCGCACGGTGACCAGCGCGGCGGTCATGGCCGCTTCCACGGGCAGCGAAGCCGCAGCCGCCCCGTGCCGCGCCAGCGCGCGCACCACGTCGCGTTCGGTCAGGATGCCCGCCGGGTGCTGACAATCTGCCTGATGCTGAACGTCGGGCGGACGCTGGACATCTGCCGGACCGCTATTCGTAGCCCGGGAACAGTCTGCCCCCTCCCCCGGTGCATCCCGTCCGGTGTCCGCCCCCGCCGCACGCACCAGACAGGCGGATGCGCCCGCCCCGGCCATCCGCGCGGCGGCCTCGCGCAGGGGGGTTCCCGCCGCCACGTACAACGGCGCGCGGCAAGCCGCCGTGCCGCATTCTTCCAGCACGTCGCGCACGGGACGCAGCAACGGAGTTTCCGCGGGCAGCGCGGCGAGGGACAACGGGCCGTGCGCGGCCCGGCCCCCTTCCCGCACCAAAGGCCCCTCCCCGTCGGGAGGGGCCATGGTTGCCATGGCAGGATCGCCGGTCTTCATGCCTACTCCGCGCCCACGCCGAGGTAGTTGCGGATCTTCTGTTCGGCGTAGCGCTGTTCCGCGTCGGGCTCGGGCCGCAGCACCGATCCCAGCCACCCGGCGGCAAAGGCGGCGGGCAGCGAGATGAGCGCCGGGTTCTTCAGCATGAAGGGTGCGGCCATGCCCCAGGGCGAATGCAGCACGTCCACCCACACGGTGGGGCTGAGCACGATGAGCCCCACGGCCAGCGTGGCCCCGGTGGCGATGGAGCACACCGCCCCGAAGGTGGAAAAGCGCTTCCACAGGATGGACATGAGCAGCGCGGGGAAGTTGGCGCTGGCGGCGATGGCGAAGGCCAGCCCCACCATGAAGGCCACGTTCTGCCCCTTGAAGGCGATGCCCAGCGCCACGGCCAGCACGCCCAGCGCCACGGTGGCCCGCTTGGCCATGCGCACCTCGTCGTCTTCCGTGGACTGACCGCGCCGGAACACGTTGGCGTAGAGGTCATGGGCGTAGGTGGTGGCGCCCGCCAGGGTCAGCCCGGCCACCACGGCCAGGATGGTGGCGAAGGCCACGGCGGCGATGAAGCCCAGGAACATGGTGCCGCCGGTCACCTCGGCCAGCAGCAGCGCGGCCATGTTGCCCCCCTTGTCGAACCCGGCGACGACCTCCTGCCCCACCAGCGTCATGGCGCCGAAGCCGATGATGAAGGTGAGCACGTAGAAGTACGAGATGAGGCCCGTGGCGTAGAACACCGACTTGCGGGCGGCCTTGGCGTCCGGCACGGTATAGAAGCGCATCAGGATGTGCGGCAGCCCCGCCGTGCCGAACATCAGCGCCATGCCCAGCGACAGGGCGTCCCACGGGTTGGACACGAGGCCGCCGGGGGCCAGCACCTTGTCGCCGTAGCGCGCGGCGGATGCGCGGAACAGTTCCGCCGGGCTGAAGCCGAAGTGCCGCAACACGAAGAACACCATCACGCTGGCACCGCCCAACAACAGCACGGCCTTGATGATCTGCACCCATGTGGTGGCCAGCATGCCGCCGAACAGCACGTAAGCGATCATCACCGCGCCCACCACCAGCACCGCCGTTTCGTACGGCAGGCCGAACATCAGGTGCACCAGCGAGCCGGAGCCCACCATCTGGGCGATGAGGTAGAAGGCCACGGTCATCAGCGAGCCGCACGCCGCCGCCACGCGGATGGGCTTCTGGCGCAGGCGGTAGGCCACCACGTCGGCAAAGGTGTACTTGCCGAGGTTGCGCAGCGGCTCGGCGATGAGGAACATCATCACCGGCCAGCCCACCAGGAAGCCGATGGAATAGATGAGCCCGTCGTACCCCTTCAGCGCCACCAGCCCGGCAATGCCCAGGAACGAGGCCGCGCTCATGTAGTCGCCCGCAAGGGCCAGCCCGTTCTGGAACCCGGTGACGCTGCGCCCTGCCGCGTAGAATTCCGCGGCGGAGCGGCTGCGCCGGGCCGCCCACCAGGTGACGCCCAGGGTGAAGGCCACGAACAGGAAGAAGAACCCGATGGACAACGCATTGGGCTGCCCGATGGTGGAGGTGAATTCGCTAGCCATGGTGCGCCCCCTTCACGGTCTGTCCCGCTTGCTGGCCGGACGGCACGCCCGATTGCATGTCCGCCACGATGCGGCGCACCGCACCGTCATACGAACGGTTGGCCCACCACACGTAGACGCCGGTGAGCGCCGAGGCGATGACGATGATGCCGAACCCCACGGGAATGCCCAGGGTCATGCCGCCGCCCACGGAGGCCTGCAACAGGTCGCGCCGGAAGGCCAGCACCATGATGAAACCGAAGTAGATGGCCAGCATCAGGGCCGTCAGGGTAAGGGAAACGCTCCACCGGGCGCGGACCAGCGCCGCGAACTGCGCCTCGTCGGGGTGGTGGTGCACCTGATGCGCCTGATGCGCCTGATGCGTCAGATGCGTCAGATGCGGCGCCCCGTGCTGAACCGGTGCCGTGGGGGCCGAGTGTGTTTGGGGGGCTTCCATGGTCATGCCGGTGGTGCCCGCCGTTTCGGTGATCGTGGCCATGCGTGCCTCCTTGTGGTGTTCCGCCCTTGCCGCATGTCCGCTGTGTCTGTCGTACAGGGGGCGCGGGCCGGTGCAGTGTCCGTCCGGCGGCTCCTGTTCCGTGATGGGCCGTCATGTTCCGTCATGCTCCATCACGGGGCCATCAGGGGCCATCACGGGGCCGCCGGTGTCGATGGCTCCGTTGTACGGTCACGCGGAAAGAGTGCCACGTCACTTTCGGTGAATGGCCCTCATGCCACCGCAAGCGCACAAAAACCGTGAAAAGGTCGGATCAGGGCCACCTGCGGCACCGCTTGCCGTTCATCGGCGGCGCACGAACGAATGCGGCACACCCGAAAAACAACGCGCCGCCACACGCCGTTCACCGGCCACCACACGCCGTACGCCCCGGCACGGGCGCCATTCGGCCCCAACCATATTATGCGCCCCCTGAGCATACCCATACGCAGCCTGGGGTGCCCGCTGCCGTTCCCCGCGCGCGGCAAAAAAGGGATGCCGCGTCAAGCGACATCCCCAACAACACCCCTTCGGCACAATCGAAGGGCCTTGCACCGTTCCCGGCGAACTTCACTGCCCGGCCAGCAACGGCACCGTCTCGTGCAGCGCATCCATCACCCGGCGCACCGCGCGGCGGCGCATGCCTGGCACATCGTCCCACGACTGCGCATCACAACTGACGCAACAGTTTGCGCACTCCACATCGACGAACAACAGCGCCCCCACCCGCGCCTCTATTTCCAGCCGCTTGCCGTCACGCGTCACAAGCACGACCTGCATCAGGTCGTACGGATACTCTTCGTTGGTCATGCGTCCTCCTTTGGCCGTTACGGGAGAGGGGTCACCCCCTCTTATCACATGATGTCTCCCGTTCAAGATGCGACAGGCGGAATGGCCGGACATTGTGCATTTGCGGGACTAGCTGTTTCTTCGGTGCACTACGTGGCGCTCCATTGCTTTTTTTCCGTGACGCCTGCGCAGGTGACGCCTGTCCGGCTTCATTGTGAAATAAATAATTACAGACATTTCGATGATTGAACAATCAGCCATCACTGCAATTGCAGACAATGCATCGGCTGCCCCCTCACTTGCCTGCCGTCAGCCTTCCGTCCTTCCGCACGTGATATCCTCCGGCACGCAAAAGGCGGCCCCTTCCCGCAGGAAGGGGCCGCCCGTTCAGTCATGCAAAGACCAGCGTGCGGTCATGCGCCAGGCCACGGCCTGTCCCCATGCGGCAGGGGGCAAAACCGTCGGACGCAGCCCTTGCGCAGCCTATTTCTTCTTGTCTTCAGGATCCTTGATCGGCTCCTTGGAAGGTTTGGCGCGCTTGCCCTTCCCCTTCCCGTTGCCGTTCTCGTCCTTCTTTTCGCCAAAGCTGCGCAGCCCCTCGGCCAGTTCGCGCAGCCGCGCATCCACCTTGCCGTACACGGTATCGGGCGGGTAGTTGCCGTCCGCGCCGCGCACCCCGGCGGGCACGCCGGTCAGCAGTTCGATGCCCTCGTCCACCGTGCGCACGGCCCAGATGCGGAAGGTGCCCGCACGAACCGAATCCAGCACTTCCGGCTTCAGCATCAGGTCGTTGACGTTGGCGGCGGGTATCAGCACGCCCTGCCTGCCGGTCAGCCCCTTGCGCCTGCACACCTCGTGGAAGCCTTCGATCTTCTCGTTCACGCCGCCGATGGGCTGCACCTCGCCCTTCTGGTTCACCGAACCGGTGACGGCAATGCCCTGCCGGATGGGCACACCCGACAGGCTGGAGAGCAGCGCGTACAGCTCGGTGGACGAGGCCGAGTCGCCGTCCACCCCGCCGTAGGACTGCTCGAAGGCGATGGACGCCGCCAGGGTCAGCGGCTTGTCCTGGGCGAAGGCCCGGCGCAGGTAGCCGGAAAGGATGAGCATGCCCTTGTTGTGGATGGCCCCGGACAGGTCCGATTCGCGCTCGATGTTGATGATGCCCTCGCGCCCCATGGAGGTGGTGGCGGTAATGCGCGAAGGCTTGCCGAACATGTGGTCGCCCATGGCGTACACGGCCAGCCCGTTCACCTGCCCGACGACCTCGCCGTCGGTGTCGATGAACACGCTGCCCCGGTCGATCATCTCCTGCACCTTCTCCTCGATGAGCCCGGCGCGGTACTGCCGCCCTTCCACCGCCTGGGTCACGTGTGCAGCGGTAACCATGTCCGCCCCGGACTCGCGGGCGATGTAGTCGGCTTCTTCCATGATGTCGCGCAGCACCGGGAACGAGGTAGTCAGCTTTTCGCGCCGCCCGGTCATGCGCACCCCGTGCTCCAGCAGGGCGGCCACGGCGGTGGCGTCGAACTGGCGCAGGTTGCGCGCCGCCACGAAGGTCTTCATCAGCTTGGCCACCTCGGTGACGCACGCCTCGTCCAGCGGCATGGACGAATCGAAGTCCGCCCACACCTTGAAGATCTTCTGCACGTCGGGGTCGTAGTGGCGCAGCATGTGGTACAGCTGCGGCGTGGCCATGACCACCACCTTGACCTCCATGCTGATGGATTCCGGCTTAATGCCCGTGGCGGTGATGAAGTAGTAGGGGTCGAAGGTCTGGATCTCTATTTCCGACGTCTTCAGGGCGCGCTTCAGGGTTTGCCACACCCCCGGTTCCATGATGGCGTCCATCAGGTTCAGCACCAGGTACCCGCCGTTGGCCTTGACGAACGACCCGGCGTTGATCTTGGTGAAATCGGTGCGCCACAGGCCGGAACGGTCCATGACCCGCTCGATGGAGCCGAACAGGTTGCGGTAGTTGGGGAACGATTCCACGATCACCGGCGGGCCTTCCAGCTCGGCGTTGTCCACCAGCAGGTTGACCTGGTAGGGGTGCAGCACCGCTTCCGCCGGGGCGGGCACGAACATGCCCATGGGCCCCTGCACCTGCTGGCCCATCACCTTCAGGCCGTCCAGGTTTTCCGCCATGTCGCCCAGCACCGCCTCGATGTGTTTCTGCACCTTGGGGTCGGCGTAGCCTTCCAGCAACGGCTTGGCGAGATCGCGTGCCGAACTCATGAACATGAGCCGGTCCACCTCTTCGGTCTTGCGCTTCACTTCCTTTTGCAGTTCGCGCACGTCCAGGAAGATGGCGTCGATCTCTTCCTTCAGGGTCTTGTAGGTTTCCTGAAGCTTTTCCAGTTCCTCGCGCGGAAAGCGCCCCTTGGCGGCCATTTCCTCCAGCTTCAGCAGGTGCACCGGCTCGCCGTCCACGATGGGCACGATGTCGGGCCGCTGGATCTGGCCCATCTGCATGTTCACCAGCACAAAACCGGAATCGCGCACCTTGGTTTCGAGGTTCTTGAAGAACTCGCGGGTCTTCCTGTCGTGCGCCTCGATGATCTCGTTCTTGCTGGCGATGTATTCCTGGCTTTCGAACAGTTGGGGAATATCGCGCTTCACCGTGTCCAGGAATGCCTGCACGTCGGCCTTGAAGGCGCGGCCCTTGCCCGCGGGAAAGCGCAGCAGGATGGGTTCTTCCGGCGTCTTGAAGTTGTTCACGAAGCACAGGTCGTCGGGCGTGGCCGCTCCGTTGGCGCCGTTGCCCAGCAGCCGCTTGACCATGGACAGCTTGCCGATGCCCACGGCCCCGGTGACGAAGATGTTGTAGCCCTTGCCATGCATGCCCATGCCGAAACGAAAGGCATCCACCCCTCGCCGCTGGCCGAGGATGTCGGTCTGCTCGTCCATCTCGCCGGTATGGGCGAAGGGCAGCGTTGCGGGGTCCAGCGTCCAGCGCAGCTGTTCGGGCGCAAGGGCAGCGGGCAGTGCCCCGCCGCCCGGCGCGGACGCGGCAGAAGACGTGGCAGAGGGCACGTGTGCGGACGAAGTCGAAGATGCGGCAGAGGCAGCGGTGCGTTTGGTCGCCTTCTTGGGAGTGGTCATGGTGCCTCCTTGTTTCTCAACCGGCCCGGCCGGTCCTGACGGGAACACGGCGCGCTTCGGGCCTGCGGCACTTGGGCATGGTGATGCGCAGGACGCCCTCGTCCAGTTCCGCCTCCACGTCTTCCGTGCGGACCTTGCACGGCAGCATGAAGCGGCTTTCATACCGGCTGCTGGATTCACCGATGCCGCAGGTGGCGCTTTGGGCGCAACGTACGAGGAGCATGGAGCCGGTAATGACGATGTCGAGGTCTTCTGCGGTAACGCCCGGCAACTGCGCCTCGACCACCACCGCATCGGGGGTGTCGATCATGCGCAACGCCGGTTCCATCAGCGGCTGGCAGACCGAGGGCAGGCCAAGGCCCGAGCACAACCGGTCGAACATCCGGTCGCTCTCGCTTCTCAGACGCTGCAATTCCTCGCTTTTCCACAACTTGAAGTTGGCCATGCGGATGACCTCCGGAAATGGGGGGCAAGGTGGGCGGGGCCGGGCGCCGTCACGGAAAGGCGGATGGTCCGGCCGTAACTGCCAGAGTGACCTTGTCGGCCCGTGCAGGCCGGGGAATGAAAAACAGCAAAAGGGCGGCTGGGGCAACACCCGGCACAATAACCGCCCGACCGGGTCGCGGGCATCTGCCACACCACGGAGCGTGACACGCCCGGGCGAGGCTGCCGATGTCTTCCTCTCGCAATAAGGCGGCGGCCGGGTCTCGTCCAGTGGCCGGAAACGAAAAGGCTTTTGCCTTGGGCATCTTCTCGCCTGGGCCGGGCAGTCGCACGATGATCCCCCAAGGCGGGCCACCCGCCATCCACGCACGGACTGGAGAGTAGTGTCACAAGAATGATGGAATTTCCCCGCGTTGTCCATGCTCGGGCAATCCCGAGCACAAAGAACCACCCCGTTGCAGGGCCAACCCGCCGCAAGCCACGGGCGGCCGATGAGGTGTGGTTGCCCGGCGCTCGCGTCCTCTCCCGGCTGTTTCGACAACAACGACGGGGTGTACAGCCTCGTTTCTGAATATACCCATTCAGCTTTGAATAGACACGATGAATCCCGCACCGGCCAGGAATCCTTCTGCACCATGCCTTTGCTTTCAAAAGCATGCCTGCATGCGCGCGGCCCTATTCACACGCGCATAGCACCGCGCAGCCGTTCAAATATAACAAAACAATATCAGCACATTAATCAACGGAACACTTCTTGCCACCTCCCGACCAACCATCCGGCCAGGACAAGGAGAACATATGGGCAAACCGGTCAACTCACTGCACTCTCCCAGATTCTGCGGCGTACGGACCTTTCAGCGCCTCCCACACGCGGAGCACCCGGAAGGCAACGACTTTGCCGTCTACGGAGTCCCCTTCGACACGGCAACCAGCTACAAGCCCGGTTGCCGCTTCGGACCGGCGGCCATCCGCGAGGCATCAAGCATCCTGAAATCCTACAACAGCGTTCTGGACGTTGATATTTTCGAACATCTCGACGGGGTAGACTGCGGCGACATCGACATAGTCCCCGGATACACGGAAGACAGCTTCGAGCGTATCCAGAACGGCCTTGCTCCCTGCATGAATTCCGGGGCCGTTCCCGTCATCATGGGGGGCGACCACTCCATCACCCTGCCGGTGCTCCGCGCCGTGGCCCAAAAACACGGGCCGGTGGCCCTGCTGCACTTCGACGCCCATTCCGATACCGGCAGCGACTACTTCGGCAAGCCCTACAACCACGGCACAACGTTCCATTGGGCCATCGAGGAAGGGCTCGTGTTGCCCCGGCAAAGCACGCAGGTCGGCATCCGGGGCCCCCTCTACTCGCACGACAGCCTTCAGTACGCACATGCAAAGGGCCTTGAGCTGATCAGCGGATGGGAACTGCACGGCATTGGCGTTCAAAAGGCCATCGAACGAATCCGCGAACGCATTGAACCGGGCGTGCCGGTGTACGTGAGCTTCGACATCGACTTTCTGGACGCCGCCTATGCACCAGGCACGGGAACCCCGGAAATCGGCGGTTTCACCTCGCATCAGGCTTTGCAACTCGTGCTGGGAACATGCCCAGGGCTTCACCTTGTCGGCATGGACATGGTGGAAGTGCTGCCCGAATCGGACCATGCATCGATCACGTCCTACGCAGCCGCGGGCATCATGCACGCATTCATTTCCGTGCTTGCCCGGAACAGACGGACAGGAATGTAGCGCTGCAGACCGCGCACCACGGACTGCATCAACGTGAAAGAACGACCGCCTCAAACGATTGCCCAGCAAGCTGGCCGAGGGATATCATCAACCGCTCCAACCGAGGAGACCACGAATGCTGCCGACAACCTGTTTCAGACTGGTCATGCCGATCGCACTACTCCTTATGTCGCTCGCCGCCGGAGCAGTGGCGCAGGCCGCGCCCCAGGTCCTGCACACCACGTGGCAGGCGGAAGAAACCACCTTCAACGCGTGGTATGCCAAGGAAAAAGGCTGGGACAAGGAACTGGGGCTGGAATTCAAGCTCCACATGTTCGATTCCGGCATGGCGCAGGTGGAAGCCCTGCCAGCCAGACAGTGGGTGCTGGGCGCGACGGGCGGGGTTCCCATGATGCTCGCCGCCTTGCGCCATGACGCCTACCTCATCGGCATCGGCGACGACGACTCCCTGGCCAACGCAGTCCTTGTCCGCCCCGACAGCCCCATCCTCAAGACCAAGGGGTTCAACCCCCAATATCCGGAGCTTTACGGCCACCCCGACGACGTCAAGGGCAAGACCATTCTGGTGACCACCATCTCGTCCGGCCATTACGCCATGAGCCTGTGGCTCAGGTCCATGGGCCTCACGGACAAGGACGTGGTGGTCAAGAACATGGACCCGGCGCAAGCCCTGGCTGCTTTCGAGAAGGGCATCGGCGACGCCGTGGTGCTCTGGGCCCCCCTGCTCTACAACGGGCTCAAGAAGGACTGGAAGGTTGCCTCCGACGTGCGCAAGGCAGGCGGATTCGTGCCCATCGTCCTGATCGGGGACAAGAAGTTCTGCGACGAAAACCCGGAAGTGGTGGCCAGGTTCCTCAAGATCATGTTTCGTGGCATTGACATGCTGCGCCAGGAGGGGGTCGGGCTGACTCCGGAATATACCCGTTTCCTGAAGTGGGCGGGGCTGCAAATGGCCGAGGACGAGGCGCGGATGGACCTGCTGATGCACCCCGTGTTCACCCTTGAAGAACAGCTCAGAATGTTCGACGCCTCGAAGGGCGAGAGCCAGGTGCAGGCGTGGCAGAAGGATCTGGTGAAGTTCTTTACCGGGCTTGGAAAGCTGAAGCCCGCCGAGGGTGAGAAGCTGCAACCCGGCCTGTACATCACGGACAAGTTCCTGAAGATGGTCCCGGACATCAAGGACTAGACGAAGAACCAGACGAGAATACGCGGTGCCCGATCCGCCAGGATCGGGCACCGCGCTGCATGGCATCACCCGGCATCGCCCCAATGGGGCGCCGCGAAGCCAACGTCCCTCGCTGGGGGCAGACCGGCAACGCCCGCACCGTCATTTGCCGTGGCAGTACCTGGATATCTTGCGGGCGGCCGAAGGCTGGCTGATGCCAAGGGCTCTGCCGACGGCGACCGTGGTTCCGTGCCTGGCGTAGGCCTCGCGGATGATGCGCGCCTCCATGTCTTCAAGGGCCTGCCGCAGCGACATGCCGTTTTCAGGCAGGGCAACCTGATGGGGCTGCATGTGGCGGGGAAGATCGCCGGGCCCAATGATGCTGCCACGGCTTACCACAACCATCTGCTCAAGAACGTTCCACAATTCCCGAACATTCCCCGGCCACGAATAGCCACGGAACAGACTCTCCATCTCTGAAGCCAGTCGCTTTTTCGTGCCGTACTTGGCGTTCAGGTCATCCAGCACGAACCTGGCAATGGGCAGGATGTCGTCCGGGCGGTCCCTCAGGGGCGGAATGTCCACCGGCAGGACATTCAGGCGAAAAAACAGGTCGCTCCGGAAGCGTTTCTTGGCCACCAGGGCGCGCAGGTCCTGATTGGTGGCGGTGACCAGGCGGAAATCTATGCTTACCGGGCGAGTGCCACCGAGCTTGACGATCCGCTTTTCCTGGATGACCTGCAGCAGCTTTGCCTGCAACTCCAGCGGCAGTTCGCCTATTTCATCAAGAAACAGCGTGCCGCCATGGGCAAGTTCGATGCGCCCCGGCTTGCCCCCGGCGCGGGCACCGGTGAATGCGCCGGTCTCGTAGCCGAAAAGCTCGGACTCCAGCAGCGCGCCCGGTATGCCCGCGCAGTTGATTTCCACCAGCGGCCCCTTCGAACGGTCGCTCAAATGATGCAGCAGCCTGGCAAGAACATTCTTGCCCACGCCGGATTCGCCCGTGATGAGAACGCTGGTGTCCACCCTGGCCAATCTGCCGATCGTTTCGACTATCCCGCGCATCGCATCGCTGACACAGCAGAACCCGGGTATGGCCGGAATTTCCGTCTCCGTCTTTTCGAGCAACGCGTTGATATTCTCGTACTCTGCATGCATTTGCAGAAGATAGCGGGAATCAACGGAATAGCTCACCACAAAGCCGAGTTCCCCGTCATCACGCGGTATGGGAACGCCGGTTACTATATGGTACGCACCATGCCTATTGACTTCCGTGACGGTGACGGGCTGTCCTGTCTTGATGACAAGGGCCGCAACGGAAGGAAAAAATATCCGGTTTGCTTCAAGGTCATAGGTGGTGCGCCCCACGATCTGCTCGCTGGTCACCCCGTACGTGCGCTCGAAGCTGGGGCTTACCCAGAGCATTGCGCCATCGACGCCGACGATGGCGACGTTGTCGTGCAGGGCATCGATGATGGTCAACAGGCTTCCGATGCTGGGCATGGGGGGAAAAGGCGCGCCGGTCGGAGTTTCCATGAAGGTACCCGCGGGGAATGGCTGTGGTTACGCACCTGCTGCAGGAAGGGAACGAACCGGCGAATGCCGGCGGAGAGAGGAACACCGGAAAATCCGTGGTGGGGCACACCGGTGGGGAACACGGACAAAAGCGTTCGCCCGGCTCCACGGTCACGTCATGCCAAGGCCCGACGCGAGCGGCCTTGAAGTCTCGATACCAGGGCCTTCTCGCCATTCCGGCGGCATGCACCCATTGCGGGGTTGCCGTTATCCGGAAACGACGGAAGGCCCTGAATCCCGAACGTGTGCATCCCCTGCCGCCGCCAGCCGAACTTCGCCCGTGCGGGCGACCTGGCGGCCGAAAGGGAAAGCGCGTGCACCGGCTGCGTCATGGCACAGCGGGGCGCAGCACGGTGCACTTGCGCGCGGCGCTAGCTGCCGGAGCGCGCCGTGACTTCAATCAGATGGTGGCCGAACTGGGTGCGCACCGGGCCGAGCACGGTACCCACTTCACCGGTGAACACGACTTCATCGAATTCGGGCACCATGGCGCCGCGGGGGAATTCCCCCAGGTCGCCGCCGCGGCGGCCCGACGGGCACTTGGAGTGGGCGCGCGCCACCTCGGCAAAGTCTTCACCCGCCAGAATGCGGGCCTTCAATTCGTTGCAGGCATCCTCGGTATCGACGAGAATGTGGCGTGCCTTGGCTTTGAGCATGGAACCTCCTTGCGAAAATGGCGATTTCTCTACAGTATCGCATGCCATTGACGGCGACGCAACCACACCGTCGCACTTGCCCTTGCCCTTCGGCGCTGATATTGCGGGTGAACGCCACGCGGCGCATGCCACTTTTCAAGGAGATCGGACTGATGACTGGTGAACGCACCGAAGCCACCGGGCTGCAAGCCCCGGAGGCCACCACCGAAACCGGACAGGCGGAAGCCACCGCCCCCGAAGCCACCACCGCGCCTGCCCCGCAGGACATGGCTGGTGACGACGCATTCGACGAGAACGCCAGCTTCGCGGACCTGCTGGAGGCACATTCCGGCGCGGCTGAAACCGTGCGCACCGGCGAACGGGTGAAGGCCACCGTGGTGGCCATCGGCGAGGACACCGTCTTCGTCGCCACCGGAGCCAAGGTGGACGGTCTTGTGGACCGCAAGGAACTGGAGGACGCCGAAGGCAACCTGCCCGTGGCCGTGGGCGATGTGCTGGAACTGTACGTGGTTTCCGCCAACGCCAATGAAATAAAACTGTCCCGCGCCATGGGCGGCCAGGTGGGCCTGGCCCAGATGGAAGACGCCCTGAACGCGGGCATCCCCATTGAAGGCAAGGTTACCGGCCCCTGCAAGGGCGGCTTCAACGTTGAAGTCCTGAAGCGCCGCGCCTTCTGCCCGGCCAGCCAGATGGACCTGCGCCCCGGTGCCGAGCCCGACTCGTTCACCGGCCAGACCTTCCAGTTCCTGATTACCCGCCTGGAGCAGAACGGCCGCAACATCGTGGTTTCGCGCCGCATGCTGCTGGAGCGCGAGCAGGCCGAGGCGCTGAGCGCCCTCATGGAAAACGTGAAGGAAGGCGACGTGCTGGAAGGCACCGTGGCCCGCCTTGCCCCGTTTGGCGCCTTTGTGGAAATCGCCCCCGGCCTTGAAGGCATGGTGCACGTTTCCGAGCTTTCGTGGTCGCGCGTGCAGCAGGCCGACGAAGCCGTGAGCGTGGGCGACAAGGTGCGCGTGAAGGTGCTGGGCATTGCCGGCGCGGAAGAAGGCAAGGGCGGCAAGGATTCCCGCAAGGGTCCGCGCATCTCCCTGTCCATCCGCCAGGTGTCCGGCGACCCGTGGCAGGACGTGGCCGACCGCCTGGACGCCGACCAGATCCTGACCGGCAAGGTCACCCGCCTCGCACCGTTCGGCGCCTTCATCGAGGTGCTGCCCGGCGTGGAAGGCCTGGTGCACCTTTCCGAAATGTCCTGGACCCGCCGCATCAACAAGCCCGAAGAGGCCGTGACCCCCGGCGAGACCGTGTCCGTCAGGATCAAGGAACTGGACCCCGCCCGCAAGCGGCTGTCCCTGAGCCTGCGCGACGCGGAAGGCGACCCGTGGTCCACGGTGGAAGAACGCTTCCCCGCCGGTTCCACCGTCACCGGCACCGTGGAAAAGCGCGCGCCCTTCGGCCTGTTCGTGAACCTGGCCCCCGGCGTCACCGGGCTTCTGCCCAACGCCGTGGCCGCCACCTCGCCCCAGTCCAAGACCTACGCCGGGCTGAACCCCGGCGCGGAAGTCTCGCTGGTGGTGCGCGACCTGGACGTGAAGGCCCGCCGCATCTCGCTGGCCCCGGCTGACGCCACCGGCGAGGACGACGACGAATGGCGCAAGCTTGCCCAGCCCCAGAAGCGCGAGCCGCGCGAAGGGCGCGGAGGCAGCCGTGACGGAGCCCGCTCCGGTGGCCGCGATGGCGGCCGCGGTTCGCGCTCCTCTGCCCCGGCCACCGTGGTGTCCGGCGATGCCAGCGGCTTCGGCAGCCTTGGCAGCGCCCTTCAGGCCGCCCTGGACAAGCGCAAGAAGTAGCCGTACGACAATGACCGATGAAACGGGGGGGGGCGCGTACGCGTTCCCCCGTTTTTTTCACGCCCTTGTCCTGACGCACGTTGGGCCTCGCTTTGGGCCCCACCGTGGGCCGCCCCCAGTGCTGCCCCCAGTGCTGCCCCTGTCCTCCACGGACAAAAAATGGCGTCACGGTGTTTACATCGTACCGGTATGCCCTATTATCTCACGCAGTCGGCCCCGCCAAATCGGGGGCCGTTGCCGCGGGCACGTCGCCGCCTGCAAACTCCCCCTGCCAAGGAGCCCTACATGGCACGCTCACTTTCCCGTACCCTCGCCGCCGCGCTGGCGCTGTGCCTTGTGCTTGCAGCAGCCGCGCAGGCCGCGCCCATGCTGCCCGACTTTCGCGAACTGGCGAAGCAGTCGGGCAATGCCGTGGTCAACATCAGCACCGAAAAAACAGTGCAGGCCGCGGAAAATCCGTTCAACGAACTGTTCCGCAACATGCCGCCCGGCACCCCCTTCGACAAATTCTTCGACCAGTTCGAGAAATTCCATGGCCGCCAGCAGCGCCCGCAGAAGCAGCGTTCGCTGGGTTCCGGCTTCATCATTTCCACGGACGGCTACATCGTCACCAACAACCACGTGGTGGCCGAGGCCGACGTGATCCGCGTGAACCTGCAAGGTGCCAGCGGCAAGTCCAACTCGTACGTGGCCAACGTCATCGGCACCGACGAGGAGACCGACCTCGCCCTGTTGAAGATCAACGCGGGCAACTCGTTGCCGGTGCTGCCCTTTGGCGATTCCGACAAGCTTGAAGTGGGCGAATGGTTGCTGGCCATCGGCAACCCCTTCGGCCTCGACCACTCGGTGACCGCGGGCATCCTGAGCGCCAAGGGGCGCGACATCCGCTCCGGCCCGTTCGACAACTTCCTGCAGACCGACGCCTCCATCAACCCCGGCAACAGCGGCGGCCCGCTGTTGAACATGAATGGCCAGGTCATCGGCATCAACACCGCCATCATCGCCTCCGGCCAGGGCATCGGCTTTGCCATCCCCAGCAGCATGGCCGAGCGGGTCATCGCCCAGCTGCGCGCCGAGGGCAAGGTGCGGCGCGGCTGGATCGGGGTGACCATCCAGGACGTGGACGAGGCTACCGCACGTGCCCTGGGCCTTGGCGAACCGCGCGGCGCGCTGGTGGGCTCGGTGATGCCCGGCGAACCCGCCGACAAGGCGGGGCTGAAGCCCGGCGACATCGTGCTGAAGGTTGAAGGCGACGACGTGTCCGATTCCAGCCAGCTGCTGCGCCGCATCGCCGCGCTGAAGCCCGGCGACTCCACCAAGCTGACCCTGTGGCGCAACGGCCAGACCAAGACCGTCAACCTTACCCTTGGCGAACGCACGGCGGAACACCTGACCGCCCAGCGCGGCGATGCCGCCCCGGAAAAGAGCGGCAAGGAACAGGCATCCGCCGGGCTTGGCATGAGCGTGCGCCCCGTCAGCGCGGAAGACGCCCGCAACCTGAAGCTGGAAGAGGCGCGCGGCCTGCTGGTGGTTTCCGTCGAGGGCGGCAAGCCCGCTGCCGAGGCGGACATCCGCGCCGGTGACATCATCCTGCTGGCCAACCTGAAGCCGGTGAACACAGCTGCCGACCTCACCAAGGTCATCGAGCAGGACGGCAAGAAGCGCGGCGCGGTGATGCTGCAACTGATGCGCCGCGGCCAGACCTTCTTCCGCACCGTGCCCCTGGAATAGCGCGCACGCGCACTTGATCGCAAAAACGGGGAGGAGGCACGCGCGTGCCCCCTCCCCGTTCGTTTCCGGCCTGCCCGTGCCCGTTCGCGCCCGCGAGCCTCAGGCCGCGCGCATCACGGCAAGGCCGTGCCCCCAACGCCTTGCCGCAGCGGGCGTTGGCTTTCGCCGCCCGCGCTGGTATCGTGCCCCGCACGGCGCCGTCCGCCGCCTGCCGCGTTGTCGGCGGGCCACCGGCAGAACGAACAACCCGCCTTCGCGCATACCGAACATGAGCAACCTCACCCCCCGTGAAATCGTTTCGGAACTGGACAAGTACATCGTGGGCCAGAACGCCGCCAAGCGCATGGTGGCCGTGGCCATGCGCAACCGCTGGCGCCGCCAGCAGCTGGACCCGGCCCTGCGCGACGAGATAGCCCCCAAGAACATCATCATGATGGGCCCCACCGGCGTCGGCAAGACCGAGATAGCCCGGCGGCTGGCCAAGCTTTCCGCGTCACCGTTCATCAAGGTGGAGGCCACCAAGTTCACCGAGGTGGGCTACGTGGGCCGCGACGTGGAATCCATGGTGCGCGACCTGATGGAAATCGGCATCGCCCTGGTGCGGGCCGAGGAAAACGAGAAGGTGCGCGTGAAGGCCGAGGCCCGCGCAGAGGAACGCCTGCTGGACCTGCTGCTGCCCGGCGGCGCGCCCCAGCCTGCCCCGGCACAAGGCATGGGCGGCCTGACCTTCGACCTTTCCGCCAGCCATTCTGGCGGACAGGCCATTCCCCAGCCCCCGGCGCAGGCCGATGCGTCCCACGCGTCCCCGCCCACGGGCACCGGCTCCGTGCCGGACAGCCGCTCCTCCACCCGCGAAAAGCTGCGCACCCTGTGGCACGGCGGCAAGCTGGACGACCGCGAGGTGGACATGGAGGTGGAGGAATCCGGCGGGCCGCAGGTGGGCGTACTGTCCATGCCGGGGCTGGAGGACGTGGGCTCGCAGGTGCGCGACATGTTCAGCAAGGTCTTTCCCTCGCGCCGCAAGCGCCGCCGCATGAAGGTGCGCGATGCCTTCAACCTGCTGACGCAGGAAGAGGCCGACCGGCTCATCGACCACGACCGCGTGTCCGACCTGGCCCGCGAACGCGTGGAGCAGACCGGCATCATCTTCATCGACGAAATCGACAAGATCGCCAGCGGCAGTACCCAGAAAAGCTCCGACGTCTCGCGCGAAGGGGTGCAGCGCGACCTGCTGCCCATCGTGGAAGGCAGCGTGGTCAACACCAAGTACGGCATGGTGCGCACCGACCACATCCTGTTCATCGCCGCCGGGGCGTTCCATTTCAGCAAGCCCTCGGACCTGATTCCGGAATTGCAGGGGCGCTTTCCCCTGCGGGCGGAGTTGTCCGCGCTCGGAAAGGACGACTTCCTGCGCATCCTCACCGAGCCGCACAATGCGCTTACCCGGCAGTACACCGCGCTGCTGCAAACGGAAGGCGTGCACATCGAATTCACCGGCGACGCCTTGCGCGAAATCGCCGCCTTTGCCGAAGAAACCAACGCCCAGACCGAAAACATCGGGGCGCGGCGGCTGTACACCATCCTGGAAAAAATCCTGGCCGACCTTTCGTTCGAGGCACCCGACCGCTCCGGCGACCGGGTGACCGTGGACAGCGACTACGTGCGCGAGCACCTGGCCGACGTGCGCGCCAACAAGGATCTCAGCCGCTACATCCTGTAGGGCCTGCTCCCAACCTGTCTTTTCGCCCGTTGGCGTCCGCCCCGTAGGGCGCGAAGCATGGTTGCGGCATCATCCGTAAAATTCGCTTCGCTCACGCAACGACCGAGGCCTCCCTCATGGCAGACGTGTTCTCCTTGCCAACGGACGAAAATCCTGCTTTTGGAAACAGGCCCTGTTGCAAGAACCCCAGCCGCTACCTCGCCGTAGCGCACCGCCCGAAGAGAGTGCCATGAGCCAGACCGAACAGGCCGCGTCCTGCTGCGCAGACCCCGCCGCCTACGCCAAGCTCCAGTCCAAGGTGCTCATCGAGTGCCTGCCCTACATGCGCCAGTTCCACGGGCAGACCGTGGTCATCAAGTACGGCGGCCACGCCATGAAGGACGAGGCGCTGAAAAAGGCCTTCGCCCTCAACATCGCCCTGCTGAAGCAGGTGGGCATCAACCCGGTGGTGGTGCACGGCGGCGGCCCGCAGATTGGCCGCATGCTGGAACAGTTGCACATCCAGTCGCAGTTCCGCGAGGGGCTGCGCGTCACCGACGACGCCACCATGGACGTGGTGGAAATGGTGCTGGTGGGCAAGGTCAACAAGGAAATCGTGAACCTGCTGAACCTCAGCGGGGTGAAGGCCGTGGGCCTTTCCGGCAAGGACGGCCAGCTCATCCGCGCCCGCAAGATGGAGATGATCGTCAACGGCGGCAATCATGCACCGGAAATCATCGACCTTGGCAAGGTGGGCGAGGTTATGCGGGTGGAAACCACCCTGCTCCGTTCGCTGGAGCGCGACAACTTCGTGCCGGTCATCGCGCCCGTGGGCGTGGACGAAAACGGCGAGACGTACAACATCAACGCCGACGCCGTGGCCGGGGCCGTGGCGGCGGCGCTGCGCGCCAAACGCCTGCTGCTGCTTACCGACGTGGCGGGCATCCTGGACAAGCAGAAGGAACTGATCCGCTCGCTGACCACCCGCGAGGCCGTGGAACTGTTTACCGACGGCACCCTGACCGGCGGCATGATCCCCAAGGTGAAATGCTGCCTGGAGGCGCTGGAGGAAGGCGTGGAAAAGGCCATGATCGTGGATGGCCGAGTGGAGAACTGCATCCTGCTGGAACTGTTCACCGACAAGGGCATCAGCACCGAAATCGTGGGCGAGCGCGGCATGCGCGCCGCCGTCAGCTGCGGCTGCCGCCGGTAGGGCTGCTTCTGAAGTGCCAGCCGGTGGGCAGGCCCGCGACGCATCCCCGCGCCATCCAACCGCCCCCAAGCGCCACCTGTACTTGCCACCCCCAAGAGGCCGGAAGGATTACCTTCCGGCCTTTTTTCCGCCCTTTCATCACCACTCCCCATTCAGCCAGCCCACCCACGGCATCTCGGTTCCCTGTGCCGCTGCCATTCCGAGGGCACTCCCACCGTTGCTCCCCCGCCTTCCCCTGCCAGCCCTTTCCCCCAGTTGCCCCTGCAATGTCCGGTTGGCGGCACGATATGCGCGGTTGGCAGCCTGAAAGTTCTGTTTGCACCCATCACCGCCCCTGGCTTCATGCAACACGCCGTCGTTTCACATTGTTCACAAAAAGAACAAGCATGGAACGCCTCTTGCTGATGCACGACCAACATTGAGCGCGAGTGATCGCTCCTATCTCACCGGAGGAACAGCATGGAACGGATGAACAGAAGAACGATGCTGAAGGCCATGGGGATGCTGGGGTGCGCCACGGGATGCCTTGCCGGTGACCTGCTGCCGGGCGCGGGGTCCGTCCTTGCGCCGCAACCGGCCATGGCCGCCACCAGCGGACGCTTTGCCCAGAAGGATGCCCCCTTCTCGTGGAAGCCCCACGTGCTGGATGCCACAGTCTGCGCGCCCGTGGCCTATGACGGCTACTGGCACCAGGGCTACGGCTGCGGCTACGGGGTGTTCTACGCCATCGTAGGCATGATGGGCGAACAGCACGGCGCGCCGTACAACCAGTTTCCCTTCACTATGCTGGAGGTGGGCAAGAGCGGCATTTCCGACTGGGGCACCATCTGCGGTGCCCTGCTGGGTGCGGCCAGCGCCTTTGCGCTGTTCTGGGGCCGCAAGGAACGCGACCCCATGGTGGCGGAACTGTTCCGTTGGTACGAACAGACCGCCTTCCCCATGCATGATCCGGGCGCGGCCTTCAAGGGCGTGGCCGGCGCGCTGCCCACCAGCGTCAGCCATTCGCCGTTGTGCCATGTGTCCGTGGGCCGGTGGTGCCAGGCATCCGGCTTTGCGGAAAAGAGCACGGAACGCGGCGAGCGATGCGCGCGCATCACCGCCGACGTGGCCGCGAAGGCCATCGCCATCATGAACGCCAAACAGGCAGGGGCCTTTGCCGTGGCCCACGGCGACCCGGCTTCGGTCACCTACTGCGGCCAATGCCACAACCCCGGCAAGCAGTCGCCCCTGCTGAAGGGCAAGATGGACTGTACCCCCTGCCATTCCGGCAACCCGCATACGGCGGACAAGTTCAAGAACCATCCCTGACGTCCGCATCATCCTGTGACGCCGGGTGACGCAATACCCAACACGGCGAAGACAACCGGCCAGGCGGACCGAGCTGCTCTGGCCGGTTTTGCGTGGCCGCTTCTGTCCATGCCGCCTGCCCCGCCGGGTCACCGCTGTCGTCCCCGGCCTCTCCCGCCCCTGCCCGAGCCCCGGCGCCAAGTAATCATGCCCCGCCCGTATCCGCCAAGCTATCATGGCTTCCGCCCATATCCATCAAACGCGGCATCGTCCGCCAAAGGAGCCATCATGAGATACGCACTGCGCGCGGCATTTGCCCTGTTGCTCGTGGCAACCCTGTGCACGCTGGCGAGCGCCCAGACCAAGGGCAGCAAGGATGAAGCCGTCGCCATGGTCAAAAAGGCCGTGGCCTATCTCAAGGCCAACGGGCGCGACAAGGCCCTGGCGGAAATCAGCAACCCGCAGGGCATGTTTGTCGATCGCGACCTGTATGTGGTTGTCTACGACATGCAGGGCACCTGCCTTGCCCACGGGGCCAACGCCAAACAGGTCGGCAAGAACCTGATGGAACTGCGCGACCCCGACGGCAAGTACTTCGTCAAGGAGCGCGTGGAACTGGGAAAAACCAAGGCCTCGTTCTGGCAGGACTACAAGTTCTCCAACCCCCAGACCAAACTCATCGAGCCCAAATCCATGTACATGGAACGCGTGGACGACCTGCTGGTGGGATGCGGGGCGTACCAGTAAACCCGGACCCCGCGTCCGCACGACCTTCGACGTCCGCTCGCCGCGGGCATCGTCTTTCCTCAGGGGGGAGGCATGGGCATCTCGCGCATCGGCACCAAGATCGCAGGGGCCTTTATGATCGTCGCCGCCATAACGCTCGGGGTGGGCGTCATCGGGTACCTTGGCATCAACAGCGCCAGTCATTCGCTTGAAAGCATAGTGGCACGCCGCATGCCCGGCTTTCCGCACCTTCTGCGCATCGCGGAGGAAATCCGCGAAGTCGTCATCGCCCAGCGCAGTCTGCTGGTGCCCGGCATTTCGCCGGATTTCTCGCGGCAGCAATACGCGGCCATGGAACAGTCGCGCGCGGCCATAGCCGTGGCCATGGAAAAGTACACGGCGCTGCCCCGCTCGGAGAGCGAAAACGCCCTGTTCACGGAATTCCGCAAGCAGCTCGACGCGGGCCGCAAGGGCAACGACGCCCTGCTCGACCTCATCCGCGAATGGGAAAAAGACAAGAGCGACATCCTGACCCTGATGGAGATACTGGCGCGCACCACGGATTTGCGCAAAGTGCACGACGCCACGTTCGCCGCGCTGGACGACCTGACGGAACAGGGACTCAAGGAATCCGCCACACTCTACCAGCAGGAGATGCAGAGCGCCGCGCGCCACAAGTTCGCCATCATGGCGGGCATGCTGGGCGGCCCTGCCCTGGCCATGCTGCTTGGCGTGGGCATAACGCTCATGCTCACGCGGCCGCTACGCCGGGCCGTGGACTACGCCAAGGCGGTGAGTGAAGGCAGCCTGGACCGAGAACTGGACGTGCGCGGCGCTGACGAAGTGGGCATGCTTGCCGAAGCCTTGCGCCGCATGGTCGTCAGTCTCAAGGGGCTGATTTCCGGCGCCGAGGAAAAGCAGCGCCTGGCTACGGAAGAGGCCCATCGGGCCCGGCTGGCCACGGAAGAGGCGGAACATGTCCGCCGTGAAGCGGAGGTTGCCACCCGCAAGGGCATGATGCTGGCGGCATCCCGCATCGAAACCGTGGTGGCCAACGTATCCAGGGCGTCGGAAGAGCTGACGCGCCGCATCGACCACACCTCCAGCGGCACCTCATCGCAACTGGATAGCGTGGCACGCACGGCAACGGCCATCAACGAAATGAGCGAGACCATAGCGGATGTCGCCCGTAGCGCAACCAACGCCTCCCACACCGCCAACAACGCGCGTGCAAAGGCATTGGAGGGCGCCACCGTGGTCGGTGACGTGGTGCGCGGCATCGGCCTTGCGCAGGACCAGGCGCTTAGCCTGAAGACGGACATGGCGGTGCTGGGGGAGCAGGCGGAAGGCATCGGCCAGATCATGAACGTCATTTCGGACATCGCCGACCAGACCAACCTGCTGGCGCTCAACGCCGCCATCGAGGCGGCCCGCGCGGGCGATGCCGGGCGCGGATTCGCCGTGGTGGCGGACGAGGTGCGCAAGCTGGCGGAAAAGACCATGGCCGCCACCCGGCAGGTGGGCGAGGCCATCGGCAGCATTCAGGAAGGGACGCGCAAGAACGTGCAGAACGTGGACAACGCGGTGGGCGCCATCAACGATTCGACGCAGGCCGCGCAACGATCAGGCGAGACGCTGCGCGAAATCGTGGGACTCATCGAGGAAACGGCGGCGCAGGTGAACAGCATAGCGGCAGCCGTGGAGCGCGAAACGGCGGAAAACGACGAGATAGACCACGCCATCAAGGAAGTGGACCGCATTTCGTCCTCCATGGCCGAGGCCATGGTGCACGCGGCGCATGCCATCGGCGACCTGGCCGACCAGGCCCACGAACTGCAACGTCTGGTCGGCGAGATGCAGGAAGGGTGACGCTGGCGAACTCCGGCTGTTGCGCTACTGGGCGGAAAGGTCCATGCCCGGCACGTAGTCCTTGCCTTCCACGTCCTTGACGATGGCCTGCCCGGCGATCACCTGCTTGCGCTCGGCGTCGTAGGTCAGCGTGGGGCCGCCGTGCAGTTCCCAGCCCTTGTTCAGGGCCTCGGTGACACGGTGGCAGAAGGCGGAATCGTCGGGGCCGGTCAGGTAGCGGTAGACTTTCATGGCGGATTCCCTGGGGCGGTTGGTGCACGGATCGGGTAAAACACCGGAATGGAAAAATCGGATGAAACCGGGGTGAACCGGAGAGCTCAGGACGGACAGGCGGGCCCGGCCTGCGTCAGCGGGCCAGGTGCGCGGCCAGTTTCTGCGGACCGTATTCCGCGAACAGGGCACGCAGGGTGCCGTTGGTGCGCATGCGAGCCAGCGAGGCGTTGATCCTGGGCAGAAACTCGCGCAGCGAGGCATGTAGCATCACCGTGATGGGTGCGGGATCGGCAAACACGTAGGCCACGCGAAAATCGGTCTCGGCCCATCCGGCCTTGTGCATCCAGTAGGCGGCCTCGTAGTCATCCACGATCATGGCATCAATACGCCCGGCCCGCAGCTTTTGCAGGTTCTGGGGCACGGTGTAGGCATCCTCGCGGCGCAGCATGCCCGTTTCGAAGGCCTCGTCGAATCCGTCGTGATAGACGTACCCGCCGATGGTGCCCATGCGCATTCCCGCGAAATCGCGCACGGTACGGTACACCCCCTTGGTCCCGGCGGGAACCAGCACCATTTCGGTGGCCATCATGAACGGCTCGGAATGCACGGCCACGTCGGACAGCACGCCCTCCCACATGGGTGAAACGCACGGCACCACGTTGATCTCGCCCCGGCGGAAGGCCATCTGGCGGCGCGGCTTGGGCATGAAGCCGAACTCCACCTCCAGCCCCATGTCCTCTGCCACCTGGCGCAGCACCATGGGGCAGATGCCGTCGGCGGAGCCGTCCGCCCCCGGCATGATGCGCGGCGCCCACTCGTCGGACACGGCCACCAGCGTTTGCGACGACGGACCATCAGCCAGCGCCGGGCGGACCGAATACGCCAGCAGCACCGCGCACGCCACCGCCGCGCATGCCGCGCACAACACGTAAAGGTCATGCCGGGCGCGCCGATAACGCGGAATACGGTGGGTTGTGCGGACGCTCATACCTCGGCGCATAGTCCATCCTGTAGACGTTGCCAAGTGCACATCACACGCATGCACGTGTCTGTTCCGGGTGCGGGAAGCACGCACACGGAAAGCGAACATGTGGAGAACCCGGCAGCAGGGCAGCCCTACCCGGCCAGGAGGTTTCCCCGGCCAAGAAGCTCCGGTATTCTTCAGGCGTACTGCCTGCGCCACTCGTCCAGGAACAGCAATGACGTTTCCAGCGGGGTCAACTGGCCGCTGTGCTGGCGCAGGGCAGTGACCACGTCGGCAAAGGCGGCGTCGGCGGGCAGGCCCAACCGGTCCAGCAGCGCGGCAAGCTCGCGCCGCATGTCCTCGGGAAGGTCGGCGGGCAGGCCCGCATCGGCGGCACGCGGGGCGGGCCAGCCGGGGCGGCGCTGGGCGATGAACTCCAGCAGCGTGCGCATGCGGTGCTGGTAGGTATGTTCCGCAAGCACCCGGGCACGGGCACGGGCCGCCATGGCCTGCCGCTCCTCCGGGTGGGCCAGATAATGGGCGATGGCCGCCGTCAGCCCGTCCATGGAGTCGAAGGTGGCCAGTTCATCCTCGGCGAACAGTTCATCCATCAGGGTGCGCCGGTCCACCAGCTGAAAGGCCCCGATGCTGGCCAGCTCGAAGGTGCGCGGGTTCACGAAGTCGCCGCCGGTAACCAGGGTGCGCGACTGGATGCTGGAGTGCAGGTTCAGGTTGATGCGGCTGGCGTTGTAGATCTTCACCGAATCCTCGGCGGACACCCGCGCCCCCCCCTGTTGCACGTGCCGCGCCAGCAGGGGCTCCCCGTCCCATTCCGTGCCCCATATCCTGAAGTCCAGATGCACCAGCTGGCGGAAAGCCACGCGCCGGTTGGGATAGCCCGCGCCCAGAAAGGCCACGTCGGCCCCGTAGCGGCGCTGGTCCACCGGCGAAAGTTCAAGTGGTTTGTGAAAGGACGGCAACGCGGCCATGGGCAGGTACAGCGCGTCGCGCACGCCCATGGCGGCCAGTTCGTCCAGCAGGGGCGCACGCTGGATCACCGCGAACACGTCGTAGAACGGCGCAAAGGCCCGCCAGTAGGTGAACACCTTGTGGTCTTCCACGAACCACATGGCCGTGGCCACGTTGTCGCGCCGCAACCGCTTGAGGGCCTGATGGTTCAGCGGGGCCTGCGCCAGGCACAGCACCAGGTCCGGCCCGAAGGTTTCCACCTTGGCCAGCACCGCCTGCGACACCACCTGAAGGAACGAGTTTTCCAGAAACTCCAGCCGGTCCGCCGTGACCTTCAGGTCCTTCAGCGCCGTGAACGCTCCCAGGAACGACGGCGCCTCGAAGGTTTCCACCACGTGGCCCAGGTCGCGCAGGGCGTCCACGCAATACCGCCCGATGGGCAGGGAACCGCCGTACATGGGCAGCACCACCAGCACGCGCAGGCGGGGCATGTCGTTGGCGGACGCGCCGGACGCGGAGGATTCGGGGAACGGAGGAGTGTCGAAAGGCTGGGTCATGCGCGAACCTCGTGCCGGAACCCCGGCGGAGCGTGAAAACGGAAACGTCGGGACGCAGGGCAGGTTTTGCCCCGCAAACCTTAAAGTTGAACTTCAACCTTCAGTCGGTGCAATCCTTCATGCCCCGCGCTGCGGTTGGTCCGCAAACGGGTCGAACGCGGCAAAGGCCGCTCCTTCCGGGCCGGGCAGCATCCAGTCCGCCTCGTGGTACAGCAGGCGGGCCAGGTCGTGGTCCGTCAGTTCCTCGCCCGTGAACAGGCCCAGGTATTCGCCCACCAGCGCCCGCAGTTCCACCCGGCGCGGCGCGGACGGGTCTTCGCCGAACACGGTGAGCCAGGTGGACCCCACGTCGTCGAGGGTGGAGACCATGCCCAGCATGCCGGGCGGGTTGCGGTCGCCGGGGCGTCCGGAGAGAAAGGACAGGAACTCGCGCGAGCGGAAGGCATCCAGGCATTGCACCCCGATGGGGCATGGCCGCGCCTCCAGGCAGGGCAGGCAGTCCAAGGTGGCTTGCCACACCCGGTGGCCGGGGCCGTAGGGGCCTGTTTCGTGGCACCACGCCGAGGACAGGAAGAAGCCCTGCACCGGCACGCCAAGATGCGCGGCAAGGTGCATGGTGCCGGTATCGGGGGTGAGCAGCGTGTCCAGCCCCGCAAGCGCGTCGGCCAGGTCCGCCCAGCCGGTGCGGCCCACGAGATCGTCGTGGTTCCCCGCCACGGACGCGGGCAGATGGTCCAGCACCTTGCGCAGCAAAGGACGCTCGGCCCTGGTGCCGAAAAAGGTCACGCGCGGGCCGCCCAGCCCCTCGTACACGGCGCGCAGGCAGGCGGCCAGCGCATCGGGCGGCAGCGAACGGCGCGACATGCGCCCGGCCAGCACCACGCCGATGCCCCGCCCGCCCCGCAGGGCGATGGGGTTTACCCGCGCCGGGGCAATGGGCCGGGGGGCCAGCGCCGCCCAGAAGTCCACGAGGTTCACCGGGGACAGGCGGCGGTGCGCCACCCAGCGAAAGGCCATGCGCATCCAGCGGTCGCGCAGGGGCTGGCCGTTCAGGTTGCGGTAGCCGCGCACCGCATCGGGCGGAAACAGCGCGGCGAGGGCCATGTTCAGCCCGGAATTGTTCAAGTTATAGACGGTATCGAAGCGTTCCGCCGCCAGGGCGGCGAAGGCGCGGGCGTTGTGCGCCAGCACGTCCGCCTGCGGTACACCGCCGTGGGCGCGCACGCCGTGCACGGTGACGCCGGGGTAGACCAGCCGGGCCAGTTCGACCAGCGAGGCGTCGACCGCAAGATGCACCTCGGGCAGATGCACCTCTGAGGAAAGCACCCCTGACGGATGTACTTCGGGGGCGGGGGCAACCGCATGCCCCGGTCCCTGCCCCGGTCCCTGCCCCGCGCCGTGCGTGCCGCCACCGTCAGCCCCCTCCTCGTTCAGCAACGACAGTATCAGACGCTTGGTCTGCACGAGATCGCCGAAGCGGGCCAGCTGGATGACGAGGTGTTTGGCCATGCGGGTGCCTGCCGGGTAATGGGATGCGCAAGGTGTTGGCGTCGTTGCGGGAATTGTCCGCATCTACCGTTGTCGGCAGACTAGCCCAAGTGGGGCGCGGCGGCAAGGCGGACCGGTTTTACTTTGCCCGCCCCTCGTGTATACGACCCCAATGCGTTATTATCCCCTGCTTCTCGACCTGCACGGACGCGCCTGCCTGGTGGTGGGCGCGGGGGGCGTGGGGCGCCGCAAGCTGGCGTCGCTGCTGGATTGCGGCCCGGCCCGCGTGCTGGTGCTGGACGCCAATCCGCAGGCTCCGGACGACCCGGAACTGGCCCCCCTGCTGGCCCACCCCGCCGTGCGCTTCGAGGCGCGGCCCTTCGCCCCCGCCGACGTGGACGGCTGCACGCTGGTCTTCGCGGCCACGGGCAACCGCGCCGTCAACGCCGCCGTGGCCGATGCCTGCCGCCAGCGCAACGTGCCCTGCAACGTGGCCGACGCCCCGGACACGGGGGCGTTCATCGTGCCCGCCCACTTCGCCTGCGGCGACCTGACGGTGGCCCTTTCCACCGGGGGGCACAGCCCGGCCCTGGCCCGGCGCATCCGCATGGACCTGCAACAGTGGTTCGGCGCGAGGTACGACGCCATTACCGTGCTGCTGGGCCGCCTGCGCCCGCTCGTCCTTGCGCTTGGGCAAGAGACAGGGCAGAATACGGCGCTGTTCCGCGCCATCGTGGAATCACCGATCATCGACGCACTGGCCGCGCGCGACCGCGCCGGGGCCGAACGCATCCTGACCGAACTGCTGCCCGCGGAACTGCATCCGCGCATCGTGGAGTTGCTGCATGAGCTCGCTTGAGCTGCTTTCCATCGCCATCATCATGCTCTACGTGCTTGGCACGGTATGCATCGCCGTGGGCCTGCTGGCCCGGCGCGACAGGCTGAAGCGCCTTTCGCAATGGCTGACGCTGGCGGGTTTTGCCCTGCATACCATCATGCTGGGGGTGTCCATGCAGGGGCAGACCTGGCAGATTCTGGAAAAGGCCTACTACTTCCGCATGCTCTCGTGGAGCCTGCTGCTGATCTATTTCTTTGTCTGGTGGCGCCTGCGGCTGGAATTCCTGGGGCTTACCGCCTCGCCTGTGGCGCTGGTGTTCTACGTCTCGTCGTTCATGCTGGCCGACGTGCAAAGCAAGCTGCCGCCCGCCATGTCCGGCCTGTTCTTCGGGCTGCACATCGGCACGCTGTTCCTCAGCTTCAGCCTGATGACCATGGCCTGCGGGGCCGGGTTGCTGTTCCTGTACATGGACCGCAAGCTGAAGCACAAGACGCGCCTTTCCGGCTTCGACCGCGACCTGCCCGCGCTTTCCGCCTTTGACAAGGTGAACCACCTCGCGGTGATGGCGGGTTTTCCGCTGTTCACGCTGGGCATGGTTTCCGGGTTCGTGTGGGCGCGCATAGCCTGGGGCAAGATGCTGTCGTGGGACCCCAAGGAAGTCGTTTCGCTGGTGGTGTGGTGCATGTTCGCCCTGCTCTTCCACCAGCGGCTGGCGCTGGGCTGGCGGGGCCGCAAGACCGCCGTCATGGCCATCTGGATTTTCGCGGTATGCGTGTTCTCGCTGCTGGGGGTCAACTTCCTGATGACCACGCACCACAGCTTCAACCCGCAGTAACCGCCGCACCCCGCAGGAACCATGACCCGCAACCCGGAGCAGGCGCCGCCCGTCGCGCACCCAGCGGACCACAAGACGCACCCCGCGAAGCACAGAGTTCACATGGATCAGGAAATCTATCTCATCGGCCTCAACCATCGCACCGCCAGCGTCGAAGTGCGCGAACGGTTCGCCCTCACCGACTGTACCGTCCTTGAACAAGGGGTGGTGCCCACCGGTGACGACATTTCCGAAGTGGTCATCCTGTCCACGTGCAACCGCGTGGAAATCATGGCCGTAGGCAACGGCCCCGGCGTGCCTACGCGCGTGCTGGACTGCTGGGCCGCCGCGCGCGGCCAGAAGCGCAGTGACCTGGAACCCTTCGTCTACGTGCACAAGGGCATCGATGCGGTGCGCCACCTGTTCAGCGTGGCCTCCAGCCTCGATTCCATGGTGGTGGGCGAACCGCAGATCCTCGGCCAGCTCAAGGACGCCTACCGCAAGGCCGTGGGACGCAACGCCACCCGCGTGGTGCTGAACCGCTTGCTGCACAAGGCCTTTTCCGTGGCCAAGCGGGTGCGCACCGAAACCGGCGTGGCTTCCAGCGCCGTGTCCATCAGCTACGCGGCGGTGGAACTGGCCAAGCGCATCTTCGGCGAAATGTCGCAGTACAAGGCCATGCTGATCGGCGCGGGTGAAATGGCGGAACTGGCGGCCACCCACCTGCTGAATTCCGGCATCCGCGAGATCATGGTGGCCAACCGCACCTTCGAACGCGGCCTGCAACTGGCCAGGCAGTTCAAGGGCGAGGCGGTGCTGTTCCAGGACCTGTCGGTGCGGCTGGCCGAGGCGGACATCATCATCAGCTCCACCGGCGCGCACGAACCCATCATCCGGGCGCGGGACATCAAGGACGTGCTGAAGCGCCGCAAGAACCGGCCCATGTTCTTCATCGACATTGCCGTGCCGCGCGACATCGACCCCGACGTCAACAACCTGGACAACGTCTACCTGTACGACATCGACGACCTGAAAGAGGTGGTCGAGGAAAACATGGCCCAGCGCCGCGACGAGGCGGCCAAGGCCCGCTCCATCGTGGAAGAAGAGGCGGGCAACTTCGCCAAATGGTTGAAGTCGCTTGACCTGCAACCCACCATCGTTGACCTGCTGCGGCGCAGTGAACGCATTGCCCAGGACGAGCTGGCCCGCACCCTGAAGCGCCTTGGCCCGGTGGACGACGCCACCCGCGAGGCGTTGCAGGCCATGCTGTGCGCCATCGTCAAGAAGGTGAACCACGAGCCCATCACCTTCCTGAAGCGCCGCTTCGACGAGGAAGAAGCCGGAACCCGGTACATCGACATCACCCGCCGCATGTTCAACCTGGACTGCGACGACGTGCCCGACGACGCCCACAGCGACCGCAAGCACACGCAGCAACGCGACGACGCATAAGAGAACCCATGCGCACCTACTGCATCGACGACCTGACCGCTCAAGACATCACCGCCGTGCGCACGCGGCTGGACGAAATGAACCTTGGCGGCGGCATGGCCGGCCTGTACTGGCTGCCCGTGCCCCAGCACCACCTTACCCCCGTTCAGGTGGCCCATGGCGAAAGCTGCGGCCCGTTCTGCCTGGCCCTTGAGATGGACGAGGATACCCTGCGCATGGAACTGCTGGTGCGGGCGCGGGGCATGCTGCGCTGCGAATGCATCGCCTACGCCTCGCCCGAGCTGCGGGCGCACATGGTCGACTATCTGGACGGCCTGCTGGCGGACCTTGGCATAGCGGTGTAGCGCCGGGGCGACGCGACGCCGGGGCCTGTCCGCAATACGGCACGCCGCCCGCGCACAGCCATTCCCGACGCCTTTCCGGTCTTTCGCACCCGGTCCTTCCGCCGGGCGTTTCCCTGTTGTCCGCAGGCCAGCCATGCCCCATTCCCATACCCCGCTCGCCTCCCCCGCCCTCACGGCGCGCCCGCTGCTGCCGCAGCGGCTGCCCCTGCGCCTGCAGGACCTGCCGCCCACTGCGGCGCGGTTCTGCTTGCGCGTAGGCGACTTCCTGACCGGCGAACTGCCGCGCGGGGCAACGCCTGACAATGGCATTCCCGGGCATGCGCAGCCCGGGGGAGCCGCAGAAGCGCAACCGTCCCCAGTTTCCGGCCTGCGGCTGGTCATTGGCGTTTCCGGCGGGGCCGACTCGCTGTGCCTGCTGCTGGTCCTGCGCTGGCTGGCGCCCCGGCTGGGGCTGCGCCTGCATGCCGCCGTGCTGGACCATGGCCTGCGCCCGGAATCCGCGGACGAAGCCCGCGCCGTGGCCGCGCTGTGCCGCCGACTGGGCGTGCCTTGCCGCGCGGAGCGCGCAGACGTATCCGACCTTGCGGCGCGGGAATGTTGCGGCCTTGAAGACGCCGGACGGCGCGCCCGCTACGCCTTCTTCGAGGCGGAGCGCCAGCGCACCGGCGCGGACTGGACCTGCACCGCCCATCAGGCGGACGACCTGTGCGAGGATGTGCTGCTGCGCCTGGTGCGGGGCACCGGCTGGCCCGGCCTGGGCGGCATGGCCGCCATGGACCCGGCACGGCGCATCCTGCGGCCCCTGCTGACCACGGAACGCCGCGACATCGACGCCTTTCTGGCGGACCTTGGCGTGCAGCCCGTGCGCGACCCTTCCAACGCCGATCCGGCCTACCGTCGCAACCGGCTGCGCCATCAGGTGCTGCCCCTGCTGCGCGCGGAAAATCCGGCACTGGGCGAGGCCGTCCGCTCGCTGTGGGAACTGGCCCGCTGCGATGCGGACTACTGGTCCCGCCATCTGGCCCATGCGCAGGCTGGCCATGCCGACGGCGAGCGCGGGGCGGACGCCCCCCCCCGGCCTGCGGCAACACACGGCGCGGCCTGCGCAACGCCGCCGCACGCGTCACCCGTTGCCCCGCCCCAATGCATCCTTCTGCCCGGTCGCACCCTGCGCGGCCTGCACCGCGCCGCACGCCTGCGCCTGTACAAGCGCATGCTGGACAGGCTTGGCCCCGGCCAGCCGCTGGCCGCCAGCCTGATGGACCTGGACGCGGCCTGGCATGCCGGTCGTGGCGGGGCCTGCGTGCAGTTTCCCGGCGGCAAGACGGCGCGGGTGATTCCCGTATCCGACAGCAACGCCGGTTGCAGGGAAGACGCCGGGGGCATCGAGTTTCGCGCGTCTGCCCCCCTGCCAGACCAGCAAGAGCAGGCCTGACTCACCCTTCCAACGCCAGGCTTCGTTACAGCGCCTTTTTCACAAGAGCGCCTGCCTCCGGGATGTTTCCGCAGCGGCAGGCACTCCATCCATGCTTGTCGGCCAATTCCACCACTCGCCCAGCCCCTGCACCCACATCCTGCCTGCACACACCCCGCCTTTGCCCTGCCAGCACCACGCGGCCTTCCCCCCCCATTTGACGCCCGTGCAATCCCCCCGCATTTCGCGTATTTCTCACGAGCTTGCAGGGGCATGGATTGACAGGGGGCGGCCTTCGCGGTAATCACTCGTGAAAATTATTACAAGGAGGTTCGGGGTGAATATCCTCATCTTCGGTCCCAATGGTAGCGGCAAGGGCACCCAGGGGGCGCTCGTCAAGAAGAAGTACGATCTGGCTCACATCGAATCGGGCGCCATCTTCCGCCAGCACATCGGCGGCGGCACCGAACTCGGCAAGAAGGCCAAGGAATACATCGACCGCGGCGACCTCGTGCCCGACGACATCACCATCCCCATGGTGCTGGAAACCCTGAAGGGCGCCGGCCCCAACGGCTGGCTGCTCGACGGCTTCCCGCGCAACATGGTGCAGGCCCAGAAGCTGTGGGACGCCCTTCAGGCCGAAGGTCTGAAGCTGGATTACGTCATCGAAATCCTGCTGCCCCGCGAAGTGGCCAAGAACCGCATCATGGGCCGCCGCCTCTGCAAGAACGACAACAACCACCCGAACAACATCTTCATCGACGCCATCAAGCCCAACGGCGACGTGTGCCGGGTGTGTGGCGGCAGCCTGTCCGCCCGTGCCGACGACCAGGATGAAGGCGCCATCGGCAAGCGCCACGACATCTACTACAACACCGAGGACGGCACCCTGGCCGCCGCCTACTTCTACAAGGATCTCGCCGCCAAGGGCGTGACCAAGTACATCGAGCTCGATGGCGAAGGCTCCATCGACTCCATCAAGGACACCCTGCTGAAGCAGCTTGTCTAAGCCGGATTCCTCCAGGCCTGAATGCACAGCGCCCCGGTCGCAGGACCGGGGCGTTTTTCTTTTGTGGACGCCGTTGACCGCGCGTGCCCCTGCAACGCCCCTGCGCCTGCGGTGCTGGACGAGTGTGGCCATGCGCCGCGCGGAGCGCAAACGCGAAAAGCCCGCCGGACGAATCCGGCGGGCCAACGCGCGATGCAAAGGCGGGACTACTCGACGGAGCCCACGGCCTTGGTCAGGCGGGAAATCTTGCGGGCCGCCTTTTTCCAGTGGATGACGCCCTTGCCGGCGGCCTTGTCGAGCACCGACATGGCGGCGGTCAGGGCCTGGGCGGCGGTGTCCTTGTCCTTCTGCAGGACAGCGGCACGCACGGCCTTCACCACGTTCTTGATTCTGGTCTTGGCGGCGCGGTTACGCGCGGCGCGCTTCTGGCTCTGCTTGTGCCGCTTGATGGCAGACTTGTGGTTAGCCAAGGTAACTCCTCCGAATGGCTTCGCAATATATGTTCAGTTAAATTCTGGGCTGGAACACGGGGAACCAGTCAATACCCGCATGGCAGGGGCTTGTCAACCCCGTGCCGCCGCATTCCGCGCCATTGGCCGAATTCCGGTGAATTTCGCAACCCCGTGCGTGAAGCCGAAGGCCGGAACCTGCGTTCCGGCCCCTGCCCGCCCCCACGGGGACAAACTACATCTGCAACGCGCCGAAGTCGGCCAGGCGACCCAGCCGCAGCGTCAGCGCCTTCAGCAGGTTCAGGCGGTTGGTGCGCACCGCCGCGTCGTCGCACATGACCATCACGCCGTCAAAGAAGGCGTCCACCGCCGGGCGCAGTTCGCCCAGCAGCCCGAACAGGCTGGCAAAGTCGTCCGCCGCCCACAGGGCATCAAAACGCGGAGCCACTTCTTCCAACCGCGCGGCAAGGGCCTTTTCCGCGTCCTCGGCCAGCAGGGCATGGCTGTACGCGCCATCCAGCACGGCGCCGCCCTCCTGCCCCTGCTTGCGGATGATGTTGGCCGCGCGCTTGAAGGTCAGCACCGCGCTGCCGAAGTCGTCGCGGCGGCTGAAGTCGGACAGCGCGGCCAGACGTGCCCCGGCGGCGCGCACATCGATGCCCGCGCCCTCCGGCGTATCGGCGGCAAGGGCCGCTTCCACCAGCAGGGTTTCATGTCCGGCGGCCATGAAGTGGTTCTTGAGCCGGGCCATGAAGAATTCCTCCAGCTTCACCAGCGCTTCCGCCGGGGCCAGCTTCCACGCGCGCTCGCCGTACAGGGCCAGCGCGGTGCGGAACAGTTCGCGCACGTCGATGCGCAGGCCGTGCTCCAGCACGATGCGGGCGATGCCCAGGGCGCAGCGGCGCAGGGCATACGGGTCCGCCGCGCCGGTGGGAATCATGCCCAGGCCGAAGCAACCGGCCATGGTGTCCGCCTTGTCGGCGATGGACAGCAGCGCACCGGCCAGGGTGGCGGGCACCGGGCTGTCCGGCCCGGCGGGCAGGTACTGCTCGGCCAGGGCGGCGGCCACGGTTTCCGGCTCGCCCATGCGGCGGGCGTAGATGCCGCCCATGATGCCTTGCAGGGTGTCGAATTCACCCACCATCTCGGACACCAGGTCGGCCTTGGACAGGCGACCGGCGCGGGCGCAGGCCGATTCGTCGGCAACGCCCGCAGCCTTGGCCAGCCAGGCGCACAGCTTTTCGAGACGGCGCGTCTTGTCACCCATGGAGCCCAGCGGCCCCAGGAAGATCACGTTGTCCAGTTCGGCCAGCCATGCGTCGAAGCTGGCGGCAAGGTCGGTCTTCCAGAAGAAGCGGCCATCTTCCAGCCGGGCGCGCAGCACGCGTTCCCAGCCCTTCTTGACCAGCGCGACATCCAGCGGGGTGAGGTTCAGCACGGTGAGGAAGTGCGGCAACAGCACGCCGTCCGGCCCTTCCACGCCAAAGCTTTTCTGGTGGCTTTCCATGCTGGTCAGCAGCACTTCGCGCGGCAGTTCCAGGAACGAGGGATCGATGTCGCCCAGCAGCGGCACCGGGTGCTCGGCAAGGCCCTGCACTTCGTCCAGCAGGCTTTCCTTCCACAGAATGCGCCCGCCCGCAGCCTCTGCGGCGGCGTTGCCGCCCGCCAGGATCATGGCCCGGCGTTCAGCCGGATCTGGCGTGACGCCGCCCTTCTCGATGACCACGTTCAGGTAGTCGTCGGCGGATTTCACCACCAGCGGACCGGCCCCGTGGATGCGATGGCCCCAGGTGACCCCGCCGGAAACAACGCCGCCCACCTCGAAGGGCACCACCGCGTCGTCGAACAGGGCCAGCAGCCAGCGCAGCGGGCGACCGAAGGTGAAGTCTCCGCTGCCCCAGCGCATGCGCTTGGGGAACGGCAGCGCGGCCACGACGGCCGGACACGCCGTGGCGATGAGATCCGCCGCATTGGCCCCGCCGGTGCGCTTGCGCACGGCGATGTATTCGCCCTTGTCCGTGGACAGGGTGAAAATGTCGGCCATGTCCACGCCCTGGGTGCGGGCAAAGCCTTCCGCCGCCTTGGTGGGCTTGCCTTCGGCGTCGAAGGCCACGCGCACCGGCGGGCCGGGCACAACCTCTTCCGCCTCGCGCTGCACGGGGTTGATGCCCTCGATGAGCACAGCGGCGCGGCGGGGGGTGGTCAGCACCCGGATGGATTCATGCTCCACCCCGTCGTCGTCCAGCGCGCGGGCAAAGCGTTCCGCCAGTTCCCGCTCCAGGCCGGGCAGGAAACGGGAGGGCAGTTCCTCGAAACCTATTTCAAGCACGAATTGCGACATGCTCACGTCCTTCCTTCTTGTTCCGGACTAGCGGGCGGAAGCCAGCATGGGATACCCGAGTTCCTCGCGCTGGGCGGCATACAGCCGCGCCACGGCAGAGGCCAGGGCACGCACGCGGCCAATGTAGCCGGTGCGTTCGGTGATGGAGATGGCCCCGCGCGCGTCAAGCAGGTTGAAGGTGTGCGAGCACTTCAGGCAGTAGTCGTAGGCGGGCCACAACAACCCTTCGTCGCACAGCCGCTTGCACTCGGCCTCGCAGGCGTTGAACTGGTCCAGCAGCATTTTGGGGTTGCTGGCCTCGAAGTTGTACTTCGACTGTTCCACCTCGTTCTGGTGGTAGATGTTCCCGTAGGTCACCCGGTCGTTCCACGAAAGGTCGTAGACCGATTCCTTGCCCTGCAGGTACATGCACAGCCGCTCGAGCCCGTAGGTGATTTCCACGCTGGTGGGGGCAAGGTCTATGCCGCCCACCTGCTGGAAGTAGGTGAACTGAGTCACTTCCATGCCGTTCAGCCACACTTCCCAGCCAAGGCCCCAGGCTCCCAGGGTGGGCGATTCCCAGTCGTCCTCCACGAAGCGGATGTCGTGGGCCGCCGGGTCGATGCCGAGGGCGCGCAGGCTGTCCAGATAGATGTCCTGCACGTTGTCGGGCGATGGCTTCAGGATGACCTGAAACTGGAAGTAGTGCTGGAGCCGGTTGGGGTTTTCACCGTAGCGGCCATCGGTGGGACGGCGCGAAGGTTCCACGTAGGCCACGTTCCACGGCTCCGGCCCGATGACGCGCAGGAAGGTCGAGGGGTTGAAGGTACCGGCCCCGCATTCCACGTCGATGGGCTGCATGATCACGCAGCCCCGCTTGGCCCAGAAGTTCTGCAAGGTGAGGATGACGTCCTGAAAATGCATGCTGTACCCCTGATTATCCTGACTTGACCTGACTGTTGCCGTTGGTGGCCGGACCACTGCAAGGGCTGGCCCGCCTCTTCTGGCTGGTCCGCCTCGTCTCGCTGGCCCGGCATGCGGCCCCGCGCTACAGGCGGCGGAACCACCCGTTGTCCCACGCAAGGCCGATATGAAACTGGATGAACCCTTCCACCGCGCGGGTGCATTGCCGCCGCACGGCGGCCCTGTTTCGTGCGTCGACGAGATTCTGCGTGCCGACCGCATCGGGCGAGACTGCCAGATAGACCGGACCGGCCAGATTGGCCCGATTGACTCCACGGGCGGAATCCTCCGCCACTGATGCCATCGACGCGGAGGGACGCTGCGGCACCGACGCATCGGCACCGCGCCCCGCCCCCGAAATTTCCTGCTGCCGTGCCGCTGGCCCGGCAGCCCGGTCACCACCGCCCATGTTCGAGGCGCCCATATCCGTGACGCCCATGTCTTCGCTGCCGAGCACCGGCCCGAACGGATCGCTCTCGAACACCATGCTGCCGTTCCACAGGGGGCGCGGAGCCTCCCGGGCCGGCTGTGGTGCGGAAGCGGTCCCGACGGTCTGGCCACTGTCCGGCGGCACGCCGTCCGCCAGAACACTGTCCGCCAAAGCACTGTCCGCCAGAGCACTGTCCGGCAAACGGCACAGGCAGTCGTCCAGCGAGCCGTGCCCGCCGTCGCCAAAGGCCAGCCCCGACAGGTTGCCCGGAAAACGCCCCTCCATGAACCGGGGCGATGCCCCGCCCGCAAAGCCGTTGCGGGCGGAATCGGCACGGGGGCTCATGTCCGGCGGGAGCAGATCGTACTCCGTCCCGTACGCGCCGGAGGCATCGGGCATGGCCGCATGGGCTTCCGGCACATTTCCGCCCGGCGCCAGATGGGGCACCGATGGAGTCGTCGCGGCAAACATCCGGGGGGTATCCCCCTGCTCCGGCATCACATCGCCCATCCCCGGTGCCGGGGGCAACACGCCCGGCCACAGAAGCGGCGAATTCTCCTGCACAAAGCGCAACACGTCAAGCGCTTCACGCTCCACCCGCACGCGCGGACCCGGCAAGGGCGCGCAGGCATCGCACTGGGCAACACCCTCCTGCACCAGAAAGGCCGCGCCCGCCGCGCGGGTCAGGTCCGCGCCGCAGGTGGCGCAACTGTCCATGCGGGGCGCGTAGCCCTGCTCCGCCGCCAGGCGCAGCCGGAACAGCACCGGCAGCATGTCGGGCACGGGGCCGCCGCCCTCCAGCAGTTCCAGTACATCCTCGACCAGTTGATGGGTGGCCGCAGCCCCTTCCGGGCCGCAGCCCAGGGCTTCGAGAAATTTCAGACAGTTTACCGCCGCGCCAAAGCGCGGCCAGTCGCGGCGCAGGCGGTCCGGTCCGCGCAGCAGGGTACCTTCCTGAATGGACAGGTACTGCCCGCCGCGCGTGGACTTTATCCGCAAGAGCGAGCGGTTGAACAGGTCGAGACAGCCGCAGAAGCGCTTGCGGCTGCGGCAGCCGCCGAAGGCGAAGGCGGTGAGCAGGCCGCGTGTCGGAGACAGGAAGCGGACCCAAAGGTCCGCTTCCCTGAACCGTCCGGTGCGGACGATCAGCACCTGTTCCGAAAACTCCATGGCTGCCCTGCCCTTGCGGGCGTGGTTGGGTCGGCGTGGTCGGCGCCGGGCTGCCGACCAGATACACTGTCCGCTATTGCGCCTGCGGCGGAAACACCAGGGTCCGCACCTGGCCCATATCGCCGGGCGCGGGCTGTTCCTGGCCGTTGTAGCGGATGCGCACCCCGCCCGCGTTGCCGAGCTTGAGCGTGAGGCGCTTGGAAAAGGTCAGCGCAAAGGTCTGGCCCTTGTGCAGCGAGAACTGGCGCACGTCGGAATCGTCCGCGCTGGAATGCACCCAGCAGTCGGCCAGGGCAATGACCACGATGCGGTGCGTGCCGCCCGCCAGCATGGAGCCGTCGGTGTCGGCGCCGCTCGTGGCGGCTGCTTCGCTGTCGAACACACCGCCCTGCGGACCGGCCACGGCAGCGGCGGGCGCTGCGGGCGTTGCCGGGGCCGCGACCGGGGTTGCCCCTTGTGCGACGGCTTGCGCGGCAGGCGCGGGAGCCTGCGCGGCGGAAGACCCCGCCGCAACGGGGGCGGTGCGCGCGGGCTGCGTTGCGGAACCCGCGGCAGGCGAGGTTCCGTTCACGGACGGAGCCACGGCGGAAACCGTGGCATTGGTGGCGTTGGAGGCCGGGGCGGCATCGGGTGCGGGCACCGCGTCCTGCGACGGTGCAGGCTGGGGGTCGGTCTGCGGGTCAGACTGCGTCACCGTGGGCTGGGCGGGCTGGGCAGGCTGCGCCACCTTGGGCAGGTCCGCCTCGCGCGAGGCCTGCTGGCGGTAGTACCAGACGCCGCCAAGGGCCGCCAGCAGCGTCAGCAGGACCAGCGCCAGCACAACCAGCGAAAGGCCGGTGCGCCCGCGCGCCTGGGGCTGGGCAACCACGGCTTCCGGCAGCAGGTCCTCCGGCACTTCAAAGGGATAGGTCTCGTCCACCACGCGCATGACCAGGTCGTTGTCCACGCCCAGCACCGTCGCATAGGACTTGATGAAGCCCCGCGCGTACACCGAGTGCGGCAGCTGGTCCTGCTGGCCATCTTCTATGGCGCGCAGCACGCGGGCGGAAACCTTGATCCGGATCGCCACGTCGTCGATGTCGAGGCCTTTCGCCTCGCGAGCCTCGCGCAGGGCGATGCCGAGTTCCTTGAGTGCCATCTCCTCTCCTTGGCTGTGTCAACCTGCGACAATGCGTCCCGACCGGGCCGCACGCACCGGTCGGGACGCATGCGGAATCTAGATGCGAATGTCGATGACGGCCTTGTCGTGCAACTGCTTGGTGTACTCGGTGAAGCGTTCTTGCATCTTGGGTTCGCGCAGGATGTTCTCGATCTCCGGGGTGGCTTCCTCCACGGTCTGCGAACGGCCCGTGGTCACCGCCACCAGCTTCAGCATGGCCTTGCGGCCTTCCACCAGTATGACAGGGCTCGTTTCACCGGCCTTCAGGCCGTCCAGGGCTTCCTTCCAGGCCGGGGCAAGGTCGGTCCACTTCAGGGTGCCGATGTCGCCGCCGGAGCCGGGATTGGGGCCGATGGACTCGGAGGCGGCCAGTTGCTCGAAGGTCGCCTGGCCGGTGCGCACCTTGTCGGCCAGCGCTTCCGCGTTGGCGGTGGGGGCGAAAATGATAAGGCCCAGGCGCACAGTGCGGTCCGTGACGAACTGCGACTTGTGCGCGTCGTAGTACTTCTTGATGTCTTCCTGGGTGATCACGATCTTGCGGGCGATCATCAGCGTGAGCAGGCGGTGGCGCAGAATGCCCTTGCGCACGCGGTCGCGCATGACGTCCATGGACAGGCCCTGCTGCGTCAGCTGACGCTCGAATTCCTGCTGCGAAAGCTGGCTGCGCTGCACGAACTTGCGCAGTTCGTTTTCCACTTCGCCGTCCTGCACGGTGATCTTCCAGCGCTCCGCCTCCTGGTTCATCAGGATGTCGGAGATCAGGGAATCGAGCACCTGCAGGTGCACCTTGCGCACCGCCTCCTGATGGGCGGGGTTGTTGCGGTCAAGGCCAAGGCGCATCAGTTCGGGGGTGGCCTGGGCCTGCACGTCGAAGAACGTTATCATTTCGCCGTTGACCACGGCAGCGATCTTGTTGATCTGCTCGGCCCGCGGCGCCACGACAGCCACGGTGGCAAGGCAGGCAAGGCTGACGAAAAGGACGGGGGCGGCAAGGCGGAAGGTGCGGAGCAGCGAACGCAAGGGGCACTCCTGTTTGGTGGTTGGAGACGACCGGAATCGGCACTGGCACGGGGTTGCCAGGGAAGCCGCAAAGGCGGACGGACAACCGGTGCGAACATATTGATGCGAAAAGGCTGATGCAGCCGGGCCAGTGCAAACTGGCCAGTTACGTCAGGCCAGTTACGTCAGGCCAATCGGGCCGCCAGCTCTGCCGGACCCGTTCGACCGGACCTGTTCGACCAGACCCGTTCGACCGGACCGATCAAACCAGCCAAGCCAGCCCGGCCAGCCCAGTCGGCTGGCCATGTCACCGGCCATGAATGGCCGACATGAGCCTGCACGACCGGTTCGACCATGGCAAGCCCGGCATGTAATACCTTTTTCCCGTTTATGCAATCAACTGCAACAATTCGTATTATTTCGCCTTTGTCTTGCGTTGTGCACCGTTTGCCGGTGCACTTCGCGTTCCCTTGCCGTCTTCGGCGGGTGGCGGCGCATCCAGTTCCGATCCCGGCGCGGTTCCGTCCATGGGATCGCCCTCGTCCAGGATCTCTTGTGGCTGCATCGCCTGAGCGCCCTGGGCACCCTGACCGGACAAGTCCTGCCCGGACTGTCCCTGCGTGCCCGACGCACCAGACATACCGGGCACACCGGGCATGCCGGTGGCATTGGCGCCCTGAGCCGCCGCGCCCTTCGCGGCGCCGCGGGCTTCGGGCAGCAGGTGGGCAGATACCCTGATGCGCGCGGTGCGCAGTTCCGCCTCCATCCAGCGGGCGTAGGCCTCGTCCATCTTGCGCTCCAGCAGCACCCGTTCCACCAGCGGGTAGGCGTGGGAAAGCTCCAGCTGCTTCTCGGCAATCTCGCCCACCAGCAGAAACGACTGGTAGCCCCATTCGCCCTGCTTCACCGCAGAGGCCTGCCGGGGCGCCAGCCCCGCCAGTTCCTTGCTCCACAGGGCGGGCAGGCGGTCGCGGCGCATCTTGACCTCGCGCACGGTCACCGATGGCTGGGCGGCCTCCACATCGGCGGGCTTGGCCCCGCCCAGCGACAGGGCGCGGGCCTTGTCCACGGCGGCCTTGTCCGGCCCGGCCACCACCAGGAACTGCACCCGGCGGGGCAGCCGGTAGTCCTGCCGGTGCGCGGCGTAGTAGGTCTCCACCTCTTCAAGGGGAATGCTGATGGTGGGCCGCAGGATGAGACGCATGAACTTCTGCATGGCGATGCGGGCGCGCAGGCGCGAACGCCACAGGTCCAGGTCTATGTATTCCTCGACCAGCGACTTTTCGAATTCGCCCGCCGGGTAGTCGCCGCGCACCTCGGCCTCGGCCTCGGCCACTTCCGCGTCGCTGACTGCGATGTTCTCCCGCTCCAGCGCCTGCGCCACCAGTTCCTGCACGATGAGGTCGGACAGCACCGCTCCATACTGGGCCTGCAACTGCTCCACCGAAGGGGCATGACCGGACCAGCTCATGCTGTTCATGTCGTGCACCGCCTCCAGCGTGCGCAGCATGATGGGCCGCTCGTTGACCGTGGCCACCACGCCCTCGGGCAGGGGGTCCTGGCCGCAGCCGGACAACAGCAGCACCAGCAGCACCGCGCACAGCGGCAGGATGGCCCGCGCCCCACCGAAGGGACGGCAACCCGCGCGAAAACGCGACGGCATGCGGCAAGACGGGGACGTCATGCGGCAAGACGGGGGCGATGAAGGAACCATGGGCAGGTCTGCTCTCCGGTTGTGGTGACGGGATGAAACCGGGTCCGGACGGCTCAGGCCTGCTGCATGCCGGACACGGAACCATGCACGGCGGCAGGCACGGCGGCCAGCCCCGCCAGTTCGGTGCGGATGGCGTCCAGCCGGGCGCCAAGGTCGCCTTCCGCCTCGGCGGCGGAACCGGGCACGGCCTCCATGCGCACTTCCAGCGTGGACGGGGGCACCAGCCGCGCCTTGCCCTGCCGGGCCGCCACCCATGCCACCAGCCGTTCCGGCGCGATGACGGTCTGGCGTTCGTCCCAGACCAGCCGCAGCCGTTCGGGGTGGATGTCTGCCCGCACCACCTGCAAGGTCGCCAGGAAGCGCTTCAGCACCAGCACGGCCAGGAAGTTGCGCAACTCCGGCGGACAGGGGCCGAAGCGGTCGCGCAGTTCCATTTCCACATCCTGCAACGTGGCGGCATCCGGCGCGGACGACAGGGCCTTGTAGAACTTCAGGCGCTCGCGGGCATCGCCAATGTACGTTTCGGGAATGTGCGCGGCAAGCCCGATGTTCAGTTCCGGCTCCACCGACTCGCGCGGGGGGTCGCCCTTCAGCCGGGCCACTTCCTCTTCCAGCATCTCCAGATACAGGTCGAGGCCAAGGCGGGTCATGTGGCCGGACTGCACCTCGCCCAGGATGTTCCCGGCGCCGCGCAGCCGCAGGTCTTCCATGGCCACCTGGAACCCTGCGCCCAGATAGTCCAGCTCAAGGATGATGCGCATGCGCTGGCGGGCCTGCTCGGGCAGGCGTTCGGCGTCGGACACCACGAACACGGCGTAGGCCTGCCGGTCGGACCGCCCCACCCGGCCGCGCAGCTGGTACAGCTGCCCCAGCCCGAACATCTGGGCCTGATCCACGATGAGGGTGTTGGCGCGCGGAAAGTCCAGGCCCGACTCCACGATGGCCGTGCACACCAGCACATCGAGCTCGCCGTGCCAGAACTTGTGCATGGTGTCTTCCAGTTCGCGCTCGCCCATCTGGCCGTGGGCCATGCCCACCCGCGCCGTGGGCACCAGCCCGCGCACGAATTCCGCCACCCGCTCCAGCCCCTGCACGCGGTTGTGCACCCAGAACACCTGCCCTTCGCGGGCGATTTCGCGCTCCAGAATCTGGCGCAGGGCGTTCTGGTCGCGCTCTATGAGCGCGGTGGCCACGGGCTTGCGTTCCGGCGGCGCGGTCTCGATGACCGACAGTTCGCGGATGCCCGACATGGACAGCTGCAAGGTGCGCGGAATGGGCGTGGCCGTCAGGGTCAGGGCGTCCACGTTCTTGCGGAACTTCTTCAGCTTTTCCTTGTGGCGCACGCCGAAGCGCTGCTCCTCGTCCAGCACCAGCAGGCCCAGGTTGGGCAGTTGCACGTCGTCGGAGAGCAGGCGGTGGGTGCCAATGAGAATGTCGATCTGCCCGCGCGCGGCGGATTGCAGCACTTCCTTCTGCTTCTGCCGCGAGACGAAGCGGCTCAGCATGCCCACGTTGACCGGAAACCCGGCCAGACGGCTGCGGAAGGTCTGGTAGTGCTGTTCCGCCAGCACCGTGGTGGGGCACAGCAGGGCCACCTGGCGGCCTTCGGCGGCGGCGCGGAAGGCCGCGCGCAGGGCCACCTCGGTCTTGCCAAAGCCCACGTCGCCGCACACCAGGCGGTCCATGGGTTCCGGCTTTTCCATGTCGTCCAGCACGTCCTGAATGGCCCGGGCCTGGTCCGGGGTTTCCTCGAAGCCGAAGGACGCCTCGAACTCGCGGTACAGCTCTCCCAGCGGACCGTAGCGATAGCCCTTGGCCACCTTGCGGTAGGCGTACATCTGGACGAGGTCTGCGGCGATCTTCTCGATGGCCTTGCGGGCCTTGTCCTTGCTGGCCCGCCAGCCGGAACCGCCCAGCTTGTCCAGCGACGGGACGGAATCGTCCCCTCCCTTGAACCGCTGGATGAGCGACAGGCGGTCAACGGGCAGGTACAGCCGGTCCTCGCCCGCGTATTCCAGCAACAGAAAGTCGTTGGCCACCCCGCCAAGGTCCATGCGGTGCAGCCCGCCAAAGCGCCCCACGCCGTAGTCGCGGTGCACCAGAAGGTCGCCGGGCGAAAGGTCGTCGTACTTGTCCAGCCCCAGAAAGGCCCCGGTAGGCACGCGGGGCTGGCGGTCGGCCTTGGGTTGCAGCACGTCCTCGCCGATGACCAGCACGTTGTCCCACGCAAGGTCGATGCCCGCGCGGAACGGCGCCACCAGCGCGTACAGGCCCCGGTCCGCCGGGGAATAGCGCAGGTTCGGGCGCACGCCGTCCTGTTCCGCCAGCTTCAGGAACTTGCGGCGGCTGCGGTCGCTGGCGAAGCTGAGCACCACCTGGCGCCGTTCCGAGGTCCACTGGCGCAGGGCCGTCACCAGCCGCTGCCAGGGGCGGTCCTCGTCCACGGGTACGGAGGGGGTGGCGGCGAACAGATCGCGGAAGGCGTGCAGCCGCCGTTCCGGCAGGTCCACGCCGGTGCGCTCCACGCCCATGACCAGCCGTTCGAAATGGGCCACGGACCGGCCACGCCAGGCGGCCTGCGCTTCGTCCGCGTCGCGCAGCACAAGGGTGCGCGGCTGGCGCAGGCGGTGCTCGTCGTACTGGCGATCCAGCAGGGCTTCCCAGTTGGTGCGGGCGGCCTCCAGCGCGGTGGACAGGTCGGCCCGGTCGGGCAGCAGCCACACGGCATCGCGCGGCAACCAGTCTTCCATCCAGGTGGCGTTCTCGTACCAGGCGCCGGGCAGCAGTCCGGTCACCTCGCCCTCGGCCATGCGGACCAGGGCGGCGGCCTGCTCGCCGTCGATGACGCCGTCCCTGCGCAACTGCTTCCAGCGGCGGGCGGCGGCTTCGCGGTATTCGCGGCAGCCCACCACCGGGGCCACGGGCAGCAGGCGGAACTCCTCCAGGCTGGCCAGCGAGCGCTGGCTGGTGGCGTCGAACAGGCGGATGTCTTCCAGCGTATCGCCAAAGAATTCAAGGCGCAGCGGCTTTTCGTAGCCGGGCGGGAAGATGTCCAGAATATCGCCGCGCCGGGCAGCCTCGCCGGGGCGGCTGACCATCTGGGCACGCTCGAAGCCCCAGTCGATGGCCTGGTCCAGCACCAGTTCGGGCGACATGTCCTCGCCCCGGGCCAGCCGCAGTTCGTGGTGCTCGAAGATGTCCACCGGCGGCAGCTTGGGCAGCAGGTTGTCCACGGAAATGATGATCCCGCGCGGATGCTCGCGGCGGCTCAGGGCGTACAGGCTGGCCATGCGCGCGGCCCACGCCCCGCGCCCGCGCGTGCCCGCCGGGTGCTGCGGAAAGACGATCCACTGGGCGTCCCAGCGGGCCTGGGTCACCGCCGGGTCCGTACCGGAAAGCTCGGGCGAGAACAGCGTGGTCAGGGCGCGGGCCTCGGCCAGTTCGGCGGCATCGCGCACCACCATGACCACGTCGCGCCCGGCGCGCATCAGGGCCAGAGCCAGCCGGGCGGCCCCGCCCATGCCGCTGCGGGCCACCTCTATCCGCAGGGCCTCGGCCACGGCGTGCGCCCCGCCGGAATGGGTACCGCCGGAATGGGTACCGCCGGAATGGCTCCCGCCGGACGCGGGTGCGGCAAGGCCGGACGCAGCCAGCCGGGCAGTTAATTGCTCGAAATTCACGGTGCCTCCGTGCCCCGCGCGGCGATGCCCGCCACGCCCCGTGGAGAGGGGCGACGACGGGTGCGCGGGTGAACGGCAAAAGGCCGCTTCGCCCCTTTTGCGACGCTGCGCGGGCACGGGGGGAAGGCGGCGTGGTTGTCGTGTGGTGCGCACGGCACGTGCCGCGCGCAGGGCGGGACACTATCCGGTCCGGCCATGCTGCGCAATGGGCTGGTGCCCCCCCTTCCAATGCGCAGCGCCCCGGGGCCGAAGCCGCCGGGGCGCGTGCGAGAACGGGGAAATGCCTAGATGTGGCCCAGTACGCTCATGTCGTCGTTGGACAGCAGCTTGTCGAGGTCCAGCAGGATCAGCAGGCGATCCTGCAACTTGCCCACGCCGCTGATGTACTCCGACTCGAGCCCCGCAACCACCGGTGGCGGCGGCTCGACCGTGCTCGCGGGAATGCGCAGCACCTCCGAAACGGAATCCACCACGAACCCGACGATCATATTGTTGATCTCAATGACGATGATGCGGGTATGCTTGTCGTGGCTCTTGGAGTCGAGACCGAATCTGCGGCGCAGGTCGATGATGGGAATGACCTTGCCACGCAGGTTGATGACGCCCTCGACGAACTCCGGCGCACGGGGAACCTTGGTGATCTCCATGGTGCGGATGATTTCCTGCACCTTCAGGATGTCCACCCCGAATTCCTCGTCGCCGATGCTGAACGTTACGAGTTGCAGCAGTTCATCATCCTGCTTCTTCTGCGTTGCATCCATGACCAGCTCCTTGGTGCGGGTAGCGACAGTTGCGGCAGTCCGGGCGACGAACGCCGCGACCGCTCGCATAATCCTATGCGGAATCATCTTTCAAGGCAAGCAACACCCCCGCGCCATATTCCTTTCGATGGGCCGCATTGCGGCCATGGGGCTTGATAATCATGCCGCCGTGGCGTAAAAGGTGGGTGTACAGCCCAACCAGTCCGTTGCCCCGTAACGCCGCGCGCATCCCGCGCGTTGGTCGTGCGCCATGCGCACGTGCGCGAGCACCTAGGGACCAGCCGAGCGCGCCCCGCCCACAGGTGGGCGCGCCCGGTGCGAGCATGCGGAAACGGTGACGCCACCGGACCGCACGGGCGGTTGCACGAGCGACCAGAGACGTCCTATGAGAGGCAGGCGGCCGGCCCGGCGACCGCCCCGGCACCACAACGTCCACCGATGCGGAGGAATGCTGCCGATGGCGCATATGTTCCCCTTCCCCGACGACCTGCCCCTCGCCCTGCAAATAAAGGCTCTCGGTGACGAGGAGTTGCTCGATTTCTGGGAGGAGACCCAGTTCCTCGAAAAATTTCTGGAAGAAGATTTCAACGTGCAGCCGCAGCACTCCGTGGAGTACGAACGGCTGATCCTGCAGGAGCTGCAACTGCGGTCCTGTAGACGCAGCCTGGACCGGCGCCCCTAGGCAACACGCCAGACGCCGCCCGGGCACACCCGCCATCAGAGCCGCCAGCGGGATTCTGATGACGGCCACGCGGAAAGGGCCGCATCCCGACCATGGGATGCGGCCCTTTCCGCGTGCTGCGGCCAGCACGGGCACAATGCGGGCGGAAGAAAACAATACTTCATAAAAATGCTGATATAGCTACCCCCCCCCGAGCGCAAGCCTGACAGCCCCTCCCTTGCCCTCCATGAATACATCCAACTATCGTTCTGATTCATTTTCCACTTCAGTGAATATAACTACAGCATAGAGGAATTCGCTAATAACAATCTTAACCAACAATGCGTCGATCTTATGAGCACAAATATACCTATAACTACCATCTTGAACTTCATTCCAAATGATAACGCAGCTTTGAATTATTTTTTCTTCGCCAGTTTCAACAGAAGTCAATTTGGTATCAAGTGCAAATATATGCTCATATCCCATGGAGCCAATTTCTGGAAACAACAGCACAGGCTCTATACTATCTATTAAATCTTTTTCCGACTCCGACATATTCGGCAAAATATCAAAGCAACACAATGACATTCTAAAACCTCTCGAAAATTTATAATATCCATCACTTAAATCATGCGTTGCATGGCACACAGCAAGTTTTTTCAGCACTCTATCTACTCTTGCATCAAAAAAAATACAATTTTTATCTTTTACTTTTTTATTAAAATACATATTTGTGCTATTTATAGCATCAATTCCCTCTCTTGTATCTTTAAGTTTACCATGAACATAACTATCTACTACATTTAATTGTGGGAAATATCCATCAACAAGCAATTTTATGACCAAAAACGTGTACAGCTCATCACTTGAAAATGAATTATTGCACTCTCCACATGAAGGTACAACTGACAAATTTTCCGGATACGGTTTAGATAAAAAAACCTTTGACGGTGTATGTTCTCTTGTTTCAGCATGCGCACCACAAAACACACACGACATGTCAGTTTTTCTTTCAAAAACTACATGATGTCTAAGCCTATCATCACCGCAATAACGCTCCATATACACCTCAATATTCAATTATTTGAAGATATCCATAATCCACATGCGTTACCATTTTAAATATGACAATGGCAGTTTTCATACAAACATACAACGCCTTACTATAAGGGGTGAAGAGGGGAATCCACACAAACGCTTTCCCCTAGCAAGACAAAGCCCCCCGCCGGAAACTCCGGCGAGGGGCTAACATTTTCAATGTCGCCCTGTTACAGGCTGGCGGCCCGGCCCACGCAGAAGTAGGCAAAGCCCTGCTCGCCCATGAACGAGGGCGAATACAGGTTGCGCCCATCAAACAGCACCGGCGCGGTCAGCAACTCCTTCACCCGTTCGAAGTCGGGGTTGCGGAACTGGTTCCACTCGGTGACCACCAGCAGCGCCTGGGCGCCCCGGCAGACCTCGTACTGGCTGTTCACGATCTCCACCAGCGGATTGTCGCCAATGAGCTTCGCGGCGTTCTCGGACGCCACCGGATCGAAGGCCCGCACCCGCATGCCGTGGGAGGTCAGGTCGTTGATGATGGACAGGGCCGCAGCCTCGCGCATGTCGTCGGTGTTGGCCTTGAAGGCCAGGCCCCACAGGGCCAACGTCTTGCCCGCAACCCCGCCCTGCGGCGCGAAGTAGTCGCGCACGCGCCGGGCCATGGACACCTTCTGGCGGGCGTTGACGTCTTCCACGGCGTTCAGCAGTTGGGGCACGGCCCCTGCTTCGCGCGCGGTGTGGATCAGCGCCTTGACGTCCTTGGGAAAGCATGAGCCGCCGTAGCCCACGCCGGGGTAGATGAAATGGTAGCCGATGCGCTGGTCCGAGCCGATGCCGATGCGCACCTCGCGCACGTCGGCCCCCACCCTTTCGCAGATACCCGCGATTTCGTTAATGAACGAAATCTTGGTGGCCAGCATGCAGTTGGCGGCGTACTTGGTCATTTCCGCGCTGCGGGTGCCCATGACGATGAGCTTGTCGCGGCTGCGGGCAAAGGGCGCGTATAACTGGCGCAGGTATTCGGCGGAGCGTTCGTCTTCCGTGCCCACCACCACGCGGTCGGGCTTCATGAAGTCGCTCACCGCGTCGCCTTCCTTGAGAAATTCCGGGTTGGACACCACATCGAAGGCAATGTCCACGCCGCGCGCGGCCAGTTCCTCGCGGATCAGCCCGCGCACCCGGTCGGCGGTGCCCACCGGCACGGTGGACTTGTCCACCACGATGAGCGGGCGGTGCATCAGGCGGCCTATCTCGCGGGCCACCTGGTCCACGTAGGACAGGTCGCACGATCCGTCATCGCGCGAGGGGGTGCCCACGGTGATGAACACGAACTGCGCGCGCTCGAGCCCCTGTTCCAGGCTGGTGGTGAAGACCAGACGGCCTTCCGCGTGGTTGCGGCGCACCAGTTCCTCAAGACCGGGCTCGTAGATGTGCACCTTGCCGGCGGCAAGGGTTTTCACCACCTCGGGGTTCACGTCCACGCAGCAGACGTTGTTGCCCATTTCGGCGAAGCAGGCGGCACTGACCAGGCCAACGTAGCCGGTGCCGACGATGCAGACGTTCATGCGATCCTCGTTATGTTTCGTGCGGAATATGCGGATGTACGGGCGGCAGTGCTGCCGCCGATGATTGAGTGGTCATCTGATATACGCACCCTGCCCTACATCGCTGCCCCGCCGTTCGTCAACGGATGGGCAAGCGTCACTCGGCCCGGGCGTATCGACGACGACAGGGAGCGGCGCATGCCACGCCCGGCATCGCCGGAAGGAACCATCCCCCTGAAAGACGTCAGGCTCCGCGACCAGACACCCGGCTCCCAAACGCTGTCGGGACGCCGACGGAGACGTTGCGCCCTTGACTTTGCGCCCGCAGGGGTGTGAAAATCCCGCACATTCGGTATGTTCACCCAAGGAGCCACCATGCCCGTTCTCGTCGTCAACGTGGACCACGTCGCCACCCTGCGCCAGCAGCGCAAGGGCAAGGAACCGGACCCGCTCACCGCCGCGCACCTGGCGGAACTGGCGGGCGCGCGCGGCATCATCGTGCATCTGCGCGAAGACCGCCGCCACATCCAGGATCACGACGTGGAACTGATGGCCCGCACCCTGAAGACCCGCCTGCACCTGGAAATGGCCGCCACCGAAGAAATGCAGGCCATCGCCCTTGCCCGCCAGCCGTACATGGTCTGCCTGGTGCCCGAAAAGCGGGAGGAACTGACCACCGAAGGCGGCCTTGCCGTGGCCGGGCGCGAGGCGTTCCTGAAGGACTACCTGGCCCCCATCCATGCCCGGGGCATCCTGTCCAGCCTGTTCATAGAGGCGGACGAGGCGCAGGTGCGGGCCGCAGCCGCCATTGGCTGCCCGTACATCGAACTGCACACCGGCCACTTCGCCGATGCACCCACCCGCGCCGCACAACGGGCCGAGCGCGACAAGATCGTGCGGGCCATCGGCCTTGCCCGCTCGCTGGGGCTTGGCGTGAACCTTGGCCACGGGCTGAACTACGACAACATCTACGCGTTCGCGGACGTGCCGGGCATCAGCGAGTTTTCCATCGGCCATTCCATCGTTGCCCGCGCGGTATTCACCGGGTTCGAGCGCGCCGTGGCCGACATGGCGGCCATCATAGCCCGTTTTCCCGCGTAGGCTCTGTTTCCGGCAGGGGACGCCTTGTCGGCGGTCGCAATCCTGCTGCGGAAACAACGCAGGCATGCCCGGCCATTGGTACACCACGAACCCAACGAACGGCCATCTATTATGATGCACCAGCCCGCACACACCGGAGACAGCGCATGATCGTGGGCCTCGGCATCGACATCGCGGAGCTTTCGCGCATCGCCAGGGCCTGGGAACGCCACGGCCAGCGTTTTGCCGCGCGCGTGCTGCACCCGGCGGAACTGGCCTGCCTGCCCGCCGCGCCCGTGGCCTTTCTGGCCGCGCGCTTCGCCGCCAAGGAGGCCGCCGTCAAGGCGCTGGGCACCGGCTTCTCGCAGGGCATCGGCCCGCGCGACATCGAGGTGCGCCCCCTGCCCACCGGCCAGCCCCAACTGGTGTTGCACGGCAAGGCCGCCGCGCGCTGCGCGGCGCTGGGCGCCACCGCAACCCACGTTTCGCTTACCCATGGCCGCGACACCGCCGCCGCCGTGGTGGTGCTGGAGCGCTGAACGCGCAGGTCCATGAACGGCATGGAAGGTTCCCGCGAAGGGGGCACCCACACCTTCCCCACTCCCCCAAGGGGCTGACGGCATCCATCATCCTGCACAGGAGCCTTCCATGACCCCGACCGACAACGCCTCCCGCTTGCATCACCCCCACCCGGACCTGCTCCATGCGGATCTGCCCCATGCAGACCTGCCCCATGCAGACCTGCCCGCCCCGGAGGAAATGGCCGCGTGGGACCGCGCCGCCAGCGCGGACTTCGGCCTGCGCGAGGAAATCCTGATGGAGAACGCCAGCCGCGAGGCGCTGCACGTGCTGCGCGCGGAACTGGCCGCGTCCGTCACCAAAACCGGCACGCCCGCTACGCGCAACGCGCCCTCTCCGGTCGCCTCCCCCTTCTCCTTCACCGGCCTGCGGGTGCTGCTGTTCATGGGCGGCGGCAACAACGGCGGCGACGCTGCCGCCCTGGCCCGCCACCTGCACGACGCCGGGGCCGAGGTGCTGGTGCTGCACACCCGCCCGTTGGGCGGCTATCGCGGCGCGGCGGGGTACCATGTCCGCCTTGCCAAGCGTTGCGGCGTGCCCTTCCGCCCCGCCGGGGCGTGGCCGCGCAGCCTGCCCGACCCGCGCTGGCTGGCGCCCCACGCGGTGGTGGACGGCCTGCTCGGCACCGGCTTCACCGGGGTGCTGCGTGAACGGGAAGCGGGGCTGGTGGCCGCCATCAACGAACTTTCCGACCGGGCCTTCGTGCTGGCGCTGGACATTCCCTCCGGCCTCGGCGGCCTGACGGGCCGCCCCCGCCCCGACGCCGTGCGCGCCCATGCCACCGTCACCTTCGAGGCGGCCAAGCCCGGCCTTGTCCTGCCAGAGGCTGCACCCTACACGGGCCGCCTGCATGTGCGGCCCATCGGCATTCCGCAGGCCGTGCGCGCGCGCCACCCCGCCTCGTACCGCATGCTGGACGACACCTGCCTTGCAGCCCTGCCCGCCACCACCCCCTGCATGCACAAGGGCACCGCCGGGCACGTGCTGGTGGTGGGCGGATCGGAAGGGCTCACCGGCGCGCCGCTGCTGGCGGGGCTGGGCGCCCTGCGCGGCGGCGCGGGCCTGGTCACCGTGGCCTGCCCCGGCGGCCTTGCCGCAGAGGTCAAGGCCGCCACCCCCGACGTGATGACCCTGCCCCTTGGCGAACGCCGCGCCTGGGACCCCGCCGCCCTGCCCGGCCTGCTGGCGCTGGCGGCACGTTGCAATGCGCTGGTGATCGGCCCCGGCATGGGGCGTTCGCCGGAAGCAGCCGAGGTGCTGTCCGCCCTGCTGGCGCTGCCCGGCAGGCCCCCGGCCGTCATCGACGCCGACGGCCTGTTCCCGCTGGCGGAAGGCCTTGTTTCGCTTGATTTGGTGCGTGAAACGGATATTGTTACCCCCCACCCCGGCGAAATGGCCCGTCTTGCGGGCCTTACCACGGCGGACGTGCAACGCGGCAGGGCAGCCACGGCACGGGCCTTCGCGGCGCGCTGCGCGGGGGTGCTCGTGCTCAAGGGCGCGGGCAGCCTCGTCACCCGGCGCGACCGGCCCATCACCATCATTCCCCTTGCCGCACCCACGCTTGCCGTGGCCGGTTCCGGCGACGTGCTTTCCGGCCTTGCCGGTGCCCTGCTGGCGCAGGGCGCACCGCCAGAGGTGGCCGCCTGCCTTGCCGCATATCTGCATGCCAAGGCCGGACAACTGCTGCTGCACGACTACCCCGCACGGGGCAACACCCCGAGCGAAATCGCCGACGCCATCCCCCGCGCGCGAAAGGAGCCCACCCCATGCTGCTAGCCAAGGACATCATGACCGCCGCCCCCGTCACCGTCACTCCGGAAACCGGCATCGCCGAAGCGGCCCGCATCATGATCCAGCGCAAGTTCAACGGCCTGCCCGTTGTGGACGGCAAGGGAACCCTCGTCGGCGTCATCTGCCAGAGCGACCTCATCGCCCAGCACAAGAAGCTGAACCTGCCGACGCTGTTCACCGTGCTTGACGGCTTCATCCCCCTGCGTTCCATGAGCGACCTGGACGAGGAGATGCGCAAGATCTCCGCCACCAACGTGGGCCAGGCCATGACGCCGGACCCGGTCACCGTGGGGCCCGAAACGCCCATCGACGAAGTGGCCAGCCTGATGGTGGACTCCAAGTACCACACCCTGCCCGTGGTGGACGCGGGCAACCTGGTGGGCGTCATCGGCAAGGAGGACGTGCTGCGCACCCTTGCGGGGGCGTAGCCGTCGGGCGCATGGCCCCAGCGAATTCCGTCCAGACCGTTCGACCTGTCCGGCCCGTCGGAGATGACACGGTCCTGACCCTGCGGCTGCCCGGCCCCGGCGACACCTTGCGCCTGGGACGCGTCTTGGCGCTGGCCCTTGCGGCCCAGCCCGGCGCGCGCACCCTGCTGCTGTCCGGCGGACTTGGCGCGGGCAAGACCACCCTCGTGCGCGGCCTGGTGGAGGCGTTGCCCGGCGGCGACGACGCCGAGGTCAGCAGCCCCAGCTTCAATATTTGCAACATGTACCCCACCCGGCCGGAAACGGCCCATTACGACCTCTACCGACTGGAGCAGGCGCCCGGCGCCGCACTGGCGGTGGCGGACGACGCCCTGCTCGACCTTCTGGAAACGGAAGGCCCCCGACGGGCGCTGGTCATCGTCGAATGGGCCGAACGCCTTCCGGTCGACGTGCTGCCCCCCGACAGGCTGGAGCTTACCTGGCTTCCGGCCACGCACGGCAGGCTCATCACGGCCATTGCCCGGGGAGAGGCGGCACGCCGCGTACTGGCTGCGACGGCGCGCGAGGTCGCGGACCTCGTGATGCCGGAAACGGCGCCCCACACGACGGCGGACACGGCCATGCAGGCCCCCTCCGCCGATGACGACCGTGACCCACGGGACACGCGGGACACGCGGGGCGCTCAGGATAACACGTAGCGATGCAGCCGGGCATGGCCCGGTGCACAACACCAACAACGCTCGACACAACGCACGATAAGGAAGCGGTATGCGTATTCTGGTGCAGAAGTTCGGCGGCACGTCCGTCGCCAACCTCGAGTGCATGAAGCAGGTGCGCGAGAAGGTGCGGCGGGCGCTGCGCGACGGCTACAAGCCGGTGGTGGTGCTTTCCGCCCGCTCGGGCGAGACCAACCGCCTGTTGTCCCTGGCCGACGAATGGTCCACGGACCCCGACCCGGCAGAGGTGGACGCCCTCATCGCCACCGGCGAACAGGTTTCGGTGGCGCTCTTCTCCATGCTGCTCAAGGATTCGGGCATCAAGGCCCGCTCCATGACCGGGTTCCAGGTGCCCATCACCACCAGCGACGCCTTCGGGCGGGCGCGGATCATGGACATCGACGCCTCCCGCCTGCGCAAGGAACTGGAAACCCACGACGTCATCGTGGTGGCCGGTTTCCAGGGCGTGACGTCTGAAGGGCGCGTCACCACGCTGGGGCGCGGCGGCTCGGACACCAGCGCCGTGGCGCTGGCCGCCGCCCTGGGCTCCGTGGAATGCGAAATCTATACCGACGTGGACGGCGTCTACACCACCGACCCCAACCTGTGCTCCACCGCCCGCAAGCTGGACCGCGTCTCGTACGACGAGATGCTGGAAATGGCCAGCATGGGCGCCAAGGTGCTGCAAATCAGGTCCGTGGAGTTCGCCAAGAAGTACAAGGTGCCCGTCCACGTGCGCTCTACATTCACCGACACCCCGGGTACCATGGTCACCCAGGAGGATTGCGAGATGGAAGCCGTACTCGTTTCCGGCATAGCCTACGACAAGGATCAGGCGCGGGTGACCCTGCGCAGCGTGCCCGACAAGCCGGGCGTTTCCGCCGCCATCTTCGGCCCGCTGTCGCAGCAGGGCATCCTGGTGGACATGATCGTCCAGAACCCCAGCCGCGACGGCGTGACGGACATGACCTTCACCGTGCCCCGCAAGGATCTGAAGAAGACCCTGGCGCTGATGGAGGAAATCCGGGCCAGGACCGGCGCGCAGGAAGTGCTGCACGACACCCAGGTGGCCAAGGTTTCGGCCATCGGCGTTGGCATGCGCAACCATTCGGGCGTGGCGGCCAAGGCCTTTGCGGCGCTGCACGCCGAAAACATCAACATCCTGATGATAAGCACCTCCGAAATCAAGATTACCTGCCTCATCGAGGAAAAGTACACCGAACTCGCCGTGCGCACCCTGCACGACGCCTTCGGCCTGAATCACGATCTCGGCAACGCGTAGGGCACGGTCATGACCCGGCGCATACAGTTGTACGACACCACCCTGCGTGATGGTTCGCAATCCGAGGACATCAACCTCACTGCGGCAGACAAGCTGAAGATCGCCCTCAAGCTGGACGAGATCGGCATCGACCGCATCGAGGGCGGGTGGCCGGGGTCGAACCCGGTGGACGTGGCGTTCTTCAAGGAAATCGCCAACTATCACCTCAAGCATGCGGTGATCAGCGCCTTCGGCAGCACGCATCACCCCAACTTCACGGCGGACAGCGACCCCAACCTGCGCGCCATCGCGGAATCCGGGGCGCGGGTGGCCTCCATCTTCGGCAAGTCGTGCGAAGTGCACGCGGCAGAGGCCCTGCGCCTGGACGCCGCGCGCAACCTGGAGATCATCGGCGACTCGGTGGCCTTCCTGAAGGGAAAGCTGGCCGAGGTGTACTTTGACGCGGAGCACTTCTTCGACGGGTACAAACACAACGCCGCCTATGCGCTCAGCGCGCTGCGCCGCGCCCATGAGGCGGGCGCCGACGTGCTGGTGCTGTGCGACACCAACGGCGGCACCCTGCCGCACGAGGTGGCGCGCATCGTGACCGAGGTGCGCGAGGCCTTGCCCGGCGCCGCGGTGGGCATCCACGCCCACAACGACTGCGAGCTGGCCGTGGCCAACTCCATCGCGGCGGTGCAGGCCGGTGCCGTGCAGATCCAGGGCACCATCAACGGGGTGGGCGAACGCTGCGGCAACGCCAACCTGTGCTCCATCATCCCCACGCTGGAACTGAAGTTCGGCGGGGAATACACCTGCCTGCCCGAAGGCCGGTTGCAGCAGCTCACGGCGGTGGCCGCCTACGTCTCGGAAGTGGCCAACATCCCGCCGTTCAGCCGCCAGCCGTACGTGGGCCGGTCGGCCTTTGCCCACAAAGGCGGGGTGCATGTCAGCGCGGTGAACCGCAAGTCGTCGCTGTACGAGCACATCAGCCCCGACGTGGTGGGCAACCGCCAGCGCATCCTGATCACCGAACTGGCCGGGCGCAGCAACATCGTCTCGCTGGCGCGGCGCTTCGGCTTTCACCTCGACAAGGACGAGCCGGTGGTCAAGGGCCTGCTGACCGAACTGAAGAAGAAGGCCAGCCTGGGCTACGACTACGCCGCCGCCGAAGCATCGGTTGAACTGCTGATCCTGCGCAAGCTGGCCCGGCGCGGCGTGCGCGAGTTCTTCCGGCTGTTGCAGTTCCGGGTGCTGGAAACCAAGCACGACAGCGAAGGCGAACCGGTTTCCGAAGTCTCTGTGATGGTGGACGTGGAAGGGGTGACCGAACACACCGCCGCCACCGGGCGTGGCCCGGTGAACGCGCTGGACAACGCCCTGCGCAAGGCCCTGCTGGGCTTCTACCCGCGCCTCAGTGAAATGCGCCTGCTGGACTTCAAGGTACGCGTGCTGACCGGCGCGGAAACCGGCGGCGGCACGGCATCCACCGTGCGGGTGCTCATCGAGTCGGGCGACTCCGACAGCCGCTGGGTGACCGTGGGCGTGTCGTTCAACATCATAGAGGCAAGCTGGCAGGCCCTGGCCGACTCCGTCACCTACAAGTTGTACAAGGACGAGCACGCCCGCAGGGCGGGTTCGGACGGAGAGTAGAGTCGAGCACGCCCGCAGGGCGAGCTCGGACGGAGAGTAGAGTCGAGCACGCCCGCAGGGCGGGTTCGGACGGAGAGTAGAGTCGAGCACGCCCGCAGGGCGAATTCGGCACCAGGCCGGGCTCTGGATATCCCCAATCCCCTCGCCCCGCCGCCGTCACACAAGCCCGCATCCCCAACAGCAACGCCCCGGTCGCAAGGCCGGGGCGTTTTCTCGTGCCTGCTGTTTTCCGCATCAATGCTTGCCCGAGCATTTCCCCCTGTTCCTGCACAACCGCAACCCACCCCTTTGGCATCCATTCAGGACAAATCCTCAATGGGCACGGGCAGAAAAGCTTACTCCTGCCCCGCGACCTGCGTAACACCCACCTAAAGCCGATAACACTTTTTCAAATTTATTCGCACTATCGAACGCGTTTGACCACTCAACCGTCGCAACATAGCCCACCAAATCACTTTTTTCTATCAAAACTCACCCCTGCCATCGACATCGCATTGACCCTGGCGAGGGGGGGGGGCTATTCGTCATTGGAAGAATACGGGGCTATCGCGGGAAAATAGCCACTACGGTCTATGCAAACGCCGCAACCAAGGAGGCAGGGATGAGTCTCAACAGGCGTGATTTCGTCAAATTGTGCACAGGTACGGTTGCAGGGTTCGGGATATCCCAGATGTTCCACCCCGCCGTCTGTGAAGCCATTTCCGGTTCGCTGAACGGCGAACGGCCCCCGGTGCTCTGGCTGCAGGGCCAGGGCTGCACCGGTTGTTCGGTGTCGCTGCTGAACTCGGTGCACCCCACCATCGCCGATGTGCTGCTGAAGGTCATCAGTCTGGAGTTCCACCCCACCGTCATGGCGTGGGAAGGCGAACCCGCCATGGAACACATGATGAAGATCGCGGAACAGTACAAGGGCAAGTACTTCGTGGTGGTCGAAGGGGCGGTGCCCACCGAGGCCGACGGCAAGTACTGCATCATCGGCGAAGCGCACCACAAGGAAATCTCCATGGTTGACGCCATGAAGAGCGTTGCCGCCAATGCCGCCGCCGTGCTGGCCGTGGGAACCTGCGCGGCCTATGGCGGCATTCCCGCCGCCCAGGGCAGCGAAACCGGCGCCAAGTCGGTGTCGCAGTTCTTCAAGGACAACGGCATCGCCACCCCGGTGGTGAACATTCCCGGCTGCCCGCCCCACCCCGACTGGATCGTGGGCACCGTGGTGGTGGCGCTGAACGCCATCAAGGCCAAGGGCCTGGCCGCTGGCCTGGCCGACGTGGTCAAGCTGCTCGACGCCGACGGCCGCCCCACCCCCTTCTATGGCCGCAACGTGCATGAAAACTGTCCCTACCTTGAAGCGTACGACGCCGGGAAGATGTGCGAAACCTTCACCAAGAAGGAAGGCTGCCGCTACGACCTCGGCTGCAAGGGCCCCATGTCCATGTGCGACAGCTTCGAGCGCAAGTGGAACGGCGGCGTTAACTGGTGCATCTCCAACGCGGTGTGCATCGGCTGCGTCGAACCCGACTTCCCCGACGGCAAGTCTCCCTTCTACTCGGCCTAGCCCCGGCGCCATACATCAAGGAGGAAACCATGTCCGGCTGTACACCCAAGGCCGCTCCTGCCGGGGCCACCGGCAAGGCGACCATCGCCATCGACCCGGTAAGCAGAATCGAAGGCCACCTGAAAGCCGAAGTCACCGTTGAAAACGGCGTGGTGGTCGACGCCCGCCTGTCCGGCGGCATGTACCGCGGCTTTGAAACCATCCTGCGCGGGCGCGACCCGCGCGACGCCTCGCAGATCGTGCAGCGCATCTGCGGCGTGTGCCCCACGGCCCACTCCACCGCCTCGTGCATGGCGCTGGACAACGCCTTCAAGGTCAAGGTGCCCACCAACGGCCGCCTTACCCGCAACCTGACCTTCGGCGCCAACTACCTGCAGTCGCACATCCTGCACTTCTACCACCTGGCCGCCCTGGACTTCGTGCAGGGGCCGGACAGCGCGCCCTTCGTGCCGCGCTTCGCCAAGCCCGACCTGCGCCTGCCCAAGGACATCAACGCCGCCGCGGTGGACCAGTACCTGGAAGCGCTTGAAGTGCGCCGCATCTGCCACGAAATGGTCGCCATGTTCGGCGGGCGCATGCCCCACGTTCAGGGCCAGGTCGTGGGCGGCACCACCGAAATCCCCACCAAGGAAGCCCTTGTCGAATACGCCGCCCGCTTCAAGAAGGTGCGCGAATTCGTCGAAAAGAAGTACGTGCCCGTGGCCTACACCGTGGGCGCGGCCTACAAGGACCTGTTCAAGTTCGGCCAGGGCTACAAGAACTGCATCTCGTTCGGCGCCTTCCCGCTCAACGATGCCATGACCGAGCTGCACCTGAAGCGCGGCGTGTACATCGACGGCAAGGACCAGCCGTTCGATCCCAAGCTGATCAAGGAATACGTCAAGTACTCCTGGTTCGACGACGCCACCACCGGCCTGCACTTCTCGCAAGGCAAGACGGTGCCCGCGCCCAACAAGGTCGGTGCGTACAGCTTCGTCAAGGCCCCCCGCTACAACGGCAAGGCCGTTGAATCCGGCCCGGTGGCCCGCATGTGGATCACCAACCCCGAGCTGTCGCCCGTGGGCCAGAAGCTGCTGAAGGACCTGTTCAAGCTGAACGCCAAGCGCTTCCGCGACCTTGGCGACGAAGCCGCCTTCTCGGTCATGGGCCGCCACGTGGCCCGCGCCGAGGAAACGTACTACATGCTCTCCGCCATCGAACGCTGGCTGAAGGAAGTGAAGGCCGGCGAAGAAACCTTCGCCGCCGCCGAAATTCCCGCCAGCTCCGAAGGCGTGGGCTTCACCGAAGCGCCGCGCGGCTCGCTGGTCCACTACATCAACATCAAGGACCAGAAGATCGACAACTACCAGATCGTGTCCGCCACGCTCTGGAACTGCAACCCGCGCGACGACAGCGGCCAGCTTGGCCCGGTGGAACGCGCGCTGGTCGGCACCCCCGTGCCGGACATCAGCAACCCGGTGAACGTGGCGCGGGTGATCCGCGCCTTCGACCCGTGACTGGGCTGCGCCGTGCACGTGCTGCACGCTGAATCCGGCAAGGTCTCCGTCGTCGAAGTGAAGTAGACGCCGCATACCGAACCTATGGAGGGGGCCAGACCGGCAGGACCGGCCTGGTCCCCTCTTGCATTCGCGCCCCGTGCGATCCCCCACCGGGGAGCTTGCGCGGCGCGCACGCCCGCCATAGGGTGGGCCTGGCAAGGGCATGCGGCCTGCGTCGCCGCCGCGCCCCATCGACAACATGCGCCATCGCGCCGCCCCGATTGCCCCCGACAGGCCCGACAGGCCCGTCTGGCCTGTCTGGCGCGAAAGGACGGCATCCGGGCGCACACCCTTTCCGCCCGCGTACCGGAACATCATGGAGCCCACATGCAGAAGCTGCTCGTACTCGGCATCGGCAATACCCTGCTCACCGACGACGGCGTCGGCGTCTTTGCCGTGGAAGAACTGATGAAGGAAACCTGGCCGTCCAACGTTACCCTGATGGACGGCGGCACCTTCACCCAGGACATCTTCTACCTGTTCGAAGGGTACGACCGCCTGCTGGTGCTGGACATCGTCCACGCCAAGGGCGCCCCCGGCACCATCTACCGCCTGTCGGAGGACGATCTTGTCCAGAACGAGAAACAGCGGCTGTCCATCCACGACGTGGATCTCATCGACTCGCTGAAGATGGCGGAACTGCGCGGCCCGCGCCCGCGCATGCAGATCATCGGCATGGAGCCGCACGACTTCCTGAACTGGAACATCGGCCTTTCCGAGCCGGTGCAGGCCGCCTTCCCCCGTTTTGTGGATGTGGCGCGCGAAGAAATCCGCACCATCATCACGGAAATGGAACAGGCAGGCTGATACGGCGCAGGAAAGCCCGCGAGTTGCCCTGCTGATCCGACGGCAATCGGAAAGGGCTGACAAGCCCCATCCGCGCGGGACGTCCAGACCATGACCGGGCCGCACGTTACAGCGCCTCCTGGCTGTACGCACCCGACAGCCCTCGCCCCGCGCACGCGCTTTTCATGCTGCAACAAAATGCGTGCTACGTTCAACAAAAACGTAGCACGCATTTTGTATTCCACAACCATGCGCCACGGCCCTCTCCAACGCGCAAAATTGAACACACAAACAATACACCGCGACAGCAATCCTCTCCCCCACTGCATGGGTGCAACACGCTTCCTGTTGCGCCACGGCTGCCATTGCACGCACCCATTCCCTTCCGCGATGCGGAAATGTGTGCCTCATTTACATTTTCAATTGGAATAACGTTTCAATGTGTTGTACCTTCCCGGCAAACGTGCGGACAGGTCACCGCGGGAAACGGATGCACGCAGAAGCGGTCGCATCCGGGGGGCCTTTCGCACCAGTACGACCCTTACCCCGCCGCGCTGCTGGCGGCGGGCAGGCACGGTGATACGCCGTGCCGAAGGAGGCAGGGATGAAAATCTCGATCGGTCTCGGCAAGGAGGGCGTGGAGGAAAGGCTTGCGGAACGCGGCGTGTCTCGACGCGACTTCCTCAAGTTCTGTACGGCCATCGCCGTGACCATGGGCATGGGCCCCGCGTTCGCGCCGGAAGTTGCCCGCGCGCTCATGGGTCCCCGGCGCCCGTCCGTGGTCTACCTGCACAACGCCGAATGCACCGGCTGTTCCGAATCGGTGCTGCGCGCTTTCGAACCCTACATCGACACTCTGATTCTGGACACGCTGTCCCTCGACTACCATGAGACCATCATGGCCGCCGCGGGCGATGCGGCGGAAGCCGCCCTGGAACAGGCCGTCAACAGCCCGCACGGCTTCATCGCCGTGGTGGAAGGCGGCATTCCCACGGCTGCCAACGGCATCTACGGCAAGGTGGCCAACCACACCATGCTGGACATCTGCAGCCGCATCCTGCCCAAGGCCCAGGCCGTCATCGCGTACGGCACCTGCGCCACCTTCGGCGGCGTGCAGGCGGCCAAGCCCAACCCCACCGGTGCCAAGGGCGTCAACGACGCGCTGAAGCACCTTGGCGTCAAGGCCATCAACATCGCCGGTTGCCCGCCGAACCCGTACAACCTGGTCGGCACCATCGTGTACTACCTGAAGAACAAGGCCGCGCCCGAACTGGACAGCCTGAACCGGCCCACCATGTTCTTCGGCCAGACCGTACACGAACAGTGCCCCCGCCTGCCGCATTTCGACGCGGGCGAATTCGCCCCGTCGTTCGAATCGGAAGAAGCCCGCAAGGGCTGGTGCCTCTACGAGCTGGGCTGCAAGGGCCCGGTGACCATGAACAACTGCCCGAAGATCAAGTTCAACCAGACCAACTGGCCCGTGGACGCGGGGCACCCCTGCATCGGGTGCAGCGAACCCGATTTCTGGGACGCCATGACCCCGTTCTACCAGAACTGATCACGCGCACGCGCTAGGTCACCCAATACCCCCATAGGCAACAGCCAAGGAGAATACCATGAGCGGCTGCAGAGCCCAGAATGCTCCGGGCGGCATCCCCGTGACGCCCAAGAGCTCCTATAGCGGTCCCATCGTCGTCGACCCCGTTACCCGCATCGAAGGCCACCTGCGCATCGAGGTGGAAGTGGAGAACGGCAAGGTCAAGAACGCCTACAGCAGTTCCACGCTGTTCCGGGGCCTTGAAATCATCCTGAAGGGCCGCGACCCCCGCGACGCCCAGCACTTCACCCAGCGCACCTGCGGCGTGTGCACCTATACCCATGCGCTGGCCTCCACCCGCTGCGTGGACAACGCCGTGGGCGTGCACATTCCCAAGAACGCCACCTACATCCGCAACCTGGTGCTGGGCGCGCAGTACCTGCACGACCACATCGTGCACTTCTACCACCTGCACGCCCTGGACTTCGTGGACGTGACCGCCGCGCTGAAGGCCGACCCGGCCAAGGCCGCCAAGGTGGCCTCGTCCATCTCGCCCCGCAAGACCACGGCGGCGGACCTGAAGGCGGTGCAGGACAAGCTGAAGACCTTCGTGGAAAGCGGCCAGCTCGGCCCGTTCACCAATGCCTACTTCCTGGGCGGCCACCCCGCCTACTACCTGGATCCGGAAACCAACCTCATCGCCACCGCCCACTACCTGGAAGCCCTGCGCCTTCAGGTGAAGGCCGCGCGCGCCATGGCCGTTTTCGGCGCCAAGAACCCGCACACCCAGTTCACCGTGGTGGGCGGCGTGACCTGCTACGACGCCCTGACCCCGCAGCGCATCGCCGAATTCGAGGCGCTGTGGAAGGAAACCAAGGCGTTCGTGGATGAAGTGTACATCCCCGACCTGCTGGTGGTTGCCGCGGCCTACAAGGATTGGTCGCAGTACGGCGGTACCGACAACTTCATCACCTTCGGCGAATTCCCGAAGGACGAGTACGACCTGAACAGCCGGTTCTTCAAGCCGGGCGTGGTCTTCAAGCGCGACTTCAAGAACATCAAGCCGTTCGACAAGATGCAGATTGAAGAACACGTGCGCCACAGCTGGTACGAAGGCGCGGAAGCCCGCCACCCGTGGAAGGGCCAGACCCAGCCCAAGTACACCGACCTGCACGGCGACGACCGCTACTCGTGGATGAAGGCCCCCCGCTACATGGGCGAACCCATGGAAACCGGGCCGCTGGCCCAGGTGCTGATCGCCTACTCGCAGGGCCACCCCAAGGTGAAGGCCGTGACCGACGCCGTGCTCGCCAAGCTGGGCGTGGGCCCCGAGGCCCTGTTCTCCACCTTGGGCCGCACGGCGGCGCGCGGCATCGAAACCGCCGTCATCGCCGAATACGTGGGCGTGATGCTACAGGAGTACAAGGACAACATCGCCAAGGGCGACAACGTCATCTGCGCACCGTGGGAAATGCCCAAGCAGGCGGAAGGCGTGGGCTTCGTCAACGCCCCGCGCGGCGGCCTGTCGCACTGGATCCGCATCGAGGACGGCAAGATCGGCAACTTCCAGCTGGTCGTGCCCTCCACCTGGACCCTTGGCCCCCGCTGCGACAAGAACAAGCTGTCGCCGGTGGAAGCCTCGCTCATCGGCACCCCGGTGGCCGATGCCAAGCGCCCGGTGGAAATCCTGCGCACGGTGCACTCGTTCGACCCGTGCATCGCCTGCGGCGTGCACGTCATCGACGGGCACACCAACGAAGTGCACAAGTTCCGCATCCTGTAAGCTGTCCGCAGCCCTGCCTGCCCCGCCCGCCAAGGCAGGTGGTGCAGGCAGGGTTCGGAATGCCATATCGACCGAAGGGCCCGGCCTTGTGCCGGGCCCTCGGACTATCTGCGAAGCTGGCACAGCGGCAGCCCCGCCGTGCACCGTCTACCGGACGACGGCCCCGAAAACTGCGCGTCGACGCGGCGTGCCCGCGCCGGTTGCAAACCGGACGCGCACCGTTTTCGTTTTTCACCAACCGGATCAGCGCCCCACGCAGGCCGCCTGCGCAACCTCGCAAAACGGCACATCGCCGTCATATCGAGGTTCCGGCCTTGCGCCGGGCCTTTTCCAACCCTATAGTACACCCCACATGAGCAATCGCCCCAACATCCTCGTCCTTGGCGTGGGCAACATCCTGTACACCGACGAAGGCATCGGCGTGCGCGCCGTGGAGGCGCTGCAAAAGGCCCATGCCTTCAGCGACAACGTCTCCGTCATGGATGGCGGCACGCTGGGCATGCGGCTCATGGACGCCATCATGGAGTGCGACCACCTGATCGTGGTGGACGCCGTGCTTGCAGGGGACGAACCCGGCGCCATCTACCGCCTGACCGGCGAAGACCTGCGCAAGAGCCTCGGCTTCAACGACTCCATGCACCAGACCGACCTCGTGGACACCCTGATCTTCTGCGAACTGGTGGGCAAACGGCCAGAAGCGGTGATCATCGGCATGGAGCCGCACGACTACCAGTCGCTGGGCACCGAACTTTCCCCCGTGGCAGGCCAGCGCCTGCCACTGCTGTGCGATGCCGTGGTCGCCGAGGTACGCCGCGCGGGCGGCGACTGCGCCCCGACCGACAACGGACACCCCGCCTGAGCGATCAGGCCGTACAACCCGCCTGAAACGATCAGGCTGGCCAAACCGACGGAGCAGACCCGATGTGCCTCGCCATTCCCGCCGAGATCGTGGAAATCAATGATGCCGGCATGGCCAAGTGCCGTGTGGGCAAGAGCGAAACCTACCTCAACGTCTCGGCCATGCTGCTGCCCGAACGCCCCGCCATCGGCGAATACGTCATAGTGCACGCCGGGTTTGCCCTGCGCGTGCTGGACAAGGCAGAGGCAGAGGAAACCCTGCGACTGCTGCGCGAAATGTCCGAGGCCGTGGAAGGCCAGCCCGCCGGGTTCTGATCCGCGCCGGGTTTGCGCGGTACGCAGCCCGTAGCCGGACACACGAAATCATGGGGAAGAACACCGCGCCCGGCGCATGTTCTTCCCCCTTCCCTTTTTCCGACCTGCGGCCCATCCCACCAGGCCGGAACGCCCCGGAGGCAAACATGCCCCAGCCCCTTACCCTGCTGGCCCTTGGCGACAGCCTGACCGAAGGTTATGGCCTGGAGCCTGACGCCGCCTTTCCCGCCGCGCTGGAACGGCTGCTGCGCGCGGGCGGCCCGGCGGCACCCGCCCATGACGCCACGGTGATCAACCTGGGCCTTTCGGGCGACACCACGGCGGGCGGCCTTCGCCGCCTGCGCGCGTGGCTGGCGCGCAACCCCGGCTTCGCCAACGGCGCCGACGCCGCCGACAATGACGCGGGAATGGCCCCGCGCTGCTTCGCCATTGTCGAACTGGGCGCCAACGACGGCTTCATGGGGCTGGACCCGCAGGACATGGAAGAAAACCTGGCCGCCATCCTGACCCTGCTGGCCGAACGGGGCGTGCCCGCGCTGCTGGCCGGGTTCAGGGCCGAATTCGCGGACGATCCGGACTATGCCGAAGCATACGACGCGCTGTTCCCGCGCCTGGCCGCGCGGTTCGGCGTGCCCTTGTGGCCTTACGTGCTGGACGGCATCTGGGGCGTGCCGGACCTGACCCTGTGGGACGGCCTGCACCCCAACGCCGCCGGGGCGGAACGCATGGCCCGCGCAGCCCTGCCGTACATGCTGGATATGCTCGACGGGGCGGAAACCGGCGGCAAGTGACGGGCGCGACGCCACCCCCGGGCCCAACACGCCGGATCGAATACACCGGGCCGGACACGGCAGCTCGAATGCATCGAGTCTGACTCGTCAGGCCGGACAGGCGGATACGCCGGATAGGCCGAACAGGCAGGACGGGTCGAACACGCCGGACGGGTCGAACAGGCCGGACTGGCCGAACAGGCCGGACTGGCCGAACAGGCCGGACTGGCCGAACACGCCGGACTGGCCGAACAGGCCGGGTCGAACACATGGGGCCGAGCTCTTTGGCCTCCGGCAAGCACTGCCGGTCACGCACGCCGCCCCCCTCCCCCCGCCGTCCCAGTACCCGTGCGGGCCGCGCGCGGCTTGACTTCCGCACCTTCTTGAACCAATTACATCGTTTTGCATCACCCGGCGATGCGCGCCCCGCGCGCCGTCCCCCCCGCCGGGCGCGGCCATGCGCCGCCGGCCGGACCTTCCGGCATGCCGACACCCCCCAGGAGCAGCACGTCCATGAGCGACTACAAGAAGACCCTGCATCTGCCCGACACCAAATTTCCCATGAAGGCCAACCTCACCCAGCGCGAGCCGGAAATGCTCAAGTTCTGGGAAGGCATCGACGCCTACGCCGCCATGGCGCAGGCCTCCGGCCAGAAGGGCCAGTACGTCCTGCACGACGGCCCCCCTTACGCCAACGGGCACATTCACCTGGGGACGGCGCTGAACAAGATCCTGAAGGACATGGTGGTCAAGTCGCGCAACATGCAGGGCTACGCCGCCCGCTACGTGCCCGGCTGGGACTGTCACGGCCTGCCCATCGAACACAAGGTGGAACAGGAACTGGGCGAAAAGAAAAAGGAACTGCCCGCCCACGTGGTGCGCAAGCGCTGCCGCCAGTACGCGGAAAAGTACCTGGACATCCAGCGCAAGGAATTCAAGCGCCTTGGCGTGCTGGGTGCCTGGGACAAGCCGTACATGACCATGGACCCGGCCTACGAATCCGCCACCGCGCGCGAGCTCGGCAACTTCGTGGCCGCTGGCAACGTGGTGCGCAGCAAGAAGCCCATCTACTGGTGCTGCTCGTGCCAGACCGCCCTGGCCGAGGCCGAGGTGGAATACTACGACCACACCTCGCCCTCCATCTTCGTGCGCTTTCCCCTGCGCGACGCCAAGGTGGCGGACGTACTGAACGTGGATCCGGCCAGCGCCTACATCGTCATCTGGACCACCACCCCGTGGACCCTGCCCGACAACATGGCCGTGGCCGTGCACCCCGACCATGACTACGCCGTGGTCCGCCACGACGGCGCGCACTACGTGCTGGCCGCCGCGCTGGTGGAAAGCAGCGCCAAGACCTTCGGCTGGGAAAACTGCGAAGTGGTGTCCACCGTGCCGGGGGCGAAGCTGGAAGGCCTTGTCGCCACGCACCCCTTCTACGACCGCCCCTCTCCGGTGGTGCTGGCCGACTACGTGGTGCTCGATTCCGGCACCGGCTGCGTGCACACCGCGCCCGGCCATGGCCGCGAGGACTACGAGACCGGCCTGCGCTACGGGCTGGAAATCCTTTCGCCGCTGAACGACGAAGGCCGCTTCCTCGATTCCGTGCCCTTCTTTGCCGGGCTGACCGTGTTCGAGGCCAACCCCAAGGTCATCGAAAAGCTGCGCGAAGTGGGCAACCTGCTGGCCGAACGCAAGATTTCGCACAGCTACCCGCACTGCTGGCGCTGCAAGAAGCCGGTCATCTTCCGGGCCACCACCCAGTGGTTCATCGCCATGGAAAAGAACGACCTGCGCGCCCGCGCCCTGTCTGCCATCCGCAAGGACGTGCGCTGGATTCCCGCCTGGGGCGAGGAACGCATTCACAACATGATCGAATTCCGCCCCGACTGGTGCATCTCGCGCCAGCGCACCTGGGGCGTGCCCATCATCGCCCTGCTCTGCGAAGGCTGCGGCGAGGCGTGGAACGACGCCGCCTGGATGCGCGACATCGCCGAGCGTTTCGCCAAGCACCCCACCGGCTGCGACTACTGGTACGAAACGGCGCTGGAAGACATCGTGCCCGCCGGTCTTGCCTGCCCGCACTGCGGCGGCAACCACTGGAAGAAGGAAACCGACATCCTGGACGTGTGGTTCGATTCCGGCACCAGCTTCTCCGCCGTGCTGGAACAGCGCGGCGACACCGCGTTCCCGGCGGACCTGTACCTGGAAGGCTCGGACCAGCATCGCGGCTGGTTCCACAGTTCGCTGCTGGCCTCCATGGGCACGCGCGGCGTGCCGCCCTACCGCGCCGTGCTCACCCACGGCTACGTGGTGGACGGTGAAGGCCGCAAGATGTCCAAGTCCATCGGCAACGTCATCGCCCCGCAGGAGATCATCGACAAGTACGGCGCGGAAATCCTGCGCCTGTGGGTGGCCTCCGTCGATTACCGCGAAGACATCCGCATCTCGGACGAAATCCTGAGTCGCCTTGTGGACGCCTACCGGCGCATCCGCAACACCTGCCGCTACCTGCTGGGCAACATCGACGACCTCACGCCCGAGGAAATCGTGCCCTTCTCGGTCATGGACCCGCTGGACCGCTACGCGCTGGACATCGTCACCGACGCCCACGCGCGCATCCAGGAAGCGTATTCCGAATTCGAGTTCCACAAGGTGTTCCACACCCTGCACAACCTGTGCGTGACCGACCTCAGCGCCTTCTACCTCGACGTGCTGAAGGACCGCCTGTACGCCTCGGCCAAGGACAGCCCGGAACGCCGCTCGGCCCAGACGGCCCTCTTGCACATCCTGCTGGTGCTGGTGCGCGACATGGCCCCGGTGCTCAGCTTCACGGCGGAGGAAGTGTTCCGGCACATCCCCGAGGCGCTGCGCCCCGCCGCGGCCACGGTGTTCGCCCTGCGCGGCTCGGATACGCCGCTGTACAACGTCAGCTCCGACGAGAGCGAACGGTGGGAGGCGGTGCTGGCCGTGCGGTCCGAGGTGACCAAGGCCATCGAGCCGCTGCGCAAGGCGGGCACGGTGGGTCACTCGCTGGATACCCACGTGACCCTGTACGCCGACCACAAGCTGGCCGACCTGCTGCGCGCCACCGGCACCGACCTGCGCGCGGTGTTCATCGTCTCCAAGCTGAACATCGCCCCGCTGGAAGACGCCCCGCAGGACGCCTTTGCCTCCGAAGAAGTCAAGGGCCTGCGCATCGGCGTGGCCAAGGCCCCCGGCGCCAAATGCGAACGCTGCTGGATCTACCACGAGGAACTGGGCGCCGATCCCGGCTACCCCGGCGCCTGCGCCCGCTGCACCACGGTGCTGCGCACCAGCGGCGCCGAATAACCGCGACGGCGGCAACAGCGTCGACGACAGCGACGCCAGCGACAACAGCGGCAACAGCGGCAACAGCGGCAACAGCGGCAACAGCGGCAACAGCGGCAACAGCGGCAACAGGCCCGATAATATTCCCCTGCCCGGCGGTACGCAACGTGCCGCCGGGCAGGGCATGCGCCCAAAGTCCCAAGAGGCCCCATGCGTCCCAGATTCGTCACGGTCTTCTCCATCGCCGCCGCCGTCATCGGCCTGGATCAGCTCACCAAGCTGTGGGCGGTGACGGCCATCCCCGAGCACCATTCGGTGCCGGTCATCGCCGGGTTCTTCGACCTGGTGAACGTGCGCAACCGGGGGGCGGCCTTCGGCTTTCTGAACCGTTCCGACATCGAATGGCAGTTCTGGCTGTTCCTGGTGGCCACGGTGCTTGCCGTATGGGCCATCATTTCGCTTACCCGCGCCGCGCAGGAAGACAAGGTGCTGTTCACCGGGTTCGGCTGCATTCTCGGCGGCGCCCTCGGCAACCTCGTGGACCGGGTGCGCTTTCGTGCTGTGATCGACTTTCTGGATTTCTACGTGGGCGACTGGCACTGGCCCGCCTTCAACGTGGCGGACATCGCCATCTGCGTGGGCGCGTTCCTGGCCTTCATCGCCATGTACCGACAGCCCGCGCCAGGCAACGGCACCCCAAAGGCCCGCTAGGCCGCCGAGCCAGTCAAGCCAGTCAAGCCCGCCAAAAAGGACACCATGAATACGGCCCTGCTCATCCCCCTGCTTGCCATTCCCATCTTGCCCAACCTGTGGTGCATCTGGCATTCTTACAAGCACGAGTTCGACCGCCCGGCAGAAAAGGCCCTGTGGATGGCGGCCGGGATATTCCTTCCCGTGCTCGGCGGCCTTGCCTATCTTGTCTTCGGCCAGCGGCGAGCCCGCAAGGCCTGACGGCAGGCCCGGCCCACGCCCGAACGCACGGCATGACCCGGTCCGGGCACCGAACCCTTACGCCAAGCAAAGAGAACCGAAAGGCGGACCAAAAGCCATGAAGACCCGCATTCTTTCCCGTCGTTTCCTTCCCGTGTGCTCCCTGGCCGCGCTGGTGGCCCTTGTCGGCTGCGTGCGCCAGGAAGACGTGGACGCCCTGAACGCCCGCGTCATGCGCCAGGACCAGCAGATCCAGACGCTGAACTCGCAGCTTTCCGGCGTGCAGCCCGCGCAGGCGGACACCTGGTCGCAGGTGCAGTCCACCCGGCAGGAAATCGCCACCCTGCGCGGCCAGATCGACGACATGCAGATGCGCCTGAACGCCACCGGCGACCAGAGCCGCGACCTGCCCCAGATGCGCGATCAGCTGAACCGCCACGATATCGCCCTGCGGCAGATGGCCTCGCAACTGGCCATCGACCTCGACAGCGTGCTGGCCGCCCCCGCCCCCGCGGGCGCAGCCGGTGCAGCGTCGGCCACCGGCACGACCCACGCGGGCGATCCCAATGCCCCGGTCCTGCTTGTAAACCCCGGCAAGGAGAACGGCTTTGTCGTCGCGCCATCGAGCCAGCCCAGCGGGCCGGTCACGGTGCCCCCGGCGCAAAGCGGCACCATGGCCGTGACCAACGCGGAACCCGCCAAGGGCGCACCCGCACCCGCCGCCAAGCCTGCCGCCGCAGCCGTGGATACGGCCCAGGCGCTGTACGACCAGGGCATGACGGCGTTCAACGAGCGGCGCTACAAGGATTCCGTGAAGGCGTTCACCGATTTCACCAACACCTTCGGGGACCACAAGCTGACCAGCAATGCGTGGTTCTGGCAGGGTGAGGCCAACTTCCAGCAGCAGGACTTCGCCCGCTCGGCGCTGGCGTACGAACAGGTCATCTCCAAGTACCCCAAGAGCCCCAAGTACGCCTCGTCGCTGCTCAAGCAGGGCATCTGCTTCTACAAGCTCGGCAAGAAGGACGCCGGCAAGGTGCGTCTGGAGGAGCTGATCAAGAAGCTGCCCGATTCGCCCGAAGCGCAGCGCGCCAAGAAGTTCCTGAGCGAGAACAAATAATCCGAGTACCCGGTGCTCCGGCCCGGAAACAGCATGACCGAACAACAGACCAAGCCTTACCGCAAGAACATCCATCTCACGTTCCCGCCCGAAATCTCGGGCAAGCCCATCGTGAGCGACCTGGTGCGCCGGTACGACCTTACCGTCAACATCCTGAAGGCCCAGATCACCCCGCGCAAGGAAGGCTACCTGACCCTGGAAATTTCCGGGGGCGAGGACAACTGTCTGAAGGGCATCGCCTACCTGCGTGAGCAGGACGTGACCGTAACCGACGTCTCGCAGCGCATCTCGCGTGACGAGGACAGCTGCATGCACTGTGGCATGTGCACCGCCATCTGTCCCACTTCGGCCCTGGCCATGGATATCGAGGCGCGGGTCGTGGTGTTCGACAAGGACCGCTGCACCGCATGCGGCCTGTGCACGCGCGTGTGCCCCGTGGGGGCCATGAACGTTGAAGTGGAGAACGGCGGCCTGTAGCCGCCAGCGTGGCTCCGGCCCTGCCCGTGCAGATGTTGCCTGACCAGGCGCTGCCCGGCCAGACCGTGCCCGACCAGACCCTGACGGGCACAACGGTCCACTCGCCTGCCATATACTGACACACCCCGGCGGGGCGTGCGCGACATGTTCCGCGCACGCCCCGCCTTGCTGTCGGGCCCGCTGCGTGCTCCCCTCTTTCGGCATGCGGCGAAAGGCTGCCTGTTCCGACGTTTTCCGCTTTTCCCACGGTCCACTATCTGCTAGGTTCGCCAATGCGGACATCCGCCCCTGAAACGGACGTTCCGATTCAGTCCGGTCAGGCTCGCCCCGGTCTGGCTCGCACCCTGTCGGGCAAGTCCAGTAAACGGCCTCGCATCCGCCCCGGGGCACGGCCTGCGTCCGGCAGACGCATACCCTGGGCAGCCCCAAACCAGCCACCCCGGGGCCAGGCCCCCGGACCAGCCCCCCCGGGCCGCGTCAACCGCAGGCCGCACGGCTTGGCGCACACACCACCAGCAGGAGCGCATCATGGTCACGCAGGAAGAATTGCTCGACAACGTGATGGAACGCGTGACGAACAACCTCGTCGTCAACATCCGCGACGTGCTTGCAGCCACCATTGAACGGGAACTCACCACCAATCTCACCCGTGCACTGGTGGAAAGCGAATTCTACCGCCGCATCAGCGACGACATGCGCGGGGGCCTGCAAACCATCTACCGCGAAATATCCACCGCCGCGAAGCCCGGCGCGCAGGAAGCCCCGGAAGGCACGCTCCCCGTGCAGCGCGAGGATGCCGACCGGCTGTTCAACGAGGCTTCGCGCCAACTGGACGAAATCCTGGTCACCACGCAGGAAGCCACTGAATCGATCATGGACGTGGTCGAGGTGCAGATCGAACGCCAGAAGGAAGCAGCAGTGCTGATCGAGGCCGTCCGCGCCGGAGCGGGAGTGGAACGCGCCCTTGAACGCCTGGTGCAGATCAACGCCGAACTGGGCGAGGGGCTTGTGGAAATCCTGACCACCCTCGGCTTCCAGGACCTGACCGGCCAGCGCATCAAGAAGATCATCACGGCCCTGCGCACCATCGAAAGCACCGTGGTGGAACTCTACCTGTCCACCGGCCTGCTGATACGCGCACGCGAGGAAGCCCCGGAAAAGGACATCTCGCAGATCGAGGCGGAAACCCGCCAGGTGGTCTCCGAACTGAAGGGCCCGCAGCGCGGCGCCTCGCAGGAAAACGTGGACGACCTGCTGGCCCAATTGGGACTGTAGGAATCACAAGGCCTGCCGGGAGCCTGCCGGGAACCTGGCGGGAAGCGGACGAGATGTGGACGAGATGTGGACGAGATGAGGGTGGAAAGCGGACGGCATGCGCGCCGGACCTGTCCGGCACCACGCATGCCCCCTGCCTCACCTCCCCCCCTTGCCAGCCACTTCGGATTGCCTACTTTCTGGTTCGGCGCGCCATGCGCGGGCGACACCCCGTTCTCCCGCAGTACCGCGCGCCCAGCCGGAAACACGCAACAGACGCACGGCGTTACCGCCAGCGCCTTTCCTTACGGAGATGCCCATGTCCGAATCCACGTCCGCTTCCGCCAACGCCCCGCTGGTAATCATCGGCTCCGGCCCCGCCGGGCTTTCCGCCGCCATCTACACCGCCCGCGCGGGCATTCCCACGCTGGTGCTGGGCAGCGCCCCCAAGGTGGCGGGCGACTATGACATCGACAACTACTTCGGCTTCGACGAAACCATCTCCGGGCGCGACCTCATCGAACGGGGCCGCAGGCAGGCCGAACGCTTCGGCGCGCAACTGCGCGAGGAACGCGTGCTGGCCGTGCACCATGGCGATGCTGGCGGCTTCCACGTCAAGACCGACAAGGGCGCCTACGATGCCTGCGCGGTGGTGCTGGCCACCGGGGTTGCCCGCGTGCGCCCCGGCATCGACAACCTGGGCGACTACGAGGGCAAGGGCGTGTCCTACTGCGTGAGCTGCGACGGATTCTTCTATCGCGGCAAGCAGGTGCTGGTGCTGGGCGAAGGCATCTTCGCGGCCAACCAGGCCCTGGAACTGACCCAGTACACCCCGCACGTGTCCATCTGCACCCAGGGCAAGGAACCCGTGCTCACCCCCGACTTCCGGCAACGCCTGGCCGACGCGGGCATCGCCATCGACACCCGCAAGATCGCGCGACTGGCCGGTATCAACGGGCTTGAGGGCGTGGTGTTCGCCGACGGCACGGAAGCGGTTGCCGACGGCCTGTTCGTGGCCATGGGCGAGGCGTCGTCCCTCGATTTCGCCTACTCCCTGGGCGTGGAACGCAAGGGCGTGTTCCTGGTGGCCGACGGCGAACAGTGCACCAACATCCCCGGCATTTTCGCGGCGGGCGACTGCACCGGCGGTTTTCTGCAAATCGGCGTGGCCGTGGGCGAAGGGGCCAAGGCGGCCCGTTCGGCCATCGCCTTTGCCAAGGAACAGTGCGGCATGAAGAAGCGGAGTGAAGAGGGCGGCGTGAAGAAGGCCGGGTAGGTGCCGATGACATTGCTGGGCGCGGCATGGTCTGCTTGACAGCCGCCACGCCCAGGCGTATCAGATTCGGCTCACCGGTCAGCATTCCGGGCATGGTGCCGGGCCGCTCCGGTTACGTGCGGGCCTATAGCTCAATTGGCAGAGCCCCCGGCTCATAACCGGTTTGTTGCGTGTTCGAGTCACGCTAGGCCCACCAAATTTTCCCGGGCAGGCGCTTGCGCCGCCCCGGCACCGGGCACCGCCAGTGCCCCCTGCCGCGCAACAGAGCAACGGGACAGGAACGCGGACATTGGAGCAGCACCAATTCCGGAACCACACCTTGCCGCTTCGAGGGTGCTTGCGCCGCGCAAATCCGGCGAAGCACCCTCTTTGCTTGGGAAATTTGCATGAAACGCTCTGAAATAATTAGCGTTATTGAAAAAACGGCACTTCCGGCATCCGCCGCCCAGTGGGACAGGTCGGGCATCCAGGTGGCCGGGCACGACGCACAGGCCGCGGCCCTCGCCGTCTGCCTCGACCCCACCCCCGCCGCCGTCGCCGCCGCGCTTGACCTTGGCGCCGACGTCATCCTTTCCCACCACCCGCTGGTCATGGCGCCCCGCGCGCTGGACACGCTGGACGACCACCACGCCGTGGCTGCCGCCGTATTGGCGCGCGGTGCGTGGCTGTACGCCGCGCACACCTCGCTGGACGCCAATCCCGACGGCCCCGTGGGCTGGCTGGCCCGAGAGCTTTCGCTGGACGCCCCCGAAGTGCTGGAACCCACCCTGCGCCAGGAACGGCTGACCCGGTGCATCGTGGCGGCCACAACGCCCGCGCCGCACTGGGCCAACCTGCCCGGCGTGCTGGCATGCCGGGTGCTGGGCAACACCGCCGTGCTCAGTTGCGAGGCCGCCGACTGGCCCGCCATCCGCGCGGCCATCACGTCAGACGCCCCGCAGGGCGCCGCGCCCGCCTTCCTGCCCGCCGAGCCGGAACTGCCCGCGCGGGTCTTCGGCTTCGGCCTGGTGGGCGACCTGCCCGAACCGCTCGAATTTCCGGCCTTTGTCCGGCGCCTGCACGGCCTTGCCGGGCGCGCCCACTGCCACGTCAGCGGCCCCGCCCCCGCCATGGTGCGGCGGGTGGGCTACTGCACCGGTTCCGGCAGTTCACTGGCCGATACAGCCTTTGCCCGTGGCGCCGACGTGTTCGTCACCGGCGACGTGAAGTACCACACCGCGCTCGAAGCCCGTGGCTGCCTGCTCGACGTGGGGCACTTTGCCCTTGAAGAGGAAATGATGCGCCGCTTCGCCAACGGCCTGCGCACCGCGCTGCCCGGCCTGCCCGTGCATTTCCTGCCATCCAGCGATCCACTGCGGCTGCACCTGCCCGTTCCCCCCACGGGCACGGACGGCGGCCGCGTTCCGGAACATCCGGCCTAACCCGCATTTCAGGAGGATATGACGTTGAGCCTGTATCTCAAGCAGATCGAACAGCTTGTCGCCCTGCAGAAGGTGGACGACCACATCTACGGCATCAAGGCGGAACTGAAGAACGCGCCGCAGGAAGTGGAAGGGCTGCAACAGCGCTTCGACGTCCTCGAGGAACAGCGCAACCGCCTCCTCGACAAGCTCACCCACCTGAAGGAGCAGGAAAAGCGCCTCGGCACCGAAATCGAGGACGATTCCCTGCGCATCAAGAAGAGCAAGTCCAAGCTCATGCTCGTGGGTAACACCAAGGAATACCACGCCATGATGCGCGAAATGGACAACATGGAAAAGATGAACCGCTCGCGCGAGGAAGAAAAGCTGGCCCTGGCCGAAGAGTTGCAACGCCAGACCGAGGCCATGACGGAGATGGACGAGCGCTACACCACCCTCAAGGCCGACCTGGAAGCCAAGAAGGCCAGCCTTGAAGCGCGCCTGACCGAAGCCGGCGCGGGCCTGGCAGATCTGGAATCGCAGCGCAACGCCGCAGGCAAGGAAGTGCCCCCGCCCGTGCTGAGCCGCTACGAATTCATCCGCCAGCGGCTGGAAAACCCGGTCATCGTGCCCGTGGACAAGGGCGTGTGCTCCGGCTGCCACATCTCCATCCCGCCGCAGAGCTACATCGAGTTGCAGAAGGGCACCCAGATCCTCAGCTGCCCCAACTGCCAGCGCCTCATCTACTGGAGCGAACACTTCTGCGTGGAAACCCCGGCCGCCGAATAGGCCGGACCACCGCGCATCCGATTTCGGGAGCCGGACGGGCTGTCGTCGCGGGCCGCAAGGCCCGGGGAGGAAAGTCCGGGCTCCGCAGGGCAGGACGCTGGGTAACCCCCAGGACGAGCGATCGTCGGACAGGGCCACAGAAAGCAGACCGCCCGGCAGGTTCGCCTGCCGGGTAAGGGTGAAACGGTGGGGTAAGAGCCCACCAGCTGGCGCGGTGACGCACCAGGCTCGGTAACCCCCGTCCGGAGCAAGACCAAATAGGGAAGCGTACGAGGCCTGCCCGGCCCATGCTTCCGGGTCGGTTGCTTGAGGGCGCCGGCAACGGCGCTCCTAGAGGAATGACAGCCACCCGCAAGGGTACAGAACCCGGCTTACAGTCCGACTCCCGATAGTTTCAAGGGCATACGGGGGAGGGAGGAAGGTACTTTTAAAAAAGTACCTTCCTCCCTCCCCCGGTCCCCCTCCCTCCTTCCCCCAAACTTTTCATTTGGGGGTTCTTTTTGGTGCAGATGGAGCGCGAAGGGACGGTGAACACAAAAGCCGCTGCCTCGCCCCCTTACCCCCAATTAGAAAGTTTGCGGGATGGGGGGCACGGGGGGAAGGGGGCTTTTCAAAGCCTCCTTCCCCCCGTATCTTTCCCCTCTCCTTTCCACTTTTCTTTTCAAGGACCGTACATGCACGCATGGGCCATTGTTCTCGCGGCGGGCAGCGGCACCCGGCTGGCTGCGGCCGGGCTGTCCACGGCCAAGCAGTTCATCCAGCACCGGGGGGCGCCGTTGTACTGGCGTTCGGCGCGCACGTTCGCGGCGGTGGCGCGGGTGCGCGGGCTGGTGTTCGTGTTCCCGCAGGACAGGCTGGAAGCCGAGCGCGAGCGTTTGACCGCGCTGGACGCCGGACGCGCCCTGGGTGTGCCGTGGCGGGCGGTGGCGGGCGGCGCGCTGCGGCAGGATTCGGTGGCGGCGGGGCTTGCGGCCCTGCCGCACGAGTGCGACGCGGTGCTGGTGCATGACGCGGCCCGGCCATTCGCCACGGCGGCGTTGTGCAACGCGGTGCTCGACGCGCTGGCGGCGGGCGCGCCGGGGGTGGTGCCGGGAGTGGCGGTGACGGACACCATCAAGCAGACGGCCAACGGCGTGGTTGCCCACACCCCGGACAGGTCCGGGCTGGTGGCGGTGCAGACCCCGCAGGGCTTTGCGCTGGCCGCGCTGCGACAGGCGCATGAACGCGCCCGTGCCGAGGGCTGGACCGTTACCGACGATGCCGCCCTGCTGGAACGCTGCGACGTTGCCGTGCACGTGGTGCCCGGCGAGGTCGCCAACGCCAAGATCACCACGCCGGAGGACCTGGCCATGCTGGACGATGCCGACACCGCCCGTACCCCGTGGGATGCCCGCAACGGGCAGATGCGCCTGATTCCCTGCACCGGCTGGGGCTACGACGTGCATCGCTACGTGCGAAAGGAAGAGGCGGGCCGCCCCCCCCGTCCCATGAAGCTGGGCGGCGTGCTCATTCCCGGCGGTCCGGAGGTGGTTGCCCATTCCGACGGCGACGTGCTGCTGCACGCCCTCACCGATGCCCTGCTGGGGTGCATCGGCGGCGGAGACATCGGCCAGCATTTTCCGGATACCGACGCCGCGCTGGACAACGCCAACTCCGCCGTCCTGCTGGACGAGGTGCTGGGCCTGACCCGAGCCGCAGGGCTGGAAATCACCAACGTGGACCTGACCATCATCGCCCAGGTGCCCCGGCTGGCCCCGTGGCGCGAACATATCCGCCGCAACGTCTGCCGCCTGCTGGCTCTGGACGAGGCCATGGTGAACGTGAAGGCCACCACCGAAGAAAAACTGGGGTTCACCGGCGAAAAGAAGGGCCTGAAGGCCGTGGCCGCCGTGACCGGCCTGCGCCCCGTGCGGGCTGGCCGCCCCGGTGATGCAGGCGAAGCCGGGGACACCGGCGGTACAGGCGGCACAGGCGGCGCCTGAGCGGACACGGGCCGGGCTGAAACCCCGCGCGTCAGTTACGCATTCGCCCCGCAGGCACCGCTTACCCGGCAGACACGCATTCGCCCCGCGGGCACGCATTGGGCACGGGACGCCCTTTTCCCCGTGCCGTGGGGCTTGCGCGGGCGCGAGCCGCATAGTACAAATCCGAAGGTTTGCCTTCCATCCCCTTGAACACACGAACAATACGGGCCAGCGCCAGCGCCCGTGCACCGCATGCGCCTTGCCGGGCCGGGCGGAATGCGCGGAATGACGTGGCGGCCACGGTCCGCCACCACGTATGACCGAACCCAACACCTCCGCCGATTTCCCCTGGCTGGCCAGCTACGATGCGGGCGTTCCCGCCAACATCAGCTACGAAACCTTTCCGCTGTTCACCCTGCTGGACAGGGCCGCGGAACGCACCCCCCGCCGCACGGCCATCGCCTTCCGCAACTATCGCCTCAGCTACGCCAAGCTGCGCCAACTGGCGGAGGTCATGGCCGCCAACCTGCGCGCCCAGGGCGTGCGGCGCGGCGACAAGGTGTCGATCATGCTGCCCAACCTGCCGCAGACGGTCATTGCCTTCTGGGCGGTGCTGAAGGCTGGCGGCGTGGTGGTGATGACCAACCCGCTGTACATGGAAAAGGAACTGGTCCACCAGATCCACGACTCCGGCGCGCGGTTCATGATCGCCCTCGACCTGGTATGGCCCAAGATAGAGCCACTGCGCGAAAAGCTGGGCATCGACAAGTATTTCCTCACCCGCATCGGCGACGGGTTGGCCTTCCCGCTCAACTTCCTGTACGCCTTCAAGGCCAAGCGCGAGGGCACCTGGCGCGAGCTGCCCTTTGACGGCAGGCACGTGCTGCCGTGGAAAAGCCTGCTCAAGGGCAAGGCCCGCCATTCCACCACCACGTGCAACCCCACCGAAGACCTGGCAGTGCTGCAATACACCGGCGGCACCACGGGCATTTCCAAGGGGGTCATGCTGACGCACCACAACATGTCGGTGAACGTGCAGCAGATCACCACCATTTTGGGCGAAGCCCGCGACATGGACCACTGTTTCCTGGGGCTGATGCCCTACTTCCATGTCTACGGGCTGACCACCTGCCTCACCCTGCCCACGGCCCTTGCGGCCACCATCGTGCCCTTCCCGCGTTATGTCCCGCGCGACGTGCTGGTGGGCATCCAGAAGCACAAGCCCACCATCTTCCCCGGCGCGCCCTCCATCTACATTTCGCTGATGCAGCAGAAGGAGGTGGGCGACTACGACCTGACCTCCATCCGCTACTGCATTTCGGGGTCGGCGCCCATGCCGATGGAGCACATCAAGCGGTTCAGGGAACTTACCGGGGCTCAGGTCATCGAAGGCTTCGGCCTGACGGAGGCCTCGCCGGTCACCCACCTGAACCCCATCCACGGGGTCAGCAAGGCCGGGTCCATCGGCATCCCCTTCCCGGACACCGAGGCGCGCATCGTGGACATGGAAGTGGGCCTGGTGCCGCTGCCCGCGGGCAAGGTGGGCGAACTTATCATCCGCGGCCCGCAGGTCATGAAGGGCTACTGGAACCGCCCGGACGAAACCGCCAACACCCTGCGCAACGGCTGGCTGTACACCGGCGACATCGCCACCATGGACGAGGACGGCTACTTCACCATCGTGGACCGCAAGAAGGACATGTTCCTGGTGGGCGGCTACAACGTGTACCCGCGCGAAATCGATGAAGTGCTGCACGAGCACCCCAGGATCAAGGAAGCGGTGACCGTGGGCGTGCCCCACCCCACGCGCGGCGAGATGATCAAGGCCTTCGTGGTGGTCAAGCCCGGCGAAAAGCTGACCAAGGCAGAGGTCGTGGCCCACTGCCGCGAAAAGCTGGCCAGCTACAAGGTGCCCAAGCAGGTGGAGTTTCGCGACGACCTGCCCAAGACCGTGGTAGGCAAGGTACTGCGCCGCATCCTGCGCACCGAGGAAGAAGAGAAGCTGAAGGCGGAACTGGCGGCGTCTCCCGCAACAGCCGCCGCGTCCGACGACGACGGAGCGCAGTAGGGCGACAGGCCTGGCTGCCTCCGGCTTTCCCTGGCCTGACGAGCGGGGGACGGCGTTCCGCACCCGTCTCCGCCACGGAATAGAGGAACGACATGCGACTGCTGCTGCAACGGGCGCGCCGGGGATCGGTGGCGGTAAACGGTGAAATCGTGGCCGCCATCGGGCCGGGGCTGGTGGTGCTGGCGGGCTTTGGCCCGCGCGATACCGCCGCGCTGCCCGGTGAGCCGCGCTGGGCGGGCATGATCGACAAGATGCTGGACCTGCGCGTGTTTCCCGACGACGCGGGAAAGATGAACGTGGGCCTGCGCGAATGGCCCGTACCCGCCAGCATGCAGGACGCCATGGTCGGCGGCATCGCTTCCGGCGGCACGTTGGGCCAGCTGCTGCTGGTGCCCCAGTTCACCCTGCACGCCGACTGCCGCAAGGGCCGCCGCCCGTCGTTTTCCTCCGCCGCGCAGCCCGCCGTGGCCGAAGGCCTGTTCGGCCAACTGGCTACCGATATTGACGCACGCCTGCCGGGCCGGGTACGCTGTGGCATCTTCGCGGCCGACATGGACGTCTCCCTCGTCAACTGGGGGCCGGTGACCATCTGGCTGAGCGACGACGACCTCTTTCCGGAGCGGCGACCACCCCATGGCGGCGGATGACATCACCCTTCTCATCGCCGCGCCCACGCCGCTGACGCGCGAGGCGCTGCGCCGCCTGCCCGGCACGGGCCGCACCATGCTGCGCGCCGCCACCCTGGCCGAGGCGCTGGCCTTGCACGACGCGCGCCGCCCCCACGTGGTGATCATCGACGCCGCCCTGCCCGACGCCGCCCCAACATATCCTGCCCCAACATATCCGGCCCATACATATCCGGCCCGGCCCGATGCGGCGCCTGTCCCCCCACGTCTTGCCGCGCCCCCGCCGCCGCCTTACGACCCCGTGCCGCCCCCGTCCGTACCCGCATCGGCGTCCGCTTCGGCGTCCGTATCGACACAGGGCGCGCATGCGGACGGCCACCTTCCCGCGCTCGACCTGGTGCGGGCCATCCGCGCCGTGCGCGGCGACGAGGACGTGTTCCTCATCGTGCTCACCGAGCCGGACGACCACGCCTTGCGGGCCGACGCCCTGGCCATGGGCGCCAACGACGCCCTGCGCCTGCCGCTGGAACCGCTGGAACTGGACGCCCGCGTGTCCGTGGGCGCCCGGCAGGCCCGCATGGCCCGCCGCCTGCGCGCCTACTCGGACAGGCTGACCCGCGAAATGGCCCGCGTGGCAGAATTGCAGATGCGCCTGCTGCCTTCGTCCTCGCCATATCTGCCCGGCCTGCACGTGGAAAGCCTGTATCGTCCATCCGGCGATGCCAGCGGCGACTATTTCGACTACTTCCTGCTGCCCCCGCGCGTCCCCGCCAATGCCGCGCCCACGGCATCTCCGGCGCAGCTTTCTTCGTCCGCCGTGCCAGACCAGCCCGCCCCGCCTGTGCAGCCTGCCCTATCCGACGTCGACGGCCCGGTGCTGCGGGTGGTCATTGCCGACGTGTCCGGCCACGGAGCCCGCGCCGCCTTTCTCATGAGCATCGTGCGCACCCTGGTGCGCGCCCAGAACGACGGCGCCGCCGCCCGCCACGCCGACGGCATGCCCCCTCTGCCGCTGACCGAGACCGTACAGCGCATCAACCGGCACCTAGTGGACATCATCGGCGGCGAGCCGGACTTCGTCACCCTGTTCGCGGGTGACATCGACTTTGCCGTGGGCACGCTGGAATACGTCAACGCCGGGCATTGCCCCGCCCTGCTGCGCGACGGCGGCGGGCAGGTCACCCGTCTGCCGTCCAACGCTCCGCTGCTGGGATTCTTCAACGCCGATTTCGCCGCGGAACTGCGCGCCTTTCCACCCGGCTGCCAGTTGCTGCTGTTCACCGACGGCCTGCACGACTGGACGGCACCGGGAGGCACCCACCTTGGCCCGGAACGGTTTCTGGAACTGACCGAACCATGCCTGCGCGCCGGCAGCGAGGTGCTGGCCGCCATGGAATCGGCCCTACGTGATGTGGCTGGCGGCATGCCGCCCTTCCGGGACGATGTGACCGCCCTGTGGATACGCCGCGAGGGGCCCGTCCCCGGCGAACCGGTCAGGCCAGACGAACCGGTCAGGCCAGACGAACCGGTCAGGCCAGACGAGCCCGCCGGGGCCCATTGACGGAAGCGCGCCATGCACAACTACGAATTTTCCACCACCGCCCTGCGCGAAACCTATCGCCCCTTCGTGCGCGGCATTGCCGCAACCATGGCCGCCTACCTTGCCGCGCCCACACTGGTGCATCCGCTGGAGCTGGTCACGGCGGAGGCCTGCGCCAACGTGGTGCGCCATGCCTACCCGCAAGGGCAGCCCGGCCCGGTGCGGGTACGCCTGACGGTGAACCCGCGCGTGGACATGGCGCTGGCCGTCACCGACTGGGGGCGAGGCTGCGCCGCCTGCCCGTTGCCCCCTGCGGTGGGGGCGCCGGAAGCCACGTCCGGACGGGGCTTGCGCATCATCACCTGCCTGTGCGATGCCGTGACGGGTGAAACCGGCCCGGACGGCAACACCCTGCATCTGCAATTGGCCATACCGGAGGAACAATGGCGCACCTCGAACTTGACGATCACGGAAACATCCTTGTTGCGGCGCTGACGGGCGAACTGACCCTGGCCAACGCCACGGAGGTCCGCAACGAACTGGAACGGCTGTTTGCCCGCAAGGGCGTGTCCGACGTGGTGCTGGACCTTGCCGCCGTGTCGTTCATGGACAGCTCCGGGCTGGGCACGCTGGTGGCCGCCAGCACCAAGGCCCGCTCCATGGGCCGCCGCCTGCTGCTGTACCGGCCCACCGCAGAAGCGGTGCACACCATGGAAACCGCGCAACTCACCGGGTTCTTTCCCATCCTTGGTGACGAGGAAGACCTGCTGGCCCTGCTGCCGGACTAGTCCCGCAAGCACGGAGTTCGGGCGAATCGGTCACGGCAGGCATATGGCCTTCCCTGCCGCACCCCGACACGCAGCCCCCATACGCAGAGCAGGACACGCGGCCCCGACACGCAGTCAGGATACGCAGTCAGGACACGCACCCGGATACGCAGCCAGGACACGCGGCGCGCCACGCGACGCCGCAGGCACAGCCCACGGAGAGCGCCACATGCCATATTACCTGCGCCACCATTTCGAGCCCGACTTCGACTACATGCACCTGAAGCCAAAGGCGGACGATGCCGGCAACATCGACCGCTACAATCTCGGCTACGTCCAGAACGTGGTGAAGGGACAGGTGCTGGCGGAACTGGTGCCGCTGGAGGAAGCAGGCGAAGGCCCGCTGGACCCGCGCTACGTGTACGACACGCCGCCCGTCGAACTGCCCTGCGGCCCCAACTGCGAGCTGGATGCCGGTTCGCCCAACCGGGTGGTGGCCGACGCCAACGGCTACGTCTTCTATCACGACGGGCTGATAACGGTGAAGAAGATGCTCAACGTCCGGCGCGACGTGGACTTTCACACCGGCAACATCTTTTTCGTGGGCGACATGGCCATCCATGCCGACGTGAAGCCCGGCTTCGAAATCCAGGCCGACAACATCCTGGTCAAGGGCGTGGTGGAAGGCGCGGTGGTGCGCGCGCGGGGGGCCATTGCCTGCGAAAGCGGCATCAAGGGCGGCAAGAGCTGCCTGCTGGACGCGGGCGACACCCTGCGCGTGCCCTTTGCCGAAAACGCGGAACTGCGCTCGCACGGCAACATGTACATAGAGCGCTTTGCCCTGCACTGCCGCATCTACGCCGGGGCAAATCTGGTCGTGAAAGACCGCGTGCAGGGCGGCACGGTGCACGGCGCGGGCGTGGTGTACATCGAAAACCAGCTGGGCGGCGCCCAGGGCACCCCCACCAAGGTCAACCTGGGGTACGACCCGTTCAAGTTCCGCAAGATCACCCGGCTGGAGGAAAACATCCGCGATCTGCGCCAGCGCATCATCCACTACGAGGCCGTGGCCGCCGATACACCGGCGGGCAAGGAAGAGCCGGTGCGCCGCCTGGAGGCGGCGCTGAAGAAGATGGACCGTCTGCTGCGCCAGCGCGCCGCGCTGTGGCAAGACCTGAAGCGCGGCGGCCCCATAGCCGAACGCTGCCGCCTGGTGGTGCCGGGACGCATCATGCCCGGCGTGGAGATATCCATCGAGGAATCGTGGATGGAAGTGCGCGAGGAATTGCGCGACGTGCGCATCATCCTGCGTGACGGCGAACTGGCGGTGGAATCGCCCGCCCTGCCGCCCGGACACGGCGCCGCACACCGCTGACGCATCAAGAGAACCGCATCGGCGCGCCCGCCTCCCTCTCTAGCACACCGGGCGTTGCCCCGAGCAAAGGCATTTCACGGACCATGCCGCCAGTTGACGATACCCCGCGCCAGACAGCGCCCCGCCCCGGGCTGGCGGCCCGCGTGCTGCCCTCGCCCCGCCCGCAGGGCACGGGTGCCGAAAATGCGCCCGCCACCCCGGTCGGATCGGGTGCCGCCCCGGCCCCCTCCTGCGACATCGAAGTGACCGTGGATGGCCGCGTCATGGCCATGCTGGGCCCCGGCGGCCCGGCGCGCGAACTGGCCCTGCTGGCCCCCTATGAAAAGCTGTGCGCGCATGCAGCGTCCGGGCCAGATTCGCCAGTTTTGCCAGTCCAGCCAGTCCCGCCCGGCGGCCCCGACACAACCCTCCCGCCAGTTTCGCCAGTTCCCCCCATTCCGCCAGTCCTGCCCGTCCTTCTGGGCGCGGGCACCGGCGCGGCCCTGGACCGTCTGCTTGAACTGCACCCCGGCCCAGTGGCCGTGGTGGACCGGTCCACGGAAATCCTTGCCGCCAGCCGCCTGCGTGAACGCCACGCCAGAGACACCGCCACCGGGCGCATCCTGTGGGTGACCGACGACGACGCGGACGCGGCCCTGCGCACCCTTACCCGCTGGCAGTACGAGCACGGCGGGCTGCAACTGCTGCCCCTGCCGCACCCCTTCTACCTGCGGCTCGACCGCGCCCATTACGCCCGCCTGCGCGACGTGCTGTCCGCCAGCGCCCGCTTCAATTTCTGGGAACGGGCCGCCTATCCAAAATTCGCGGACCCTGCCGCCCTGCCGCGCATGCTGCTGATCACCAGCCAGTATTTCCTGATGGGAGAAATCGTCACCGCCTGCCAGCGTCTGGGCGTGCCCTACCATCTGCTGACCCTGGACGACGACGAGGTGGGCCGGGGCGAGTTCGTGGAAAAGCTGTTGCGCGCCGTGGTGGAATTCCGCCCCGACTTCGCCTTCACCATCAACCATCTGGGCGTGGACCGCGAAGGCGTGCTGACCGACCTGCTGGAAAAGCTGCGCCTGCCCCTGGCCTCGTGGTTCGTGGACAACCCGCACCTGATCCTCTACCTGTACCGGCGCATCGTCAGCCCGTGGACGGCCATCTTCACCTGGGACGCGGACAACCTGCCCTCGCTGCGCGAGCTGGGCTTCGAGCACGTGGCCTACCTGCCCCTGGGCACCGACCCGGTGCGCTTCGCCCCGCCCGCGTCGCCGCCGCCCGCCAGCCATCCGTGGCGGGCGCGGGTGTCGTTCGTGGGCAATTCCATGGTCTACAAGGTGGCCCACCGCATGAAGGCGGGCAAGCTGCCCGCCGCGCTGCTGCGCTCGTACCACGAGGTGGCGGCGGGCTTCGGCGCGCACGGCGAGCGCTCCGTGGGGGCCTACCTGCGGGCGCACCAGCCGGAACTGGCCGATGTGTATGAAAGACTGGGGGGGCTGGATGCAAGGAACGGGCGTGACGCCATGGGCGACGCCGAGCGGCGCCTGTCCTACGAGACCATGCTCACCTGGGAGGCCACCCGCCAGTACCGCGCCGCCTGCGTGGCCCGCACCCTGCCCTTTGCCCCGCTGATCGTGGGCGACAAGGGCTGGCGCAAGGTGTTCCGCAACGCGCCCCCAGGCTGGCGACTGCACCCGGAAATCAACTATTACAAAGAACTGCCCGCGTTCTATCCCCTGTCGGAGATCAACTTCAACTGCACCAGCAAGCAGATGAAGGGCGCGGTGAACCAGCGCGTGTTCGACGTGCCCGCCACCGGAGCGTTCGTGCTTACCGACTGGCGCGACCAGATCGAGAACCTGTTCGAACCGGGGAACGAAGTGGTCTGCTACGCGGAGCCGGAAGAAGCCGACGACCTGCTGCGCCGCTACCTGGACCACCCGGAAGATCGTGCCCGCGTGGTGGCCGCCGCGCGCAGGCGCATTCTGGCCGAGCACACCTACGAGCACCGCCTGCGTACGCTGCTGGACCACATGCGCCGCATCTTCGGCCCGGCCCGCGCCAGATAGCTCCACCCGGCCACGCCACGCCAAACCGGCCCCCATGCCAAGGCCCGCACCACGGTCATGACCACCGCCCTCACGCCCCCGGCACCCGCCACCGTGCCCGCATCCGTCAACGCCCCCGCGGACGGGGCGGCAGATGCGCCCATTCTGGTGTTGCAGATGCAGCGCATGGGCGATCTGGTGCTGACGTTTCCGCTGCTGGCGTGGCTGCGGGCGGAACACCCGCGCCGCCCGCTGTGGGTGGTGGGAGAGGAAAAATTCTTCAAGGGACTCATGCCCATCGGGCCGGAGGCGGTGTTCTTTCCGTACGGCGCGGCGGAACGGCTGCGCCGGAACCGCTACCATCTTGTGGTCAACCTCAGCCACCGGCCAGAGGCCGCCGCACTGGCCGGGCAACTGCATGCCGATGCGCATTTCGGTCCATATCTTGCCAGCGGGGGCACGGGGAAGGGCACTGGCCAGACAACTTACGTGCACGGGCGCTGGCAGCTGTACCGGACCTCGCTGGTGCACAACAACCGGCACAACCTGTTCCACTGGGCCGACCTGAACGCGCTGGACTGCGTACCCCACCGTCGCATACGGGGCACCGACTGGCCCGCCCCGCAACATCACGGGCGCGACCCGCAACGGGTGGGACTGTTCCTGGGGGCCAGCGAGCCGGAAAAACGCCCCGGCGCCCCGTTCTGGGCCGCGCTGGCCCGCGACCTGCTGCGGCGCGGGCTGAAGCCAGTCCTGCTGGGTGGTCCGGCAGAGGCGGCGCTGGGGGCCGACGTGGCCCGCCGCGCCAACACCCCGGCGCTGAACCTGTGCGGGCGCTTCACCCTGCCGGAACTGGTGGCCTTCACCCGTTCGCTGCGCCTGCTGGTCACGCCGGACACCGGCCCCATGCACGTGGCCGCCTGGACCCAGACCCCCACCCTGAACCTGTCCATGGGACCGGTGAACGCCTGGGAAACCGCCCCCTTTCCCCCCGGGCATCACGTGCTGCGCGCCACCATCAGCTGCGTGGGCTGTTGGCGGTGCACCCAGCCTTCCGTGCTGTGCCGCGACAGGTTCGACCCCGCTCGGGTGGCATCGCTGGTGCTTGCGCTGCTGCGCGAACAGGATGCCGACCCCACCCTGTCGGCCAGTGGCGCGAAAGCCGCCACCGCAGCCTCGCGCCTTGCGCGGCTGCGCCTGCCGGGGCTGGAACTGCTGCGTACCGGGCGCGACGCGCTGGGCCTGTTCGACCTCGTTCCCATGGGCCACAACGGCAACGGAGAACAGGCGGTGCCCCGCCGCCTGTTCGGCCAGTTCTGGAAGGCATTCTGGTCCTGGCGGCTCGGCCTGCACGGCGAGGCCGCCGCCCGCCGGGCCTGGGCCGACCTTGCCGCCGCCTCGCCCCATCTGGTCGAGGCCCTGCGCCGTGCCCTGTCGGGCCTTGGGCGCGACCTGGCCCATGCCCTGCGCGGCATGGGGGCCGGACAGGCCATGCTGCCGCCCGACTTCTGGCACCGCCACCCGCCCATGCTGCGCCCCCTCACCGGCTACCTGCACATGTCCGTGCAGAACGCAGACGCCACCGCCGCAGCCTGGGCCGAGGCCCTGGCCCTGGTAGAGGCCCTGGCCGCCCTGACGGCCTGATCCGCCCCGTTACCACCCCTCCGGCGGCCTGAACTGAAACCCGCGGGGGATGGCAGGTGCCCGCCAGGTTCGCTGGGACTCGCTGGGACTCGCCGGGACTGGCCGGGACTGGCCGGGCGTGGCGGCCCCTGACAGGGCCTGTGCCGCACCATCCCCCTGCCGTCTCTTCCCCTTCTCTCTGCCCTCTGCTTCCACTGTTCCCCCTGTTCCCCTCCTGTTCCCCCCCTGTTCCCACGGTTCCCACTGTTCCCCCGCCGCCCCGCCGCCCTGCTGCCCCAGCCGGGCCAATCGAGCCAGCCGGGCCATGCCGCATGCTGCGCCACTGCGGTACGCCGCCTGCCACCCTTTTCGCCAGCGGTGCCGCTTCCACGTCCCCTCGTCCTGATGCTTCTCCCCCTCAGCCTTCTCTGGCCCACCAACCATCAAGAATGGTCAAGATTTGCAAACGGGCCCGGCCTGCACGCCGCGCACGTACGGCAGCCCTTGCCGGGCACGCCCTCTTTGTACATCATAACCACCTGAAATCATGCCGCGTAAAGTTTTGGAACGGTCCTTGTAATCCCAAGACTGCAAGGAGCCCCGGCATGCATATTTTTCCCTTTCTCCCCGAGACCGCAAAGGCACCGTCCGATGTGACGCGGCGCCCCAAGGTCACTGCCAGCACCCTCGACTTCGCTTCCGTGCTCGCGGACAAGGCGAGCCCGCGTTCCCTTTCGGGCGCGGGCACCACCGCCCTCCGCACCGCCGCCGATGCGGCCACGGAAGCCAAGGGCAAGGTGCGCAGGGGCGAGGACGGCGGCGTGCTCACCGCGCCCGGGCAGATCAGCCTTTCCTACCAGGACGTCATTGCGCTGCGGAACCAGCTGGAAAAGAGCGGCGTTTCGCCCGACCGGCTGGAACGCCTCACCCAGATGGCTTCCACCCCCGGCAACTATTCGCTGGGCCAGGTCATTTCGGCCCTGCGCAAGGACGGCCCCTACGCCAACCTGAACGCCGACGGCACTGCAACCACCGCCCTGAACGGCAACCAGCGCCTGGACGCCAAGCAGTTCCTGCAAAAGATCGGCATGCTGCCCGAAGAAGCGGACGGCATGCTGGCCCAGATGGACGCGGGCAACACCGACACGGTGTGGAAGGCCGTCAGCAGCAAGCTGAGCAGCAAGACCGACGGCGACGCCATCGACGTCAACGTGGCGGAACTGGAGGCCATGGCCAAGGGCCTGCGCCTGTCGCCCGAAGTGCTGGCCGCCATGAAGACGCTGTTCGGCGGGCAGACCGAAATTTCCACCAACGCCGCCGGGCTGAAGTCCGCACTGGTGCCCGCCGGGCAGGAAATGGCCGCGCGCGAACAGGCTGACCGCAATCTGGCCTCGGCCCTTGGCTCCGCGCTCGACCCGGTGTTGCAGGCGGCCAAGAAGTCCGCCGAGCGCATCGAGCAGGCCGACCGGCGCGGTGACCGCACCGCCCAGCGCAGCAAGGTGCTGATCCGCGAAGCCGCCACCGGCAAGGGCAACGGCAGCGGCGTTGCACCCGCGCTGGACGCCGAACGCCACGACGGAGCATCGGCCAATGCGGGCAAGACCCGCCAGTCGGGCCTGATGCACACCGGGGCCGGCACCCAGGAGCATGCCGGTCGCCAGGCTGGCCAGACGGGCGACGCCCTGCAGCAGAACGCGTCCCCGCACAATGGCAACGGGGGCACCAACGGCCAGCAGGCACAGACGGCGCAGGGCAATGCCCAGGCGCAGGCCTTCGGTCTGGACAAGCAGTCCGGCCAGTCTTCGCAGTCGGGCGACGGCAAGGGTTCCGCCTGGCAGCAGGACCAGCACGGTCGGCCCGCTTCCGGCGGCAGCAGCGACCCGTGGGCCGAACTGCTGCGCAAGATCGACATCAGCCCGGCTTTCAGCGGCGCGGCCCAGAGCATGGCCGACGCTTCGGCCAGCGCTGCCAACGCGGCGGGTGCAGCCCAGCGACAGGGTCAGGCCCTGACGCCCTATCTTTCCGAACAGGCGGCGGCCCAGCTTGAGCGGGGCATCCTCACCTCCATGCAGGACGGCACCCGCCAGCTGACCATGAAGCTCGACCCCGGCGAACTGGGCAACGTGACCGTGACCCTTTCCGTGCGCAACGGAGAGGTCAACGCCACCATCCGCCCCGACCGCACCGAGACCGCGCAGGCCATCAACGACCAGCTGCACGTGCTGCGCACCGCGCTGGAACAGCAGGGGCTGAAGGTGGACCGGCTGGAAGTGCAGACCCAGTTGCAGGACAACTCGCTCTCGCAGGCCTGGCAGGATGCGGCCCAGCACAACGCCAGCCAGGAGCAGCAGACCCGCAACGCCGAACGCGAGCGCTACCGCCGCCTGCGCCGTCTTCGGGACGGGGATGACGCCTCCGGCGCGCAGTCCGTGGACATGGCCGCTGCCGCTGCGGGGCGCCCGGCAACTCTTACCGCCTCCGGGCTCGACATCATCGCATAGGAGGCCACCATGGCAGCCAGCCCCGTACTCGGTCAGGCCGAGCAGACGTTCAACAACTACCTTGGCGCCAAGACCAAGAACGATGAACTGGACAAGCAGGCGTTCCTGAATCTGCTGGTGGCCCAGCTTAGCCATCAGGACCCGCTGAACCCCATGGACGACAAGGAATTCGTCGCCCAGTTGGCGCAGTTCACCAGCCTTGAACAGCTCACCAACATCTCCACCGGCATCACCGACCTGAACGCCAGCGCCAAGCAGCAGCAGATGTCCGCCGCAGTGGGCTACATCGGCAAGGAAGTGACCGCCAGCGGCTACGAGATCAGCAAGACCTCGCAGAAGGACAGCACCGGCGCGACGGTAAACTCCGTCAGCACGGTGTACTTCACGACGCAGGAACAGGTGAACAACGGCTACATCAACATCTACGACAGCCAAATGAACCTGGTGCGCACGGAACTGATGGGCGCGAAGCAGCCCGGCACCTACCAGTACAAGTGGGACGGCAAGGATTACCAGGGCACCATAGTTCCGGACGGTGTCTACGCGGTTGCCATGTACGGCGAAGGTACGGACGGCAAGTCCGTGTACATTACCACCCAGGTTTCCGGCCAGGTGTCGGGCGTGGTCAAGGTGGACGACGAACCCTACCTGAGCCTGGCGGACGGCCGCCACATAGCCTTCAGCAACGTCTCCGAAATCGTGGCGCCCAACACCAACACCGGCGGCAGCGACACGGAAGACGACAATTCCGGAGACGATTCCGGCAGCGGCACGGAAGGCGACAGCTAACCCCCTGCGGGACGAGAGCACGCACACTACACCCCCACGGGGGTGCATGGACACAGGAGGTCGATCATGAGTGTCACGGCAAGTATGTGGACCGGCGTTTCGGGACTGCTGGCCCACGGCGAGAAGATGAACGTTCTCGGCAACAACATCGCCAACGTCAACACCGTGGGCTTCAAGGGCTCGCGCATGGACTTCCAGGATTTCATCAACCAGGACGTCTACAGCGCGGCCGGGGTGAGCCAGGTTGGCCGGGGCGTGTCCATCGGCGCCATTTTCGGCGACTTCAGCCAGGGCGCCTTTGAAACCACCAACGAGGCCACGGACCTTGCCATCGGCGGCAAGGGCTTCTTCCAGGTGCGGCCCAAGGGACAGGAAACCTCGTACTACACCCGCGCGGGCAACTTCCGCTTCGACAACGACGGCTATCTGGTCGATCCGCACGGCTACGTGCTGCAAGGCTGGGAAATCGAAAAGGCCCGCCCCTCGCTGTCCACCTCCACCGCGCAGGTGACCACCACCACCTCGCAGATCAAGGGGGCCGGGTCGCCCAAGGACATCAAGCTCGACGGCTTCACGGCCGAGCCGCAGCACACGTCCACCATCACCTCGGCCCACAACCTCGACGCGCGCGACGGCGGCGACAAGTCGGTCAACGGCGCCAACCCGTTCTTCTCGGTGTTCAACAACTGGGACGGCTCGGCCGCCACGCCGCTGTCCGACAGCCGCTTTGCCTACCAGACCACCATCAAGGTCTACGACGAAGGCGGCACCTCGCACGAACTGACCGTCTACTTCGACCAGGTGTCCACCGATTCCGTGGCCAACGCAGCCAGCGGCAAGCGCTACTGGGAATACATGGTCACCATGAATCCCTCGGACGACCTGCGCTCGGTCAACGGCCTGGACTTCTCGGGCACTTCGGCGGCGGGCATCCTGATGACCGGCACGCTGACCTTCGACACCTCCGGCCAGCTCACGGACATGACCGCCTTCACCATTGCCAGCGGCGCCACCGGCAACCTGAAGGACATGAACAACTGGGTGCCCACCACCTTCTCCAACAACGGCTACCCGCTGTTCGTGGCCAACTTCTCGGGCGTTGCCAACGCCAGCTACACCTCGCCCACGGTGCCCACCGAGGCCGAGCCGTACCTGATGGAGCTGAACTTCGGCCTGCGCAACCTCAGCAACTCCTGGGGCAGCGCCCCTGCCAGCGCCGCCGCCATCGGCAGCAACGCCGGCAACCTTGGCGGGCTGGGCGCGCAGGGCGAGCGGCAATCCACGGCCATGACCAGCTACGGCGGGTCATCGTCCATGATCTTCCAGAAGCAGGACGGCTACACCTTCGGCTTCCTGCAGAACATCACCGTGGACCAGGACGGCGTGGTGCATGGCCGGTACTCCAACGGGGTCATCCTGGACCTGTACCAGATCACCCTGTACGACTTCACCAGCCCCACCAACCTGCGGCGCGAAGGGGGCAACCTGTTCTCCGAAACGCGCGCCTCGGGCGATGCGCTGGCGGGGCCGGCCAACGCCAACGGGTACGGTTCCGTCAACTCCAACTCGCTGGAACAATCCAACGTGGACCTTGCCCGCGAGTTCGTGCAGATGATCACCACCCAGCGCGGCTTCCAGTCCAACAGCAAGGTCATCACCACCACGGACACCATGCTTGAAACCGTCGTGAACATGAAGCGTTAGCGGCGGATCATGATCGACCGGCGGACGCGGGCCCGAACCCGCGTCCGCACCGTGTCGGCGGCGGCGCGCCCGTGCGTGTCCCCGCAAAACATCCCGTGCGTCCCTTTCCGGAAGGGCCGCACGGGATGTTTTGCGTCTGCGCCCGGCCATGGCCAGAGCATGCGCACGACATGGAGCGTGCCGGACGCCGGACATGCAGGTTCATACGGCGGACACGGCGCGTGTGGGGCTCCGGGGCGCACCCGCGGGTCAGAGGCGGGAGAGGCGGGGAGAGGCAGGCGGCAGACACACGACCGTGTCGGCGCAAACGGCAGACAACGCGCGGAAAAGAGGCAATGCGGCACCGGGAGGGGACGCGAGGCGGAAACCACGTTGCCTGCGCGAACAAACAGCATCGGAAAACGCACATATCCGCACGGCGCCTGCACCGTCCCAAAGGGGCGTGCGCCACTGCGGCCTTCGCGGGCACGACAGTCAGCGGGCCGGGTCGTGGCGTCCGACCGCAACCCGTCGCCCGCCACCGGGCACCGGTCCCCGACCATGGGGGCGCGCACGCTCCGCCCGGCTGGTTCAGCCAGACCGGCCAACCTGTAGGCAAGGCCGGGCGAGAACCGCAGGCCGTGCGGGCCGCGTGTTGTCACGCGCCCCGAGCGGCAAGCGCACTACCGCAACATGCCGGACAACCGGATATGGGGGGCGGTGGGCAAAACCCGCCGCCCCTCCCTAGAATTGCCGGTTGAGCAGCCCGCCGAGGGTCATGCCCCCGTCCTTGCCCACGCGCAGCACACCTTCGGGCGGTATGCGCATGAGCACCTTGTTGCTGTTCTTTTCGGACACCTCGACCTGCACCACACCCTGATCGCTCACGATCTCGAACTTCAGCGCGGCGCCCTTGGCTTCAAGGGTGCGCGAAAGGTCGTTCAGCGTGCTTTCAAGCTGCTGCATGTCCACGTTGCCCGCTTCCGCGGATCGTTCGTCCCCGGTCGGCTGCCATTCCGCAAGAGATGGAGGAGTAGCGGATGAGAATGCGGCGGCCAGGCCGCGTGCCGGGGGGCGCTTGATATCCGATCCCGCGGAAGAACCTGCCGTTACCGCCTGGATTTCGTCCAGCAGCATCATGGTTCCTCCTCGAGGCGACATTGCCTCCCCCGGAAACATCGTCTCACACCACTTATCGGCGGATTGCGGTGCCGGATTAGGGGTGCGGCCCGGCCTTGGCGCAAGGGATGCAAAAAATTCCCCCATCCCGCCCCCGCGCCGCGCAGTACCCCGCAGGCCCTGGGAAAATTTTGGCATGGGTGCGTCGGCAACCGGGCGCAAGGTATCTAGAGTTTTGCTAACACTTTACCTTTCTTTGCAAAAAATACGTTGGCACCAACATTGCTTAATGCAGGCCAGACAACCCGAAGGAGGTTCACCACATGTCTTTGGTCATCAATCACAACATGATGGCGCTGAACGCCTCTCGTAACTTGAACGAGAGCTACGGTCGCCTGGCAACGTCCACCCGCCGCCTTTCCTCGGGTCTGCGCGTGGGCACTGCGGCCGACGACGCCGCAGGCCTCGCCATTCGAGAACTGATGCGGGCCGATATTTCCACCATGCGTCAGGGCGTCCGCAACGCCAACGACGCCATCTCGATGATCCAGACCGCCGACGGCGCGTTGCAGATCATCGACGAAAAGCTCATCCGCATGAAGGAACTGGCCGAACAGGCGGCCACGGGTACCTACAACTCGGACCAGCGTCTGATGATCGAATCCGAATATCAGGCCATGGCCTCGGAAATCACCCGTATCGCCAACGCCACGGACTTCAACGGCATCCACCTGCTGGACGGTACCCTTTCGGGTACGCACGACGGGTCGGGGCTGCGGCAGACCGGCGAGCTGAAGATCCACTTCGGCACCGGCAACGATTCGAACGAGGACTACTACTACATCAAGATCGGCGGGGCCACGGCGTCGCAGCTGGGCATCGGCAACGCGTCCGCCTCGGGCGCGGCGGCCGGGGGCTACACCATCTCCACCCAGTCGGCCGCCCAGAACGCCCTGACCGCCCTTGACCAGGCGATCATCTCCAAGGACAAGATCCGCGCGGCGCTCGGCGCCCTGCAGAACCGCCTGGAGAACACCATCAGCAACCTCACCATCCAGGCGGAAAACCTGCAGTCTTCCGAGTCGCGCATTTCCGACGTGGATGTGGCCGAGGAAATGACCGAGTTCGTGCGCAACCAGATTCTCACGCAGTCCGCAGTGGCCATGCTTTCGCAGGCCAACTCGCTGCCGCAGATGGCCATGAAGCTCATCGGCGGCTAGCCGACCGCAATCACGGCGTAACGCCGCGCATCAGTTGGCGAAGGTTGACCAAAGACAACAGGACCGGGAAGGAACGGCCTTCCCGGTCATTGTCTCCATCTCAGCCGTCGCTGCGTGACTCGAGGTTTTTCAGCGCCAGACCGGCCGCCATCTGTTCGGCCCTTTTGACGCTGGGGCCGATGGCCGTGAACACGGTGCCGTCCGGCAGCGTCAGTCGCACCTCGAAGCGCTTTTCGTGCTCCGGCCCGCTGCTGCCCATCAGGGCGTATACCGGCCGCTCACGGAACAGGCTTTGCGTCAGCTCCTGCAAACGGCTCTTGTAGTCCTTGCTGCGCTTGCCGTCGGCATCGCAGGGCCAGCGCGCGGCCAGCACATGGCGCACCACGGCCCGCGCCCGCTCGTACCCTCCGTCCAGAAACACCGCCCCCAGCATGGCTTCCAGCGCGTCCGACAGCAGGGAACTGCGTTCGCGCCCTCCCTGGCTTTCCTCGCCCCTGCCAAGCCGCAGGTACAGTTCCAGTTGCAGGTCGCGCGCAAGCTCTGCCAGCGCCGGTTTGCTGACAAGGCGCGCCCGCATGCGGGTCAGGTCGCCCTCGCGGGCGCCGGGAAAGCGGGCGAACAGTTCTTCCGACACGCACAGCTCAAGCACGGCATCGCCCAGGAATTCCAGGCGTTCGTTGTGCTCCACGTGCTCCTGCTGCTCGTTGGCCCACGAACTGTGGGTCATGGCCGTGGCCAGCAGGCCCGCGTCGTTGAAGGCGTAATGAATGTCGCTTTGCAGCTTTTCGAACATGGGTCGATGGTCGCTCCTTCTGGGTGCCACCCGGCAGCTTTTGCCGCCCGGACGCCCCGGTCATGGCCGGGAACGATACCGGCACCGCCACCATTGTGCAAGGCCGCCCGTGCCGCGCATGCCGCCCGCCCCTACTCGTCAATTTTCCGGCGCTGTCTGGACCGCCGTTCAGGCAGCCGGTCCTGTCCGCCACCTGTCCTGACGGCACCAGTCCTGGCGGCACCAGTCCTGACGCCCCTCCCCGATCCGTCCGCCTGATCCGGCAGCCCGATCCGCCCCCCTGCCTGTCTCCCGGCACGCCCCGCCATTACGCCATCACGGCTTCCGCCTGCCAAAGGCATTCCCCTCCCGTCCACGCAGCCGCCCGCACGGACACCGGCTGAGCGAGCGAACAGCCACGAAATTGCAGTTGTCCCTTGATTTTCGGCTGTTATTCGGGGCAGAATCAATCAAGCACACGGCATCCCGCACCGGCCCCGGATGACAGACGGAAACAGCCGGACACCCCGACGCCAGTCCGACAGCCAGGCGGCCAGCCAGGCCGGATCGACAGGCGGGCGAACGGGCGCGGGCATGCGCGCGGATCCAGCAACAGGAGGCTGCTATGGCGGCGGGCATCTACGTGGGTTCCACGGCAGGGTATTCCGGCAAGAACATGGTGATCATGGGCCTTGGCCTGCGCATGCAGAAGGACGGCTACAACGTGGGCTACATGAAGCCCGTGGGCGCCATGCCGCAGGAACGCGGCGGCGTGCTGGGCGACGAGGACGCCTTCTTCGTGCAGGACGTGCTGGGGCTGGACGAACCCTCCAACCTGGTCACTCCGGTGCTGGTCACCCAGGATTTCAAGGTGCGGGCCTTCAGCGGCCAATGCGAAGACTACATGCCCGGCATCGTCGATGCCTACCGCCAGCTTGCCAGCCGCCACGACGTGATGGTGGTGGCCGGTTCCGGCAGCATGTATTCGGGCCGTTACTGCAACGTGGACGGCATCCGCGTGGTCAAGGAGCTGGGCCTGAAGGCCATCATCATCGACCGCCTGCACAAGGAACTGAACTACGACTACCTGGTGGTGCTCAAGGATACCCTGGGCGACAATCTGGCAGGCGTGGTGCTGAACGACATCCCCGCCAACTTCATGAACGAGGTGGAGGGGCTGATCAAGCCGTTCCTGGAGCGCAACGGCGTGCGCGTGGTGGGCGTCATCCCCAAGGACCCGCTGATGGGGGCCATCAAGGTGGGCGACCTGGCCGAACGGCTGGGGGGCAAGGTCATCTCGGCCCAGAACAAGTCCGACAAGGTGGTGGAAAACTTCCTCATCGGCACCATGCAGGTCGAAAACTTCATGACCCACTTCCGCAAGAACAAGAACTCCGCCGTCATCGTGGGGGGCGACCGGTCCGACGTGCAACTGGTGGCGCTGGAAGGCAACTGCCCGTGCCTGGTGCTGACCGGCAACCTGTACCCCAACGACATCATCCTTACCCGGTCGGAAGTGCTGAACATTCCCATCGTGGTGGTGCGCGACGACACGTACACCGTGGCCAAGAAGATGGAAGTCATCCTTTCGCGCCACAAGCTGCGCGACGTGATCAAGATCAGGCAGGGCGCGCAACTCGTCAGCTCCTCCATCGACTTCGCCTACGTCAAGGAAGCGGCAGGCCTGTAAGGCCGCCCGACGCAACGCGAGACGTACGGGGGGGCGCCTGCCCCCCCGTTTCTTTTGCGGCCACCCCCTACCGGACACAACCATGACCGCCGACACCACCCCGCCCGCTGCGCCGTCCGCCATGCAGGCGGACACCGCACCCGCCTTTGCCGCCGCCCTGCCGTGGGTGGGGCTGGTGGGCCTGCTGTTCTTCGTCAATTACGGTTCGCGGGCCATGCTTGCCCCGCTGCTGCTTTCCATAGAGGCGGACCTGGGGCTGGACCACGCCCAGGCCACCCGACTGCTGTTCCTGATGGCCTGCGGCTTCACCGCCAGCCTTGCGGCCAGCGCCTTCCTGCTCAGCCGGGTGACGCCCCGGCGCATGGCGGCCTTTTCGTGCATGGCCACCGGCGCGGTGCTCATGGGCATGGCCGTCGTGCGCGACCACGCCACGGCGCGCTACATGTTCGTGCTCATGGGGCTGGCGGCGGGGCTGTACTTTCCGGCGGGCATGGCCACGCTGGGCACCCTGGCCCGCCAGCGCGACTGGGGCAAGGCCGTGTCCATCCACGAACTGGGGCCCAACCTCAGCTTCGTGGCCGTGCCACTACTGGCCGAGGCGGGGTTGCGCGTCACAGACTGGCGGGGCGTGCTGCTGGCCGTGGGCGTGGCCAGCCTGCTGACGGGCATCGTGTTCGCATGGGTGGGGCGCGGCGGGCGCACCCTGGCGGAACCGCCCTCCGTACGCGGGTTCACCGGGGTGCTGCGCTCGCCCCTGACGTGGCTGTTCGCGTGGCTGCTGGCCGTGGGCGTGGCCGGGGAGTACGCCGTGTTCAGCGTGCTGCCCCTGCACCTTGTGGACGGCATGGGCCTTGCGCCCTCCACGGCCAACGGCCTGCTGGCGGCATCGCGCGTGATCACGCCCTTTGCCGCGCTGGCCGGGGGCTGGGTGGCCGACCGCATGGGCGCGCGCCGCACCATCGCCGCGTGCCTCGCGCTGACCGGCATCGCCCTGCTGGCCATGGCCGTGCCGTCCGCCACCGTGGTCATGGCGGGCATGACCGTGCAGGGCGCCATGACCGCGTTCATCTTTCCCGCCATCTTCAAGGAACTGGCCCGCTGCTGGCCCGCCGGGTACCAGCCCACGGTGCTGTGCATCGCCACGCCCGCCTCGTCGCTGCTGGGCACGGGCGCGGCCCCGGCCCTGCTGGGGCTGGTGGGCCAGACCCTGGGCTTCGGGACCGGGTTTGCCCTGCTGGGGCTGCTGGCGCTGGTCTCCATCATCCCCCTGCGGCTGCTGCCGCCGGAAGCGGGCCGATGACGCCGCCGCAACGGCGCACCGTTGCTTGACAGCGCCAGTTCCAGCCCCTACCTATGCCGGGAACCAACCACCAAGGAGACACCCCCGATGGCCTACGATATCAGACTGGTGAAGCTCGTGAACGGCGAACTGGTGCTCGGCAAGTTCGACGAAGCCTCCAACTCGCTCAAGGACGTGGCCGCGTTGCAGACCGTGCCCACCCAGCAGGGCGTGCAGATGATGCTGCTGCCGTACGGCTATCCCTTCGAGCAGGGCTTTGACGGCGTCATCAGCCGCGTCCACGTCATCTACGAATACAAGGCCTGCCCCGAGGAACTGAAGACCAAGTACCTCGAAGCCACGTCCAACCTCACGCTGTCCACCGGCGGCCTTGGCGGCGGGCTGGGCAACCTGAACCTGGCCAAGGGCCCGGCGGGTGGCAAGATCACCGGCATTTCCGACCTGCTGAAGAAGTAGGTCCGGCCCCGCCAGCACGTTCGCGCCGGACGCCCGACCGCCTCACGGGGTGCCGCGCGGGCATCAGGTCGGGGGTGTGTACCGGTCCGGCATGTTTCAGGGGGCGGCGTTGCCGCCCCCTTTTCATGTCGCCTTCAGGCCGTTTCCCCCTGTCTTCTTGCCGCGTGTCTGCTTGTCCGCCTTTCCGCCTTCATGACCGGCGGCGCACCCGCCCCGCCCGCACCCTTCATCCCCATCAGGAACCATGCGCGAACTTCTGCCCCTGCTGCCCAAGCCCAGCCGCTACATCGGCATCGAGGAAGGTACCGTCCACAAGACGCCCGACGCCTCCACCCTGCGCGTGGCGCTGGCATTTCCCGACATGTACGAGGTGGGCATGTCCTACCTTGGGCAGAAGATCCTGTACGCCATCCTGAACGAGCGGCCCGACGTGTGGGCCGAGCGGGTGTTCACGCCTTGCCGCGATGCGGGCGCGGTACTGCGCGAGCGCGGCGTGCCGCTGGCCACGCTGGAATCGGACACCCCGCTGGCGGCCACCCACCTTGTGGGGTTCAGCATCACGCACGAGCTATGCTATTCCAACGTGCTGTACATGCTTGACCTTGCAGGCATTCCCCTGCGCGCGGCGGAACGCGCCACGGCCGATTCGCTCACCGCGTGGCCGGTGGTCATGGCTGGCGGCGGCTGCACCCTGGCGGCGGAACCGCTGGCCCCGTTCATGGACCTGATGGTGCTGGGCGAAGGCGAAGAGGTGATGGCCGAACTGGTGGACCTGCTGACCGCCGCCCGCGCCGCCGGGCACTCCCGGTCCCGCTTTCTGGACGACGCCCGGCGCATTCCCGGCGTGTATGTGCCGGAGTTCTTCGAAGGCTCCGTGCCGCCGGATACGGCCCGCAACGTGCCGGGCACCCCGCCGCGCCCCCTGCTCCTGCCCTCGCCAGCACCCACGTCGGCACCCTCGTCAGTCAATGACACGGGCTACACCCGCGTGGCCCGGCGCGTGGTGGCCGACATGGACACCGCCCGCTACCCGGCCAGCCAGACCGTGCCCTTCGGCGCGGTGCACAACCGGCTGGCGCTGGAAATAGGCCGGGGCTGCACGCGCGGCTGCCGGTTCTGCCAGGCGGGCATCATCTATCGCCCGGCGCGCGAACGCTCCACGGACAACCTTCATGCGTTGCTTGAAGAATGCCTGAGCCAGACCGGCTACGACGACGTGTCCTTCCTTTCCCTGAGCACGGGCGACTTTTCCGCGCTCAAGCAGCTGTTCCTGTCCACGGTGGACCGCTGCGCCCAGGAGCAGGTGGCGGTTTCGCTGCCGTCCCTGCGGGTGGGGTCCATCGACGACGAGATCATGCGCCGCATGGCGGGCATCCGCCGCACCGGGGCCACCCTGGCGCCCGAGGCGGGCAGCCAGCGCCTGCGCGACGTGATCAACAAGGGCGTCACCGAGGAAGGACTGCTGCTGCACGTGCAGAAGCTGTTCGAGCACGGCTGGCAGCAGGTGAAGCTGTATTTCATGATCGGCCTGCCCACCGAAACGCGCGAGGACCTCGACGCCATCGTGGACCTGTGCCGCAAGGTGCGCGACGCCGCCGGTCCGGGCATCCGCCGCCTGCAGGTGACCGCGGCCATCTCGCCCTTCGTGCCCAAGCCGCACACCCCGTTCCAATGGGAACGTCAACTGTCACATGAAGAAATCCGCGAGCGCATCGGCTACCTGCTTTCGCGCTTCAAGGGCGAGAAATGCCTGAAGATGCGCTGGCACGAAGCCTCCATGAGCGCGCTGGAGGGCATCTTTTCGCGCGGGGACAGGCGGCTGGCCGACGTGGTGGAAAGCGCCTACCGCAAGGGCGCCATTTTCAGCAGCTGGATCGAAGGTTTCGATCTTGCCCCGTGGTTGGACGCCATGGCCGAACACGGCCTTGCCGCCTCGGACTACACCCGCGAGCGCGGCGAGGACGAACCGCTGCCCTGGGACCACCTGGATTCCGGGGCCAGCCGCGAATTCCTGCTGCGCGAACGCCACCGCGCGCTGGACATGAAGCTGACGGGCGACTGCCGCTACGGCGCCTGCCACCTGTGCGGGGTGTGCGACACCAAGTCGTCCCCGTCCCGTCTGGACAAGTTGCCCGGCGTCACCGCCTACGCTAACCGCACCAACCTGCCCCAGCGCGACCAGCAGGCCCACCAGCCCACCCTGGACGAGCATGGCCGGGTGCGCATGCCGGAAAAGACGGACAAGCCGCCGCAGATTTCGGACGAACTGGCCCTGAAGGCAGGCCACTACCGCATCTGGTACACCAAGGAAGACATGGCGGTGTTCCTCAGCCAGCTTGAACTGCAATCGCTGTTCGAGCGCGCCCTGCGCCGGGCCGGGCTGCCCCCGGCGTTCTCGCGCGGGTTCCATCCCCTGCCGCTGCTCTCGTTTGGCCGGGCCCTGCCCGTGGGCGTGGCCAGCCGGGCGGAATGGCTGGCCGTGTACCTGCGCGAATACCGTACTGCCGACGAGGTGCGCCGCGCCCTGGATGGCGGCCTGCCGCGCGGCATGCGGGTGACCTTTGTGGAGGAACTGCCCGTGGGACGCAACACCGCGCCGCAGCCCGCCGGAGAAACCTTCGAACTGCGCTACGGCGCGGGTGATGATCGCCGCGCCACGTTCATGCAAGCCTGGCGCGACTTTGCCGCCGCGCCCGCGCTGGAATGGACGCGCGAAACTAAGAAGGGCCCGCGCACCACCGACATCCGCCCCCTGTTCCGGTCCATCGAGGTGCGCGACGACGGCAGTGTGCTGCTGGACATGGACTGGACCGAACTGTACGTGTCGCCACTCTCGCTGGCCCGCGCCGTGACCCCGCAAGCCGAAATCCACGAGGTGCATCTGCTCAAGATGTCCCAGCGCTTTGACGGGGTGGCGCGCGCATAACCCGCAGCAAGATTGCATGCCTTGCAGGGCTGCCTCCATCAGGGGGCGGCCCTGTTTCTTTTGGAAAACCGTTTCCAGCGACATTCGATCGGAAATGTCGATCATAAACCCTGTATCAACGGACGTCGGAAAGATTCTGGTTGACCCGCATGAGAGATGATTGCCAACGCCTGAAGCAGCACTATCATTATCTCAGGCGGGCACAACCGCCGGGAGGCTACCATGAACATCACCGCCACCATCCTCTCGGACAAGATCCGCGAGATTCATCCGGCGCTGGACAGGCACGGGATTGCCCTGCATGTCAGCTTCGACGACGGCAAGGACGCCTGGATCATTCGCCTGCACAAGAACGGCAACGAATTGTGGACGCACATCAACGCTGCCGATGCCGCCAGGTGTCTGGATGGCATCGAATGCGTGCACCTGGGCGTGCAGGTCGGCCAGTTCATCAACTATTACTGTGACGGCCCCGTGGCTGCCTGCGCGGCCTGACGGCCCGGCCAGCCGACGCCATGGGGCAGTCTGTCCGTCCGATAAACGATAGTTCCCCCTGCCGCTGCACGGATATCCGCGCGCTCTCCGTTTCGCCTTCTTCCGCACTCTGCCAGGTTCCCATCCGGCCCCTTCCGGGCTCCTTCCGGCTGTCATCTGCGCTCCGCCTGTCACGCCCAAGCGTCCCTTCCTGATGCCCAGCCGCACCACGCGGCGGCGCGAGGCGCTGCTGCGCACTGTTCCACGCCACGAAAAAACGGCGCGTTCCCCCAAGGGAGCGCGCCGTTTCGCAGTGCATGACGGAATGCGGAAGGCAGTGCCGTCGGGGCTACACCCCCTCGGCCAGCAACAATTTTTCCAGCCCCACGCGGCGGATGCCCGGAACGTCCAGCCCGGTGCGGCGGGCCGCCTCGGCCACGGCTTCGGACACCAGCCCGGTGGCCGCCAGGTCCACCCCGCGAGCCCGCGCGGTGACGGCAGCCGATTGCAGCAGTTGCACCAGGGTCAGGTCCGCCGCGGTGACCCCGGACAGATCAATGCGCACCGTCGCAAAGCTCCCCAGCACGTCCAGCAGCGCCTCGCGCAGGTCAGCCCCGCGTTCGATGGTCACCTCGCCGGACAGCACCAGCACGCCCTTTGCGCCGCCCAGGGATGAAGGATCCCCATCGGCGGCGCGCACGGTAAACCCGGCCACGGTGCGGCTGGCGGCCCCGGCGGAAAGATCAAGGGCCACGCCGTTGGCAGGCCGCTCGGCCAGTACGGCATCCAGGTACGAAAGGTCGGGGGCGTCGCCGCTGTCGGCAAACAGGTCGGCATCGGGATCGGCATCGGGATCGGCGGCGGCGGCAAAGGCGAGGGACTCTGCGGAAGCAGCCTCGTCCGCCATGCGCGCCCCCATGCTTACCTCAACGCCGGGATGCCCGGCTTCGAGCCGCCCCGACGAAACGCCCTCCGGCCCGGATCGATCGAAAATCTCGCCTGTCTCTGGCCCGCCATCGGCATCGGCGAACAGATCGGCGTCGACGTCATCAGCTGCAACGCCCATCGCCGCACCGTCCGCAGTCGCATCATCCCCCACCATGCCGCCGATCAGCGAGGCCAAGGCACGCCGCGAGGGGTCGTTGTCGCCTTCTCCGTCCCCGTCATCGTCAAGGGTCAGGGCGTCCATGCCGGCGGCAAGTTCCGCCTCCAGTTCCGCCAGCCTGCGTTCCTCGGCATCGGGGTCCACCACCGTACCGGAAAACCTGCTTTCGTCGTCCGTGCCGTTGCTCATGGTATCCTCCCGCAGTTTCCGCATGGCCGTATCATACTGGCGCATCAGTTCGTCGATGCTGTCGGCGTCGGGGGTCTTGTGCGCGGCCATCACCGCCATGGTGGCGCTGCGCTCCGGCGCGCGCTGCCAGCCCGGCTCGCCGCGCCGCACCCCTTCCACGTCGATGGGGTGCACTCTGGCCGATTCCACCTGAAATACCGTGTTCACAAGGTCCGGTTCCAGGATCGACGCGTACAGCACATGCAGTCCGCAACCGCGCATTCCCGGCTCCGCGCCGTCCGGCCCGGGCACGAAACGCGCGTCAAGCACCAGACCGCTCTTGCGCAGGAAGGCCAGCAGCCCCAGCGGGCTCAGGTCCTTGCGCAACAGATCGTCGGAACCGCCAAACTCCACCACGTACAGGTGCAGCCCGTCGCGCCGTGCGCGCAATACGTCGATGCCGTGCAGGTCGAACAGGCAATGCCCGTCGGGATTGCAGATCGGCAGCAACTCGTGCGCGGGCACCCGCAGCGACTCGGGCAGCGCCTCGTCCAGCAGGGCCACCAGGCGCAACAGCGCCTGTCCGGCGGGCGAATCTTCCTGATCCGGCACGTAGGGATCGCCGGAAACGCACACCGCCGAATACGGCCCGGCGACAGGGGTGACAGGCGTGACAGGGGTGACAGGGGCGACCTCGGCAATCTGGGCGACCTGGCCAATCTGGGCACCACCGACTACATCGGGGGGAGAATCCTCGGCGGGGTCACCGGCGCCTTCCTCCGTCTCCACAACGCCGGAAAGCTCGGCCAGCGACCGCATGCACCCTTCCAGCGCGGATACGACAGGCGCGGAAAGCGGCAATGATCCGTCGCGCGCCAGTTCGAAGGCCGCCTCAAGCAGGCGGGCCATGCGGCAGGCGCCCCCCAGCCCCAGCAGGCCCGCCGAGCCCCGCAGGCCGTGCACAAGGCGCGACAGACGTCCCAGCAGTTCCGGGTCGGTCCGTTCTCCGGCCACTTCCAGTTCCAGCAGGTGCACGTCGGCCTCGGCCAGCACGTTGCCCACGTCGTTGCGATATTGCTTGAGAAGTCGTTGCATTGCCTTGTGGTCTGTACGCCTGCCAGCGTACCGGAAACATGATTATGCGGAACGTCGGTCCAGATTGCGCCGGGCGGGGCAGCATCGGGCAGGCCGCGCCGATGCTTTTTCCGCAGGGCTGCGGCGTGCGGACATGCCGCCCGCAAGCGCCCTTTCGCGCGGCTTTCCCCCGCGGAAAGTAGCAACAAAGCGCCGTTTTGTCTTCCGCCGCCACCTTGCCTTGCGCCGGGAAACGATTACATGTACCTGTCGGCCCCGCCATGCAAGGCCCGCGCACGCGGCCTTGTTCGCGGCGTCGGCAGACCGACGCCCCCGGCCCGCGGCCATGCCCTGCCCTGCAAGGGCCGCGCCGCACGTTTTCCGGCCATCACCGGCCGCCGGTACGACACAGCGCACGCCGCCCCGCGCGGCGCATCGGAGACATTCGCAATGCGCACCATTCTCACCCTGTTTCTTCTCCTCGGAGCCCTGACGATGCCGACCGCAGCAACGGCCGCCACTCCCGCAGCCCCGGCCCCGCAGCTGACCCGCCTTTCCAACGGCCTGACGGTGCTCATCCAGCCGGACGAGCGTTTTCCGCTGGCCTCGCTGCGCCTGTACGTGCACGCCGGCTCCACCTACGAAACCCCGCGCGAGGCAGGCATAAGCCACGTGCTGGAGCACATGGTTTTCAAGGGCACGGAAAACCGCCCCAAGGGCGCCGTGGCCCGCGACGTGGAGCGCGCGGGCGGCTACCTGAACGCCGCCACCAGCTTCGACTATACCGTGTACCTTACCGACATGCCCGCCGCGCAATGGAAGCTGGGCATGGAGGTGCTGAAGGACATGGCCTTCCACCCCACGCTGGACCCCGCCGAGCTTGAATCCGAAAAGGACGTCATCCTGGCCGAACTGCAACGCGGCGAGGACAGCCCCGACAACCGGCTGTTCCAGCACATGCAGGCCCTGACCCTGAACGGCACGCCCTACGCATCGCCCATCATCGGCCTGCGCGAGACCATCAAGTCGTTCACGGCGGATGACATCCGCGACTACATCCGCAGGCACTACCAGCCGCAGTCCATGCTGCTGGCCGTGGTGGGCAACGTGAACCCGGCGGAGGCGCTGGCCGAGGCGCAGCGCCTGTTCGGCGACCTGAAGAACGACGCCTCGGTCACCCCGCCCGCGCCCATCGACGCGGAAAAACTGCTGGCCCAGCCGCTGACCCTCATCGACGGCGGAAAGGCCGACGGTGGCAAGGCTGCCGCCCCCGCATCGGCCAAATCCGACAAGGCCGCCAAGCCCGCCAAAACGGAAAAGGCCGCCAAGCCCGCCACTGGCGCGGCCCCCGCGCCTGCGTCGCCGGTGCCTACGGTCAAGATCGAACCCGGCCCGTGGAACAAGGTGTACCTGGGCATTTCCTTCCCGGCGCCCGGCTTCGGCGACGTGCAGTCGCCCCAGCTCGACGTGCTGGCCCACCTGCTGGGCGGCGACCGCACCTCGCTGCTGTACCGCACCTACAAGTACGAGAAGCAGCTGGTGGATTCCATCTCCCTGTCCAACTACAGCTTCGAGCGCGTGGGCATGCTGTACCTGACGGCAGAACTGGACGCCGACAAGCTGGACGCCTTCTGGACCGCCCTGACGGCGGACCTGGCTTCGCTGTCCGCCAGCCGCTTCACGGCAGAGGACATCGAGCGCGCCAAGCTGAACCTCGAGGACGACATGTTCCGGGCCAAGGAAACCCTGCCCGGCCTTGCCTCCAAGCTTGGCTATTTCCAGTTCTTCACCGGCCTGCAGGGTGAAACCAACTACCTGCGCGGCCTGCACGACGTCACCCCCGCCACCCTGCAAGACCTGATCAGCCGCTGGCTGCGGCCCGAACGGCTTTCCGTGGTGGCCCTGACGCCGGAAAAATCGCAGACGCCCGACCTTGCCGCCACGCTGGCCAAGACCTGGCCCGCCCCGGCCCGCGCCGGGTCCGACGCCGCATCCGCCGCCGTGGCCGACAAGACCGAGGTCATCGACCTTGGCAAGGGCCGCACGCTCATCCTCATGCCGGACGCCACCCTGCCCTACACGGCGGTGGACATGGTGTTCAGCGGCGGCAACGCGCTGCTGCCCGAAAGCAAGCAGGGCTTGGCATCGCTGGTCGCCAGCGCGCTGGTAAAGGGCACCCTGCCCACGCCGCAGGCCGCCGGGGCGAAAGCCGCCGGCATCGCGGACGGGCTGGACGCCCCGTCCATGGAAGCCTACCAGTCCGACCGCGCCGCCAGCCTGGGCGCATCCGCCGGGCGGCAGACCTTCAGCCTGGCGCTACGACAGCCTTCGCGCTTCAATGACGACATGTTCGCCCTGCTGGGCCAAGTGCTGACCGCGCCCGCCTTTGCCGACGCGGAAGTGGCGCGCGAACGGGTGAACCAGGTGGCCGCCATCAAGGCGCGCGAGGACCAGCCCATGGGTCTGGCCTTCCGCCATCTGACGCCCTTCCTGTTCCCCGGGCACACGTACGGTTACTATCATCTGGGCATGCCCGAGGCGGTGCAGCAGTTCGGCGTGGCCGACGTGCGCGGCTTCTGGGCGCAGCAGGTTCGCCAGCCGTGGGTGATGGCCGTGTGCGGCCAGTACGACCGCGAGGCGGTCATCCGCCACGCCAAGGAACTGCCCGCGCCCGACGCCAAGCCCGCCAGCCTGTCCGCGCCCGACTGGAACAAGGACAAGGGGCTGGACCTGCACCTGCCGGGCCGCAACCAGGCCCACCTGATGCTGGTATTCCCCACCGCGCCGCTGAAAAGCGACGACACCCCCGGCCTTGAGCTGATGCAGGCCATCCTGTCCGGCCAGAGCGGCCTGCTGTTCCGCGACCTGCGCGACGAGCAGGGCCTTGGCTACACCGTCACCGCCATGAACTGGCAGTCGGAAAAGGCCGGGTTCATGATCTTCTACATCGGCACCGAGCCGGGCAAGCTGGAACAGGCCACGCAGGGCTTCAAGGACGTCATCGCCCGCCTGCACGCCGACCGCCTGCCCGACGACGAACTGCGGCGCGGCAAGAACCAGCTGGAAGGCGACTACTACCGCGAACACCAGCGCCTTGGCAGCCGCAGCTCCGAGGCGGCGGTGCTGACATCGCAGGGGTACCCGCTGGCCTTCAACAAGCAGGTGGTGGACAAGGCGGCCAAGCTGGACGCCGAGGCACTGCGCGCGCTGGCCCGCAAGTATCTGAAGGTGGAGGGGGCGTACACGGTCCGCGTGCTGCCCTAGCCTGTATCGCGCAGGGGTCCTTTTGCCCTGCGCAGGGAATACAGCGCCCTCAGCAAAATGCCATTCCCGCGCCGGGGCATCCGCATGGATGTCCCGGCGCTTTCGTATCCGCAGGAGGCGCTGTCCAAGGCTGCTCTTCCTTTTTTTAGCCTTGCTTCCTTATACTCCGCGCAGGTCTTCCGGCGCGGATGGCTGTGCGGGGACGATGCAAGGAATTACGAGTTTTTTCGCCGGGCAAGGCGGATGGCTTTTTTTGAGCGGAGATCGGCAGCCGTTAGGTGAGCGCGTAGCGCGAACCTTACGGATGGCGAAAGCAGCGCTGTACTTATGTACGTGAGCATCAAAAAAAGACAGTCAACGCAGCCCGGCGGAAAAAGGCGGCAGCCGTTATGAGAGTGCGCAGCACGATCATTACGGATGGCGACCGCAGCGCGCGGATTCCGACAGCAGCGTCCCCGCTCACTACCAAGCCTCTGCCGCTCGCACCTGCCGCGCCCCCCCTGCCGCCCGGCTCTGCCGTGTTCCAGCCCCCGCCCAACGCTTTCCCTTTGCCCCCGCGCCCTGTACAACGGCGCGACACACTCACCGGAGCATTCCATGGAATTCGCGACCCTGGCCGCCATGAGCACCTATGCCATCGCCATGAGCGTCACCCCCGGCCCCAACAACACCATGGTCATGTCGTCGGGCCTCACCTTCGGCTTCTGGCGCACCATGCCCCACCTGATGGGCATCTCGCTGGGCTTTCCGCTGATGATCATTTCCGTGGGCCTCGGCATGGACCGGATTTTCGCCGCCGTGCCGCAACTGCACGACTGGCTGCGCTGGGTGGGGTCCGCCTATCTGCTGTGGCTGTCGTGGCGCATCGCCACCGCCGCGCCGCCCACGCCGGGCGAGGCCGCGAAAGGCCGCAACGCCGCGCGCCCCATGACCTTCATCGAAGGGGCGCTGTTCCAGTGGGTGAACCCCAAGGCGTGGCTGGCCGCCGTGGCCGGGGTGACCACTTACGTTTCCGGGCATGGCGGGTCGGAATCGCCCCTTGCCGCCAACGTGCTTGGCCTGCACGGCGTATCCCCTGAACTGCTGGCGCTTACGGCAGTGTTCGCGGTGATGGCCTTCCCGTCCGTGGCCATCTGGTGCGCGGGCGGCACGGCCCTGCGCGGGCTGCTGCATTCCCCGGTGGCGGTGCGCTGGTGCAACGCGGTGATGGGCGCGCTGCTGGCGATTTCTGTATTTTCCTTGTTCTAAGCCACGGCTGACGGGCGGGATGTGCCCCCGCCGCATCCCCCGGCTCGCTTGGCACGTGCCCCGGTTGCTCTCGGCCCCATGCCTACGCCGAGCAAGCGCGCGGGCCGTGCGTACCGCGCCCGCGACCATTCCGCTATTCGTCGTGCTCACTGCCCCGCTGGCCCCCATCCCCGCCCGCCCTTTCCAAACAGCGCAAAAGACGCTATGAAGCCCCGGCGGCCACGCCGCCCCCCAACCCGCGCCCCGCGCCGCATATGGCGCGCGCGCCATCATCGCAATTTCCGGAGACAGACATGGCTCTCAGCATAGGCATCGTCGGGCTGCCCAACGTGGGCAAGTCCACCCTGTTCAACGCGCTGACCAAGGCCCAGAACGCCGAGGCGGCAAACTACCCCTTCTGCACCATAGAACCCAACAAGGCCACGGTGGCCGTGCCCGATGCGCGCATCGACAAGCTGACCGAAATGGCCAAGCCGCAGAAGACCATCAGCGCCACGGTGGACTTCATCGACATTGCCGGGCTGGTGCGCGGGGCCAGCAAGGGCGAAGGCCTGGGCAACCAGTTTCTGGCCAACATCCGCGAATGCGCCGCCATTCTTGAAGTGGTGCGCTGCTTCGACGACGAGAACATCACCCACGTGGACGGGGCCATCGACCCCATCCGCGACATAGAGACCATAGAGACCGAACTTCTGCTGGCCGACATCCAGTCCGCCGAAAAGCGGTACGATCGCCTGTCCAAGATGTCCAAGTTCGACAAGGACGCAAAGGCCGCGTCCGACGAACTGGGCCGTCTGCTGGAACACATGAACGCGGGTAACCCGGCCTCCACCTTTGAAGGCAAGGACAACGACCTGTTCAAGCAGGCCATGCGCGAAATGGGCCTGATCACCGCCAAGAAGGTCATCTACTGCGCCAACGTGGACGAGGCCAACCTGGACGGCACCAACGACCACGTGCGCCGCGTGCGCGAACTGGCCGAGCAGCGCGGCTGCGACATGGTGGTGATCTGCGCCAAGATCGAAGAAGAATTGCAGGGTCTTTCCGACGAGGAACAGGCCGAGATGCTGGCTTCTTACGGCATCAAGGAAAGCGGCCTCGTCAGCATCATCCGCACCGGCTACCACACGCTGGGCCTGGCCAGCTACTTTACCGTGGGCGAAAAGGAAGTGCGCGCCTGGACCATCCAGCAGGGCTGGAAGGCCCCGGCCTGCGCGGGCGTGATCCACACCGACTTCGAACGCGGCTTCATCCGGGCCGAAGTTATCGGCTACGACGACTACGTGAAGCACGGCACCGAGGCGGCCTGCCGGTCCGCCGGGGTGCTGCGCGTGGAAGGCAAGGAATACGTGATGAAGGACGGCGACGTGGTCCACTTCCTGTTCAACGTGTAACGCATGCATCGCCAGGCCTGACGCCCCGGAGAACAGCTGACCGGGGCGCGGGCCATGCCCCACAGCCCCACCGGACGCAAGCCGCCATCCTTGCAAGATGCCGACAGGAGGAGGGATGACCGACCTTCAATCGCCACTGCCGGGTGAATTCTTGCTCTACGAAGCCGAGGATGGTCATACCCGTGTGGACTGCCGGTTTGCCGAGGATACGCTTTGGCTTTCCCAGGCAATGATGGCCGAGTTGTTCCAGACCTCGTCGCAAAACATCACCCTGCACCTGAAGGCCCTGTACGCAGAGGGCGAAATTACCCCCGAGGCAACCTGTAAGAGTTACTTACAGGTTCGGGCCGAGGGGGCGCGGCAGGTTCGGCGCAGCGTAAAGTTCTACAGTCTCGACGCCATACTGGCCGTGGGCTAGCGCGTCCGTTCGCCCCGCGGCACCCAGTTCCGCCACTGGGCCACGGAGCGGCTGCGGGAGTATCTGGTCAAGGGCTTCACTCTGGACGACGAACGGTTGAAGAACCCGCCCGTTGCCGGATCAGCCGTGCCGGACCGCTTTGACGAGTTGCTTGATCGCATCCGCGACATTCGGGCCAGCGAACGCCGGATGTACCTGCGCGTGCGCGAGATATTCGCAATGGCGGCGGATTACTCCCCCACCCTGCCGGAAACCACCCAGATTTTCCGGTTCATCCAGAACAGTTCCAAGTTCTTTTTGTGGGCCAGCGCATTGAACAATTGTGGTTGCGTTGTTCATTTTTTGCCTCAAACATTATTGCACTTCTGATATTTTGAAATATTTTTGCACACTTCGGCGCTATCTGGGAATTCGCACGCTATTTTTATTTTTCCTCGTGCTGTGTGTATTTCCACAAAAGTGCGCCATACGCTATTGGCGTTAACAACTTTTGTAATGTCTGATGTGCTGATATCTATTCTTTTGAGCACATTAAAGGTGTCAAAGATGTGTACTTTTTTAGATGTAACAACTAGAAATTGATGCATTTCTGAGTATTGATATCTCATGTATAATAGTGATGATGTCATAAGTATAGTTAATGGAAGAAAATGTTTCATGTTGCTTTCAATAAATACCATGTATATTGCTAATGTAGATAAGCTTGAAATGCTTATTTGAATTAAGAAATAAAATGAACTGAATTTGTTGTAGTGGGGCGCTGCAAATGTGATATCCTGGCGGTTGATTTTTTCTCTTTCAATAAAATTTTCTATTGATTCATGGTAAAATGTTATTAGGTTTTTCTTCTTGAACATGATTATGTATAATAAGGGAAAGTTGGTGATGAATTGGTGGATGATGAAAAGCAATGCGCCGGAGGTCGCTGCAATTACTTGGGATTTCATTATACTTCCCTTTTGCATCAGGCGTGTGGCAGTGGCTTGTTGTGGAGGCTATCCGCCCGGACTTTCCCCTGGTTATATTTACCAGTACATTTCTTATGTCTTTTTTTTGCGAATGTAGAGCTTGCCGCATTGGCGCGCGAATCCGCACTACTTCCGGAGAGGCACCGCACATTATCAGACGCTGCCAACTTTTTTGGGCTTGCCCTCTCCACATTAAGTTATCGTCTAAAACAAGGACAATCACCAGAGCAGGCAGTGTCACCACGAAGCACCTCGACAAAACGCAAGCCTTGCCAGTACAATGGAATATATTTCAGATCAATGCCAGAGATGTTTCGACACATTTCGAGTGCATTCGGAATCACTTTTGAGCAAGCAAAAGATCGTTTTGAACGCGGCCTCCCCTTTGATTACAAGCCATAACGCACGCTCCCCTAACGTTTTATAGCACTCACCCCCCACCCCACATAAGACAATACTGCGCCACCGTACACGTCCTCCTCTTTTTAAATGTTCACACCTCAAGCCTGCCTCGCCTTGCTTCATTATAACTCCTCCCCCACCTTGCGCTCCCCCTGCCCCGGCGGTATACAAATTCTCCAAACACTTCGGCACACTTCGCGCCGTCAGGACAGGAGCACGCCATGGCAACGCATCCACAGGCCGGGCAGCGGCCCGAAGCTTCGCAACTGGTGGACATTCCGGCACTGGTCGCCGCCTACTATACCGAGCATCCGGATACCGCAGCGCCCGAGCGGCGCGTGTCCTTCGGCACCTCCGGCCACCGGGGCGGCGCGCTGTCCGGCAGCTTCAACGAGGAACACATCCTCGCCGTCACCCAGTCGGTGTGCGAATACCGCGCGCAGGCAGGCATAACCGGCCCGCTGTTTCTGGGCATGGACACCCACGCCCTGTCGGAACCCGCCCACCGCACCGCGCTGGAAGTACTAGCCGCCAACGGCGTGTCCACGGTCATCCAGCAGGGCGGCGGCTACACCCCCACCCCGGTCATTTCGCACGCCATCCTCACCTGGAACGCGGGCCGCGCGCAGGGCCTTGGTGACGGCATCGTCATCACCCCCTCGCACAACCCCCCGGAAGACGGCGGCTTCAAGTACAATCCGCCCCACGGCGGCCCGGCAGACACCGACGCCACCAAGTGGATTCAGCGCCGCGCCAACGAACTTCTGGATGACGGCAACCGCGCCGTGCGCCGCATGCACCTGCGCAATGCGCTGGCCGCCCCGTGCGTGAGCCAGCGCGACTTCGTGCGCGGCTACGTGGCCGACCTTGCCTCGGTGGTGGACATGCCCGCCATCAAGGCCGCCGGGCTGAAGCTGGGAGCAGACCCGCTGGGCGGCTCGTCGCTGGCCTACTGGCACCCCATTGCCGAAGCCTACGGCCTCGACATCACCGTGGTGAACGACGCGGTGGACCCCACCTTCCGGTTCATGCCGCTGGACAAGGACGGCAAGATCCGCATGGACTGCTCGTCCCCGTGGGCCATGGCCGGGCTGATCAATCTCCGCGACAAGTTCGACGTGGCCTTCGGCAACGACGCCGACGCAGACCGCCACGGCATCGTCACAGCATCGGGCCTGATGAACCCCAACCACTACCTGGCCGTGGCCGTGTGGTACCTGTTCCGCCACCGCCCGCAGTGGTCGCCGCAGTGCGCCGTGGGCAAGACGCTGGTCACCAGTTCCATGGTGGACCGGGTGGCCGCATCGCTGGGCCGCAAGGTGGTGGAGGTGCCCGTGGGCTTCAAGTGGTTCGTGCAACCGGTGCTGGAAGGCAGTTGCGGCTTCGGCGGGGAAGAAAGCGCCGGGGCGTCCTTCCTGCGGCGCGACGGCACGGTGTGGACCACCGACAAGGACGGCCTGCTGCTGAACCTGCTGGCGGCGGAAATCATGGCCGTGGAAGGCCGCGACCCGGCGGAACTGTACGCCAGGCTCACGGAACAGTTCGGCGCGCCGCTGTACGAACGCCTGCAATCGCCCGCCGGGGCGGAACGCCGGGCCGTGCTGGCGAACCTTTCGCCCGACGTGCTGACCGCCACCGAACTTGCGGGCGCGCCCATCACCGCCATGCTGACCAAGGCCCCCGGCAACGGCGCGCCAATCGGAGGCCTGAAAGTCATTACCGACGACGGCTGGTTTGCCGCGCGCCCCTCCGGCACAGAGGACATGTACAAGATCTACACGGAAAGCTTCAAGGGTTCCGACCACCTGAAGCGCATCCAGCAAGAGGCCGTGGACATCGTGGACCGGGCCTTTGCCGCCGCAGGTGTATAGACAATCACGCCCCCCGCGCGGCCGTCCCATCAGAAAAAATCTCAGCGCGTTAACGCTCATTGACCGCACCACCGCTGACGGCTATGTTCGTCAGCAATTCCGAGGGGCGACGCCGGAGTGCGTCGATACAATCCGCGTTACGGACCGCAACGCGTGTACCGGGCATCCATCAGGCCGCCGCCCCACGCAGGCCCGGCGGCAAAACCACGGCGCACCACGAGCGCAGGCAGAAGGACGTTCCGATGAAATTCCTGGTCGTTGACGACGACTTCGACAGCCGCAGACTGGTCCAGAAAATCCTTCACCCCTACGGGTATGTCGACATCGCCACCGACGGCGAGGAAGGCGTGCAGGCCTTTGCTTCCGCCCTCAAGGACGGCGAACCCTACGACGTGGTCACCCTCGACATCCTCATGCCCAACGCAGACGGGCAGCAGGCCCTGCGCGAAATCCGCGAAATCGAAAAAGAAGAGGGCGTAGCCCCCGAAAAGGCCGTGAAGGTCATCATGATTTCCGGCCTGGACGATTCGCAGGAAGTGCACGACGCCTTCTTTCTGGGCGATGCCGTCAGCTTCATCGTAAAGCCCATCCGCCGCCAGTTGCTGCTGGACGAAATCGAAAAGCTCGGCGTGCATCTGGAAAAGACCGAAAAGTAGGCACGCCTACTCCTCCTTTTCAATGTGTCGCGCACTTGCGGGTCGCGCCGTGTCCGGCTATTACCGGTGCACCGCGCGCTCGCCGTGTTCCCGGTGCGTCCGGCGTGCACCTTGTTACCGCAGCAAGAGCAGCGCCGCACCAGCCGTACCCCGCACCGGGACAGGCTGCGCCACCGTACCGGGGCAGACCGCGCCCCGCATTGTTCGCGGCAGCGCCACACACACCGCAGCCGGGCCGTGACCGCCGCGCCCGCGCCGCGCATTCCACTCACCCCCATTGGCCACCACCACAGGCCCAACCCTTCCAGGAGGCACACATGTCCATTCCCGCCGACCTGCTCTACACCGATACCCACGAATGGGTGCGCATCGAAGGTGACGAGGCCGTCATCGGCATCACCCAGTTTGCCCAGGAACAGCTGGGCGACCTGACCTTCGTCGACCTGCCCGCCGTGGGCGACACCCTGGCCACCGGCCAGGAAATGGGTTCGGTGGAATCGGTGAAGGCCGCCAGCGAACTGTACTCGCCCCTTGCCGGCACCGTCAGCGCCGTCAACGACGCCCTGTCCGGCGCGCCGGAACTGGTGAACCAGTCGCCCTACACCGACGGCTGGATGGTGCGCGTGAAGCTTTCCGCCACGCCCGAAGGCCTGCTCTCCGCCGCCGACTACGAAGCCGTCGTCGCGCGCGAAGCCCACTAGCGGCAAGGAGCAGCCCATGCCGTTCATCCCGCACTCCCCAGAGGAGGTCCGGGAAATGCTCTCCGTCATCGGCGTGCAGAGCATCGAGGACCTTTTCGTCGATATTCCGGCAGAGATGCGCCCGCGCAGCTTCGAGCTGCCCCTGGGCCTCAGCGAAATGCAGGTGCTGGCCAAGATGGAAGAAATGGCCGCCCGCAACCGCACCGACGTGGTCAGCTTTCTGGGCGGCGGCTTCTACAGCCACCACATCCCGGCTGCCGTCGATGCGCTGGTCTCGCGTGGTGAATTCTACACCGCCTACACCCCCTACCAGCCGGAAGCCTCGCAGGGCACCCTGCAGGCCATCTTCGAATACCAGACGGCGGTGTGCCGCCTGCTGGACATGGATTGCGCCAATGCCTCGGTGTACGACGGGGGCTCGGCCATCTTCGAAGCCATGATGATGGCCGTGCGCGCCACCAAGCGCCGCAAGCTGGTCATCGACGAGGCCGTCAGCCCCATCTGGCGCACCATGCTGGCCTCGTACACGTCCAACCTCTCGCTCGACCTGGTCACCGTGCCGCAGGTGGACGGCAGGTCGGACATGGCCGCCCTGAAGGCCGCCGTGGATACCGGCTGCGCCGCCGTGGTGGTGCAGAACCCCAACTTCTTCGGGGTGGTGGAAGACTTCACCGACCTGTTCGCGCATGCCAAGAGCCAGAAGGCCGCCTCGGTCATTTCGGTGTACCCGGTCATGCAGTCGGTGCTGAAAACGCCCGGCGAAATGGGCGCGGACATCGCCGTGGCCGAAGGCCAGTCGCTGGGCCAGCCGCTGAGCTTCGGCGGGCCGTACCTGGGCATCATGACCTGCACCAAGGACATGGTGCGCCAGATGCCGGGCCGCATCGTGGGCCGCACCAACGACACCGAAGGCCGCACCGGCTACGTGCTGACGCTGCAAGCGCGCGAACAGCACATCCGCCGCGCCAAAGCCACGTCCAACATCTGCTCCAACCAGGCCCTGTGCGCCCTGCGCACGCTGGTGCACCTGTGCCTGCTGGGACCGGAAGGCCTGATCCGCACGGCGGAACTTTCCATGGAACGCGCCCGCTACGCCATGGAACGGCTTACCGCCATCGCCGGGGTGCGCCCGCTGAACACCGCCCCCTTCGGCAACGAATTCGCCGTGCGGCTGCCCATTCCCGCCTTCGAGGCGGTGGACAGGCTTACCGCGCGCGGCTACGTGCCCGGCTTTCCCGTGGGGCGCTACTACGCAGGCATGGACGACGTGCTGCTGGTGGCCTGCACCGAAAAGAACAGCTTCGAACAGGTCGGCATTCTGGCCGAAATGCTGGGAGGTATCCTGTGAAGACCGCCTTCGCCGCATCCGTCCCAGGCCGCACCGCCTGCCTGCCCGCACAGCCCAAGATGCATGCGGCAGACATGCTGCCCGCAAACCTGCTGCGCGCCAGCCGCCCCGCCCTGCCCGAACTGGGCGAGCTGGACGTGGTGCGCCACTTCACGCGGTTGTCGCGCCTGAACTTCGGGGTGGATTCCAATTTCTACCCCCTCGGCTCGTGCACCATGAAGTACAACCCCAAGTTCACCGAACAGGTGGCCGCCCTGCCCGGCTTTACCCGGCTGCACCCGCTGATGGCCCAGTTGAAGGGCGCGGGCCAGTACACCCAGGGCGCCCTTGAGGTGATGTGGGAAACCGAGCGCCTGCTGTGCGAAATCACCGGCATGCGCGCGTTCACCCTGCACCCCATGGCGGGCGCGCACGGCGAGCTTACCGGCGCCATGCTCATCGCCGCCTACCACAAGGACAAGGGCAACCGTAAGACCAAGGTCATCTGCCCCGACTCCGCCCACGGCACCAACCCCGCATCCGCCGCACTGGCCGGGTACGAGGTGGTGAACATCGAATCGAAAGACGGCATGGTCGACCCGGACGCGCTGGAAGCCGCCCTGGACGACGACGTGGCCGCCCTGATGATGACCTGCCCCAACACCTTGGGGCTGTTCGAAAACCACCTGCCGCGCATCGTCGAAAAGCTGCGCGCGGTGGACGCCCTGCTCTACTACGACGGCGCCAACCTGAACGCCATTCTCGGCAAGATGCGCGTGGGCGACGTGGGCTTTGACGTGGTGCACCTGAACCTGCACAAGACCTTCGCCACCCCGCACGGCGGCGGCGGCCCCGGTGCCGGTCCGGTGGGCGTCAGCGAACGGCTGGTGCCGTACCTGCCCATCTCGCGGGTGGAAAAGCTGCACGATGGCCGCTACTACCTGAACTACGACCATCCGAAGTCCATCGGCTTCATGGCCCCGTTCTACGGCAACTTCGGCGTGCTGCTGAAGGCGTATGCCTACATCCTGCGCCTGGGCGGCGAAGGGCTGGAACGCGTTTCGGAATACGCGGTGCTCAACGCCAACTACCTGCGCAAGCGGCTGGAAAAGGTGCTGGAAATCCCCCACGACCGCATCTGCATGCACGAGTTCGTGGCATCGGCCTGCAACCACGCCGAATGCGGCATCCGCGCGCTGGACGTGGCCAAGGCACTGCTGGACAAGGGCTACCACGCACCCACCATCTACTTCCCGCTCATCGTCAAGGAATGCATGATGTTCGAGCCCACGGAAACCGAGAGCAGGCAGACGCTCGACGAATTCGCGGACGACCTCATCGCCATTCTGGAATCGGCGGCCCAGAACCCCGACGCCCTGCACGCGGCCCCGGTGACCACGCCGGTGCGCAGGCTGGACGAGACGGCGGCGGCCCGCAACATGGTGCTGACGGATGACGCCTAGCACCCGCTACGACATGATCATACTCGGAGGAGGGCCCGGCGGAAGCCGGGCCGCCTTCGATGCTGCGGCGCGCGGGCTTTCCGTGGCCCTTGTGGACCGCGACGGCCTGGGCGGCACCTGCCTGAACCGGGGGTGCATTCCCACCAAGCTGCTGCTGGGGGCCACCGCCGCCCTGCCGCTGCTGGAAACGCAAAAGAAGCTGAAGGGCGCCGACGGCCACATCGCCTTCGACCTGCCCGCCCTGCAACAGCGCAAGGACAGGTACGTCAAGGGCACCCGCCAGGCGCTGGAAAAGCGCCTGAAGGCGGCGGGCATCGCCGTGTATGCGGGCGAGGGCCGGGTGACGGGCGAACGGCAGGGCGATGCGGACGGCGAACTGGCCGTCGTCGCCACGCAGGCGGACGGCACCACGCAGGAAACCCGCCTTGGCTGGGGCACCCTGATCGTGGCCACCGGCTCCACTCCGGCCAGCTTTCCCGGCCTTGCCGCCGACGGCGCGGCGGTGCTCGACTCCACCGCGCTGCTTGACGTGACCAAAGCGCCGGAAAGCCTGATCGTGGTGGGCGGCGGTGCCATCGGCCTGGAAATGGCCGACTTCTTCTCTCGCCTTGGCACGCGCATCACCATCGTGGAAGGCATGGGCCGCCTGGCACCCACCGAGGATCCCGAAGTGGGCGACACCCTGCGCAAGGTTTACGCGCGCGAGGGATGGACCATCCACACCGGTCGCAAGGTGGCCTCGCTGGCTACCGTTGACGGCCACGCCGTGCTGCGCTTCGAGGACGGCGAGGAACTGACCGCCAGCAAGGCCTTGCTGGCCGTGGGACGCCGTCCCGCGTCCGTCGGCATCGGGCTGGAGGCGCTGGGCGCAACCCTGCGCGGTCCCGGCTGGGTGCAGACCGATGCATGGCTGCGTGCGGCACCGCACGTATACGCCATCGGCGACGTGAATGGCCGCACCCTGCTGGCCCACGCGGCGGACCACCAGGCCCGTCACGCCGTGCGCCACGCCTGCGGAGACACCGCGGCACCCTACGATGCAGGCGTGATGCCCGCGTGCATCTACGGTCATCTGGAGGCGATGCGGGTTGGCCCTACTGCGGAAGAGTTGAAGAATGCGGGATTTTCCCCCCGTGTTTCACGCTCTATGCTCATTGCCAATCCCATTGCGCAGGCGTATGGAATGACGCAAGGTTTCATCAAGATCGTCTGGGTTGACGGGCGTATCCGGGGCGTGACCGCCGTGGGCCACGGCGTTTCGCACCTGGTGACGCTGGCAGCCGTGCTTGCAGGAGGGAGCGGCACGGCGACTGGCTGGACCGCGCACGATGCGGGCAACGTCATCTTCGCCCACCCGACGCTGGATGAAGCACTGGAAGCCGCCATCGAGGCTCCGCAAGAGCCCGCATGACGGCATGCCGCCCGTAAAAAATCGGAAAGATTGTGCCTAAAGCGCAGAAGGGTCTTGTCACGACCGTATTTTGACGGTAACTTGCACAATATGAAGATAATTCCGGGCTGGAGTATTTTCCCTGCGTCAACATCAGCTATTCTTTGGAGGCTCCCATGAAATTTTCGAAAATCCTGACTCTGGTTGCGGCGCTGATGCTTGTCTGCGCTGCCCCGGCCTTCGCCGCCGGTCAATCCACCCTTGTGCCCAAGATCTCCAGCTTCGACTTCTTCGTGGACTATTCCGGGTCCATGATGATGTCCCACGAGAAGACGGGCAAGAACAAGATGGAAATGACCAAGAAGCTGCTCTCGGCCATCAACGCCAAGGTCCCGGCGCTGGGCTACGAAGGCGGCCTGCACACCTTCGCCCCTTCGACCGAAATCCAGCCCGTGGCCGCGTGGGACAAGGCGTCCTATGAAAAGGCCATCAAGAAGCTGAACGAAAACGAAGACACCTTTGCCCGCATGACCCCCATGGGCACCGGCCTCCAGAAGGCCACCTATGCCAAGGCCATGAAGCGCAAGGCCGCCATGATCATGATCAGCGATGGCGAATCCAACCTGGGTTCCGACCCGGTGGGCGAAGCCAAGCTGCTGCTCTCCACCAACCCTGGCCTGTGCCTGCACGTCATTTCCATGGCCGACAAGCCCGCCGGTCAGGCCACCCTTGACGCCATCGCCAAGCTGAACGGCTGCGCCGTCACCGCCAATGGCCCCGAACTGCTGGCCAACGAAGCCGCCCTCGACAAGTTCGTGCGCGACGTCTTCTACGAAGAAAAGGCCGCCCCCGCCGCTGCCGCCGCCGCCCCCATGGACGAAGTGATCGTGCTGCGCAGCATCCAGTTCGCCCTGAACTCGGCCAAGCTGGACGCCACCGCCACCAGCATCCTGGTGGAAACCGCCGCCATCCTGAAGTCCAAGAAGGGCTCGGTTGAAGTTGCCGGTCATACCTGCAGCCTCGGCACCGACGAATACAACCAGAAGCTGTCCGAAGCCCGCGCCAAGTCGGTCAAGGACTTCCTGGTCAAGCAGGGCGTCGAATCCTCGCGCCTGATCACCAAGGGCTACGGCGAATCCAAGCCCAAGTACGACAACAGCACCGAAGACACCCGCAAGCTGAACCGCCGGGTCGAACTCTCCTTCATCAAGTAGCACAACGGACCATGAAGGCCCGGTGGGGAAACCCGCCGGGCCTTTCCGCAAACGGAGACGAAGTCGATGAAGCAAGGCCGCATCGCATTGGCCGCAAAGGCCCTGACGCTGCCCGTTACCCTGGCCCTGGCCCTTACCGGGGCTGTCTGCGTTTCTCCGGCTGGCGCGGCGGATACCGCCGCACCGCAGGCCCAGCAGACCAAGAAGACCCAAGAAAAGGCCCCCGCAAAGTCCACGGACAAGACCGCCAAGCCCGCCGCCAAGTCCACGCAGGTTGCCAAGGTGACCCCCGCCAAGAAACCCGTGGGGGAAACCATCGAGGACGTGCACAACAAGCTCGATACCCTGGCCCGGGCCAAGCTGCGCCACATGAACGAAAGCCTGCGCCCCTGCCAGACCCGCAAGGACGTGGTGCAGAACGGCAATGAATTCGTGGCCCGCTATCTGGCCGTGGACCCCGACTCGCTCTCCACCGACGTGCACGATGCCCAGGGCCCCGGCGCCAAGTACGTGGGCCTGATCGTCTACCACGAGCAGGAATTCGAAAGCCGCGCCGCCTCCAAGGAGGCCGCCCTCACCGGCGACTTCTCCGTGGTCAAGGCCCGCCGCGTCACCGAAATCATCCGCTACGACAAGGGCAAGTGGATCGACTGACGGTCATCCCGCCCCCGCCTGCTTTCCGCAGACGACGTACGCCGCATGGATTCCGCATCCGTGCGGCGTTTGTGTTTGCACGGCCTGATTCCGACGCACGGACATCCCGACGGCACTCGCCAGCGTCGTCCCCTTTCACGCAACATGTCCTCCGCCCGCCGCCCTGTTGATGGCGCCCCGTTCCCGCCGCAGGCATCGGCAACGCCACACCATGCGCCATACGCGCACGCCCGCACATCGCCCGATGGTTCGGCTACGGCACGGCATCACTTTTTTTCACCACACTCTTGACGACGCGGCCTGGCGGTGCCATAAATGATACCAGCAATCATTACTAAAAACTCTTTCAAAGGAGTCATCGAACATGAGCTGCCCCACTCAACAGGAATATCCCACCCTTGCCACCGTTGGCCGCCCGGTGAAGCCCTTTACCCTTGAAACCTACGACCCCACCGAAGGTTCCTTCGGCCAGATTTCGCTCGAAAAGCTGCAACAGGACCGCAAGTGGACCGTGCTGGTGTTCTACCCCGCCGACTTCACCTTCGTGTGCCCCACCGAACTGGCGGACCTTGCGGAACGCCATGCGGCGCTGAAGGACATGGGCGTGGAAGTGATCTCGGTTTCCACCGACACCAAGTTCGCCCACCTTGCCTGGCGCAATTCCGAACGCCTGCTGGAAAACGTGCGCTACCAGATGGCCGCCGACCCCACCGGCGCGGTATCCCGTTACTTCGGCGTGTATGATGAAAGCGCGGGCATCGCCCTGCGCGGCACCTTCATCATCAACCCGGAAGGCACCCTGGTGGGTTCCGAGGTGAACTTCTACAACGTGGGCCGCAACGCCGCCGAGCTGGTGCGCAAGATGCAGGCCAACAAGCACCTGCGCGACCACCCGGCGGAAGCCTGCCCCGCCCGCTGGGAACCCGGCGCCCGCACCCTGACCCCCTCCGAAAAGCTGGTGGGCAAGGTATACGAGGATCTGATTCCCTAACGGACGACCGACGTACCGTGCGACCGCCCATGCAACACCGGTCGTGCGCCCGACATCGGATATGAGGCCATGCACGCGACGGGGCACGACAATGTCGTGCCCCGTTCTCGTTCCGCCCCGGGCGGCGGGCACCAGCCGGACGGCACGGCGCCACCGTGCGCCCTTGCCTTGCCCCCGTACCGGCCATAGTTGTCAGATACAGGCACAGGTCTGCATTGGCCCTGAACGCCTGCAACGGCTCTGAATGCCTGCATTGGCCCTGGATGCCTGTAGCGGCCCTGGATGAACAACAGGCGCGTGGACGCGCCGGGGAGGCCACATGACCAACCGTCAGGTTTCGGCTGCGGCAACGCACGCGCAACAGGAAACGGCCAGCGCCCCGCGCGGCTTCAGGGAGGTGCTGCTGTCGCCGGGCGATTGCAGCGGATGCGGGGCGTGCATGGAACTGGCCCCGGACATTGTCGGCTGGCGCGAAGGGGACGAGCGGCCATTTCTGGTCAGCGACATGGCCCCGGACGGGGTGCTTACCGAACTGATGGCCTTCTGCCCGGAAGGGTGCTTCGAGGATGGCGATGCGGCCTGATGCGACCTGATGCGGCCCGGCCTCCGGTGGATACCACCGGACGGGCCGTTGCCATCGCCTCTCGCCTGTTCCCGCCCGCCTGCGCCGCCCCCCGCAGTCCGGTCAGGTTCTGTTGGCCGCCAGCCACGCCCCGATCTGCTCGCGCGTGAGATCGGCATCTTCCAACAGCCCCAGCCATTCCAGCCGGGCCGTGGCCATGTCCTCGTCGCGGCAGGCCTGGTCCAGGGCGGCGGCCCGTTGATGCAGGCGCGATGCACCGATGGTGGCGGATGCCCCTTTCAGGCTGTGGGCAAGGCGCGCAAGATCGGCCAGCCGTCCTTCCCCCAGCGCAACCTGCATTTTCGTCAGGCGATCGGCAAAATCGGGCAGAAAGGTGTCGAGCAGCAGCGTGAGGAATTCGCGGTCACCTTGCAGGCGGTGCAGCACTCCATCGATGTCGAATACGGGAGGGAGAGGGGGCTGGCTCATGGGGCACTCGTAACGGCTTGCCGGACCACGCCGCTGGCGGACATCCCGGCCGGTGCGGACGTGGTACCGAGGTTCATCCGGCAGCCTACGGCAACACGCCCCCCGTAGGCAAGCGGATACCCTTCGCGGTGGACCGATTACCGATATTTACAATACGAAAACCACCCTTTGCAGGGTGGTTTTCAATACAGTCACATACTTCCCGTGTGCCTCCGGACCGGCACCATGCCCGGCAAACCCGTCCCCCTCCGGGTCGGTGCCAGCCCGTCCAGCCATGTGCCGCAAGGCCTTACGGCAGATATTCCACGGGGCTCGGCGGCAACGCCGGGTCGGGCACGTCGCCCCTGTCCATGCCGCGTCGGAACATGTCGCGCGAGCGCTTCATCTCTTCCAGGGCATTGGCCTGGGCAGCCTCGCGCGCGTAGATGTCCGCCGCCTGCGGACCCAGGCCCAGTTCATCGCTGCGCAGCAGGTCCACGCGCGGGCGCACCGCCCGCAGCACCTCGGTCCTGTCCGTGCTCCATCCGGACCACGCGGCACGGGCCGCATCGCCGTCGCGCGCGGCAATGGCCGCGATGCCCGACCAGAACCGCGCATATTCGCTGGCCCGCCAATCATCCATCAGCGACGCCAGCACGGCTCGTGCCCCCGCGTAGTCGCCCTGCCGGTACAGGGCATAGCCGTGGCGCACCCCGGCCCGCCAGTCGGACGGGTTTTCCGTGGTTACCTGGGCGTAGGCCGTGGCGGCCTCTGCGTACCGGCCCTGCTCCAGCAGGGACGAGGCCCGCATGCTTGCGCCGGAGCACCCCAGCAGGGTTGCCGCAGCAGCGGCAAGTGCCACGCACAACGCAACACCGCGCATCCTGTTCATGACGCCTCCCTGGCGGGCTACATGCCGCGCCGTATCAAACCGAACTTCTTCAGCTTGTATTGCAGGGTACGCCGACTGATGCCCAGCGCGTCCGCCGTGCGTTCCCGGTGTCCTCCATGCACTTCCAGGGCGCGCAGCAGCGCATCGCGCTCCGCGTCGTCCAGAGAGCCGGGATAAGCCCCCGGCACGCCGCCGTAGCCCCCGGGCATGAAGCCGTCGCCCTCGCCGGACCAGTTCGCATCACCGCGCGGCATGGCGGAAGCGGCATCCTGCCCCCAGGGCCTGCCCTGGCGCTCGAAGGCGCGGTCAACCATGACGGGCCTGTCGGACATGTCCGGCCTGTCCGAACTGTAGGGGCGCTGGCGGTCCCCCCCCCTGTCCTGGCCCCTGTCCTGTCCCCTGTCCTGGCCCCTGTACTGCCCACCGTCCGGGCCGCCCCGTTCCCACCGGTCGGGACGATCCGCCAGCACCTGCGAGGGCAGCGAATCCGGTCCCAGGGTATCGGACCGGCTGAGTATCAGCGCCCGCTCCAGCACGTTTTCCAGTTCGCGCACGTTGCCGGGCCAGGAATAGCGCATCAGGGCGTCGAGAAATTCCGGGCTGACGCTGCGGATGCCCTTCTTGTTCTTGCGGCACAGGCGCTCCAGCAATCGCCCGGCCAGCATGGGCAGATCCTCCAGCCGGTCGCGCAGGGGGGGCGAGATAACCTCCAGCACGTTGAGCCGGAAAAAGAGGTCCTCGCGAAATTCGCCTGCCTCCACCGCGCGCTTGAGGTCGCGGTTGGTGGCCGCGATGATACGCACGTCCACGGGCACCGGGCGCACCGCGCCCAGCGGTTCCACCACGCGCTCCTGCAGGGCGCGCAACAGCTTGGATTGCAGTTCCAGCGGCAGTTCACCTATTTCGTCCAGAAACAGCGTGCCGCCCCGCGCCAGCTGAAAGCGTCCCGGCTTGTCGCGCACGGCCCCGGTGAACGCGCCCTTCATGTACCCGAACAGTTCGCTTTCCAGCAGATGTCCGGGCAGGGCCGCACAGTTCACCTTCACCAGCGGCTGGTCGGCACGGTTGCTGGCGTCGTGCAGGCCCTGCGCGATGAGTTCCTTGCCGGTGCCCGATTCCCCCATGATCAGGATGGTGGCCTCGCTGGGGCCCGCCTGCCGGATGAAGTCGCGCACCCGGCACATGGCCTGGCTGGCCCCCACGATGGGCGCCGTGGGGTCGTCGTCGCTCAGGCGGCGGCGCAGGTTCTCGTTTTCTTCCAGCAGTCTGCCGAAGTCCCAGGCCTTTTCCAGAACGGCGGTCAATTCCTCGTTGTCGGCGGGTTTGGTCAGGTAGTCGAAGGCGCCCTTCTTCATGGCCACCACGGCGGAGCCCACGGTGCCGAAGGCGGTCAGCATGACCACGGGCAGGCCGGGGTACATTTCCTGAATGCGGGCCAGGGTTTCCTGGCCGTCCATGCCGGGCATGCGCATGTCCAGCAGCACCACGTTAACGCGGTCCTGGACCAGATGCTCCAGGCCTTCCTCTCCGGAACCGGCCTCTTCCACGCTCCAGCCACTGTCCTCCATGACGGCGCGGACCATCAGGCGGTGCCCGGGTTCGTCGTCGATGACCAGAAGTCGCTTCATCTTGATTCCTTGGTGATGGCTATGTGAATGCCCGCGCCCGACATGACGGCGAGGACCATCAGGCGGTGAACGGGTTCGTCGTCGATGGCCAGAAGTCGCTTCATCGTTTGTCCTCGGTTATGTCGATGACCGTATCAGTGGCGGACGGGTCTGTCGTGGAGTGTCCGGCAGCGGCATGTCCGGCAGCGGCACGTTCATGGCCGGTGGCGTTCCGGGCGTCGCCACCCGGCGCGATGCCGCCATGCCCCTCCCCCCGGCCTTCCCGGCTGGCCGTGGCCATGTCGAAGGCCGCCGCACCGGGGCAATTGCCCATCGGTATGTCCGCGCCATGGTCCAGCGGGTCGCAGCCCTCCGGCATGTTCATTCCCCCCGCCCTCTCGGCCTGGCCGGTTCGCGCGGCGTGCCCCGCCCCCGGAAAGAACAGCGCCACCGTGGTGCCGCGCCCCACCTCGGAATCTATCTGCGCGCGGCCACCATGGTCGCGCATGGTCTTGTGCACCAGGGCAAGGCCAAGGCCGGTGCCCTTCTTCTTGGTGGTGTAGAACGGCTCAAAGGCCTGCTCGCGCTGCTCGCGGCTCATGCCCGGTCCGGTGTCGCGCACGAACACCCACACCCCGCCGTCGGAGGCCATGGACGAGATGTGAATCTCGCGCCCCACCCCACCAGCGGGCTGCGGGCACTGCGACAACGCGTCCAGGCTGTTCAGGACGAGGTTCAGCAGAGCCTGCTTCAGCGCGTCCTCGTCGGCCATGACCAGGTCGGGCCCCAGGCTGGTGCGCATGTGCACCCCCAGCTTGCCCGCGTCGAAGCGCACCAGGCTTTCCAGTTCCGCCGCCAGTTGCCCCAGGCTGACCTCGCGCGGTTCGATGGCGCGCGGCCTGGCCAGGTACAACAGGTCGGTGATGACCCGGTTCAGCCTGTCCGCCTCGCGCACCATGGTCTGGGCGTAATTCTCGTCCGGCTGCTTGCCCGCCAGCTTCTTGGCGAAATACTGGGCAAAACCACGCAACGCAGAGAGCGGGTTGCGTATCTCGTGCGCCACCCCGGCGGCCAGGGTGCCCACGGCGGCCAGCTTTTCCGCCTCGCTCAGGCTCTTTTCCAGCTCGCGGATCTGGGTGCGGTCGCGGATGATGACGAGGCGGTCGTGCTCCTCGTCGCTTTCGCGGATGGGCAGGGTAAGGATTTCCAGATGCGCGCCATCCACGGTGCGGTTGGCCCATCCGGGGGTGGCCCCGCTGTCCGGCCCGGCGATGCACCCGGCGACTTCCGGCGGCAGATCGGCCACGTCCATGCCCGCAAGACTGCCATCGCGGGCCTTCATGATGTCGTGGGCCGCAGGGTTTGCCGCGCGCACCACGTTGTCCTGGGTGATGGTCAGCAGGCCGTCGGGCAGGTTGTCCACCAGCCGGGCCTGAAACCGTTCCAGCACGGCGGCGCGGCCCGCCTGCTCGCGGCGCTTCAGGAAACTCATGGTCAGCACCCAGATGAACACCGCCGCCGCCAGGATGTACGCCGCCTGAAACAGCGCATTCTGGCGAAAGCCCCGGTACACCGCGAGGTGCTTGGCCATGTCCAGCCCCACCACCAGGAAGGTGGGCAACTGGTTGGGGTCGTCGGAGGAAAAGTCGCCCTGACCGAACGAACCGGAGGGGCCAGACTGGCCGGGGGCATGCGCCTGCCCCCCGTCGGCCCCGGCCTCGGGGCGGGCCTGCCCGGTGTCGTCCAGATCCGTGTCGTGCATCAGGGTATGGCTGCGGGGCAGGATGCGCTTGCCGTACACGTAGGCGCTGAGTTTGCCGAACGTGGCGCGACCATGCCATTCGCCCTTCTGGGCCAGGTCCTGCAAGGCCTCGGGCGGAAAGACCAGCGTGCCGCCCGCCTCTTGCGTGGGGCGCGAGGTAAGCACCCGCCCCCCCTGCCGGTCGATGATGCCCACGAACAGCACGTCGCCGCTCTGCTCCAGTTCGCGGAACAGTTCCGCCGTGCCGGGGCTGAACAGGCCGGGTCCGTTGGGCCGCATGAACAGCCCGCGCCGCAGCGATGTTTCCACCGCCTGCAACACCGACCGGGCGGTAAGGATGAGGTGCTGGGTGCCCGCCTCTTCCTGCCGGTTCAGGGTCTGCCCGGTGGAGACGATAAGTGAAAGCCCGATGGTCACCAGCGCCATCACCGCAATGATCAGGGTGCTGCGTTCGGTGTTCTTGTCGGCTATATCCATGAAACGTCCTTGGAAAATCCGTGGGGATGCGCGCACCCTGCTGCACAAGAAGCCGGGCGCGGGAGGCTGGCATGAAAACCTCGTGCCAACTCATGCACAACGTGATTCCAGACAGTTACGCAAACAGCATTGCACAAACAACACAAACATGCGCCTGTCTGTGCATAAAATTGCACACGGTAAAAAAACGCGCAACCTCATTGTACGTGTGCAACGGCGGAAGGATGGGGGACGGTCACGGGGGACGCAGAAAACGCAAAGGAAGAAGCCGGAGAGGAAGGACAAGCGGAAAGCCGGGCCTGCGCCTGTCCCTGCGAAGCAGGGGAAGGCTTTTGCGACACGACGGAACCGGCTGGCGCCCCGGCGGTATCCGGCTGACGGCTGCCCGCAGGGCCAGCACCCTTGGCCCGGTCGCCCCTTCGGTCATCCGCCGGGCTATTGCCCCGATTGCTGCCGGGGCTGTTGCCCGCCGGGCGTCGTGCCGTTGCCGCGCGCCGCGTCCTGCAAGCCCTCCAGCACCCGCAGCGGCATGCCGATAACCCCGCCCAGCAGGTCGAACACGGTGCTGCCCAGGTTACCCAGGGTGCCTGTGACGATGCCGGTCTGGCGCACGCTGGTTTCCGGCTTGCGCAGGTCGCCGTGGAAGCGGATGGGAAAGGTGGGCACCCGTACCACTGAAACGTCCGTGGTGTAATCGATGCGTTTTTTCGCAAGGTCCACCCAGCCCCGGCCCACCATGGTCAGCAGCAGGCTGTTCAGGGTGAAGTCCTCGTTGTGCAGCACCCCGGTGCGCATGTAGCCGCTGGCGCGCGCCTCCGAGAACGGGGTCCTGGACTGTTCCGGCGTGCTGGACTTGCCGCGCGTGCTGTAGAAGCCGTCGCGCACCTCGAAGGCCCAGGTGCCGGAAAGGGCGGCGGGCATGTCCAGTTCGGTGCGCAGGGGGCCTTGCACATCCAGCACCAGCAAGGTCTTGCCGCCCACGTAGTCCTTGCCCGCGAAGCGCAGCCCCACCGGCTCCAACTCGAAGTCGCGCGCGTCCAGCACAAGGCGCGTGACCAGCGCATCGCCCGACGTGGCGCGGATGCTGCCGCCCAGCGTGCCGCCGTAGAAGCCGGAGGCGATGGGCCCCACTTCCAGTTGCCCGTCGCGCAGCAGGATGGGCGCGGTAAAGCCGTCGAAGCGCAATTGCTTGAAGGTGCCGCGCCCCACAGACACCCGCCCGTCGGCATCGAACGAACGCAGCCACGCATGGTGCAGCGGCTCGTTGGAAGGCGCGGGCTCCGGCTCGCCGGGGACGGGGTCCGGCGTGCGGGGGGCCAGATAGCGGTCCGCGTCGAAGGCGTCGGCGTGCAGGCTGAACCTCCACAGGGGGCGCTGGCCGGAAATGCGCGAAACGGTGCCCGCCACGGGCTGGCCGTCCAGCACCAGCCGGACGTTGGTCAGATCGAAGGTGTTGCCGGACTGGTGAAAGCCCGCCGACAGGTCCGCCGTGCGCAACGCGCCGTCACTCATCTTCCATGGCGCAAGGCCCAGCCCTCGCAGGGTGGCGCGCGGGTCCGCGAAACGGGCGGACAGGGTGCCCGCCCAGGTGGCAACCTTGTTCATGCCGGTGGCGCTGAGGGACAGGCTGCCCCGTGCGCCCAGCGATTCCGCCTCCAGCCGGTCGGCGCTCAGGGAGCCCGCGTCGAAATCGAAACGGACCGGGCCGGTGAAACGCGCCTCCACCGTGCGGTCAAGGTCGGTCAGCGCGGGCGGCAACGCAAGGCGCAACGTGGCGGGCAACAGGTCGGCGGCCACGGGCAGGCCGGTGGCCGTATCGAACAGCAACGGCCCGTTGGCCGTGGCTTCCCATTCCGTGCCGCTGGGGGTGCGCATGGCCGCCCGCCAGACCCCGGTCCACGGCAGGCGCGCCGGAGGCCTGGGGGGCACCTTGCCGCCCGGCAGGCCCTGGCCGGTGGCTTCCCCCCGCAGGTCGAACCGGGTGAACGGCTGCCGCTCCAGCGCGCCGTTGCGCCACACCAGCAGGAAACCATCGTCGATGCGTGCATCCAGCGTGCCCCGCATGGAGGCGGCCACGGCCCCCAGGCTGTGGCCCTGCCCGCGCAGCGCGGCCTTGAGCGCCAGCTTTCCCGCGGCGGATTCGCGCCCGCTGACGATGGCCGCCGGGCGCGCCAGGGCCACGTCGGCGGCGGTGAATTGCAGGCGGTAGTCGTCCACGATGTCCAGCAGGGCCTTTGCCGTGCCGCCGTAGAACGAGGCGGCGGTGAATTCCAGCAGCGTGCCCTCGCGCGAGGGGGAGCAGCGGAAGGCCAGCCCGCCCACGTCGAACTTCCAGCCGTGCGCCTTTTCCGCCCGCACGCGGATGTCGTAGCCCACGTCCGGAATCTCGTCCGACGGAATGGCCCCGCCCTGTGGCGCCGCCCCCTGCGTCCCGTGGGCCGCCTCCACGGCGGGCGGCCCGGCATGGACCAACGGATGCGGGTCGGCCCCGGCCAGTTCGGGCATCACCCTGTTCACGTCGATGTCCGCCCCGGCCACGTCTATGGCGATGACCGGCGCGGCGAAATCGGCCACCCCGCCCGAGCCGTGCACGGGCATGCCCAGCACATCGGCTTGCAGCACGGGCACGCGCAGCCCGTGCCGGTCCAGCGAAAATTCCAGATGGCCGGAAAGAGCGTCCAGCGCGTGCTGCAAGCCCACGGGCAGATCGCGCGCAAAACCGAACCAGCGCGGCAGGCTGAGCCGCCGCACCGTTGCCGTGCCCCGCGCCGTCGCGGCGGCAGTGCCCAGTCCGCTCAGGCTGGCGGTCACTTCCAGGGCGTCCTGCTCCAGTTGCAGGCGTGCGCCGGTAATGCGCGGATCCGCGCCGCGTCGCGCATCGAAGGGCACCACCAGTTCGAAGGGCACGGCCTGCCCACCCAGCGGCATGTGGCCGCGCGCACGCGCCGTGCCCTGGGCCCCTGCGGGCAGCAGCCCGGCCATGCCCGGAATCGCAGTGTCCGGCGTGGCATGGGAAACAGCCGCCTCCAATCCCAGCGAACCGGTGACGCCCGGCGCCACGTCATATGTGCAGGACATGCGCAACACGCCCGCCCCACCGCCAGCCCCCCTGACTGCGGCACTGCCCGGCCCGGCGAGGGGACCCTGTCCTGCCTGACGTTCCAGACTGGCCTGACGGTCCTGATTGGCCAGGCTCTCCTGGCTGGCGGGGTTCTTCTGGCCAGCGCCCTCGCGGTGGGGCATCACGTCCAGCGCCCCCTGCAACAGGTCGCGCAGCGCCCTCCACCCGCCACCGGGCGTGGTGAACGACACGTCAAGGTCGCGCAGCATGGCGGGCCGTGCCTGCGGCCCGGTGCGCCACTCCAGGCTGCCGTGCCGCAGCGCGGCCTCTGCCAGACGCCCCTTGCTGGCCACCAGATCGACATCCACGCCCCGCACATGGAGTTGCGCACCGCTGACCGTGTTGCGCCACTGCATATCTGCATCGTCGATGCGCAACGTGGCGGTGCCGGTCAGCGCAACCTGCGGCGTGAACCAGGAGATGTCCGATGACGGGGACGGAGCTTCCATGCGGGGTTCTTCCCGCGCAGCAGTGGGCGCAGCAGTAGGCGCAGCAGTAGGCGCCGCCGTGGGCGCAGCAGTGGCATCCACGGGGCTGACAGAAGCGTCGGGGAAGGCGGGAGAGGCGGAAGACGCGGCGGAGGAATCAGCGGGCGAAAGGGGCGCGGGTGACGACGTGTCGGCGCTCCCTCCCAGTCGCCCAAGCAGCCCGTCCCAGCCGTTGCGGCCTTCGCCATCGGCCAGCAGCACCAGTTGCGGGCGGGCCACTTCCACGCCGCGCACCTCCACCCGGCCCGAAAACAGCGGCGCAAGGCGCAGGTTGAACCGTGCCTCGGCCACCCGCAGCAACGGCTCCTGCCCGGCAAAGGGGGCTGCCTGGTCCACGATCACGTCGCGGGCCACAACCGTGGGGTCGGGATCGAAGACCACCCGCACCCCGCCCTGCACCCGGCTGGCGTGCCCGGTGAGCGCGGTGAGCGATTCGCCCAGCTGGCGCGCCGCCGCATCGGAATCCACCAGGTGGCGCAACGCCGCGTAGCCGCCGCCCACGGCAAGCAGCACAAGGCACAGGATGATAGGCAGGGAGCGCAAACGCATGGGGGTTCCGGTTCGACGAAGTGAAGCACGCACGACGGGACACGCGGCACGCCACCCTTTTCGGGCGGCGCGGGCAGGCGCGGCGTGTCATGCTATACCGAACCACCCACGAAAACACCACCCCCGGTGGACGTAAACGGCGTTGCGTCCAGCATGGCGGCAAGATCGTCCGCCGAAACCGGCGGCGCGTACAGAAAGCCCTGGGCATACCGGCAACCCAGCGAAGCCAGCATTTCCGCCTGAGTGGGCGTTTCCACCCCTTCGGCCACGATCTCCAGCCCCAGGTGCAGCCCCAGCGAAACGATGGAGCGCACGATGGCCTGCCCGTCGCGGTCATGCTCCAGACCGGCCACGAAGCTGCGGTCGATCTTGATGGAATCCACCGGCAGCCGCTTCAGGTAGCCCAGCGAGGAATAGCCGGTGCCGAAGTCGTCCAGGCACAGCCGGATGCCCAGATCGCGCAGTTGGGCCATGACCGTGATGGCCTGGCTGCCGTGGCGCATCAGCACGCTTTCGGTCACCTCGAAGCGCAGCGAGCGCGGGTCGGTGCCGGTGCGTTCCAGCAGCATCTCCACGGCGTGGGGCAGGCCCGGCTGCATGAACTGGCGACCGGAAATGTTCACGTGCACCACGCCCGGCGGCGGCAGTCCCGCCTCGTTCCAGCGGCGCAGTTGCAGGCACACCTCTTCCAGCGCGAAAGCCCCGATGGAGGTGATGAGCCCGGTGTCCTCGGCCACGGGCACGAACTCGGCGGGCGAGATGTCGCCCCCTTCGGTGCGCGTCCAGCGCAGCAGCGCCTCCACCCCGTGCAGGCCGCCGTCTTCCAGCGCCACCACGGGCTGGTAGTGCAGGCGCATTTCCTGCCGCTCCACGGCGCGGCGCAGGTCTGTTTCTATGGTCAGCAGGCGCAGCGCTTCTTCGCGCATGCGCTTGTTGAACACCTTGAAGCGCGACTGGCCCTGCTCTTTCGCGCGGTACATGGCGGTGTCCGCGTCGCGCACCAGTTCTTCCGGCGTGGAGTACTGGTCGGTGCGCAGCACGATGCCGATGCTGGCCGTGGTGAACACCTCGTGCGGGCCGATGCGCACCGGCTCCGCTAGGTGCGCCCGGATGCGCCGGGCCACGCGCACCGCCGTGCCGCGCGTGGGGGTTTCCTCCAGCAGCACGCCGAACTCGTCGCCGCCGAAGCGGGCCACGGTATCCACGTCGCGCACGCATTCGCGCAGCTTGGCGGACACCACCTTCAGCAATGCGTCGCCCACGTCGTGACCAAGGCTGTCGTTGATGACCTTGAACCGGTCAAGGTCCAGGTACAGCATGGCAAAGGTGTAGTTGCGGCGGCGCGCGGCGCGCTTCAGGGCCATTTGCAGCCGGTCGTGGAACAGCACGCGGTTGGGCAGCCCGGTGAGCGGGTCGTGGAAGGCCTGATGTTCCAGCCGCTCGCGGCTTTCGTGGCCCATGGTGACGTCTTCGAGAAAGCCCTCGTAGTACATGGTGGCCCCGTCGGCCCCCGGCACCCGCCGGGCATTCACCGACAGCCAGATCAGGTCGCCCCCCTTGCGCCGCCCCCTGAACTCGAAGGCGTTGACCTGGCCATGCTCCTCCATGCGGGCAACGAACTCGTCGCGCCGGGCCGGGTCCGCGTAGACCCCGTCCCCGATGGATTCCACGCCCTCCAGCAGTTCCTGCACCCCTTCGTAGCCCAGAATGCGGGCCATGGCCGGGTTGACGCTCAGAAAGCGCCCCTCCGGCGTGCTCTGGAAGATGCCTTCCAGGGCATGCTCGAAAATGCCCCGGAAGCGCGCCTCTGCCCGGCGCAGGGCCTGCTCCACGGTGCGTCGCTCGGCGTTTTCCAGCATCAGCTGGGCATTGGCGCGGCTCAGTTCGCGGGTGCGCTCGCGCACCTTGCGCTCCAGCATGCCGTGGGCGCGGTGCAACGCGTTCTGGGCGCGGCGGCGCTCGGTCACGTCGCGCACCAGACAGATGCCGTAGGTGGTGCCCATCACCTGTCGCCGCACCAGCGAAAGCTCCACCCAGCAGGGTGTGCCGTCGCGCCGCACGGCGGCTACCTCGCCCGAGCGCAGGGCCGTGCCGGTACCCGACGGGCATGGCGCGCCCTGCGGCAGGCCCCGATCTGGTCCGGTGACTGGTTCTGCGGCCAACGCCACAGCCGGTCCGGGCAACGTGCAGGACACGCCGGTCATGGGCTGGCCGGGCACGTCCGCCCCGTCCAGGAAGGCCAGCAGCGCCGTATTGTCCCGCGCCACGGCCTCGGGCATGATGTCCTCGCCGTCTTCCGTCTCGAAGGCAAATTCGTGGATGCCGTCCCCCGCCATCCGCACGGCGGGCGCCACGAAGCCGAACACCTCGCACACCGACCTGCCGTCGGGGTCTGCGTCCAGGCCGAACATCTCGCACAGGGCCGCGTTGCTGCGCAGCACCAGGCCCTGCGGATCGGTGACCAGCAGGCCGTCGGCCATGCCCGCCACGATGGTGGAAAGCTGTTCCAGCGCGCCGCCCAGTTCCGCCGTGGCCTGGCGCACGGAATCCTCCAGCCCCTCCACCAGCCCGGCCAGGTCGCGGGACATGGTGTGCATGGCGCGGGAAAGGTCGCCGATCTCGTCGTCGGCCTTCATGGCGGGCAGGTCCGGCGGGGCCGAAAAATCGTGCGCAGCCACCCGGCGGGCCTGGTCGGTCAGGCGCATGAGCGGCCGCGAGATGGAATACAGCAGCATCCATGCCCCCACGACGCACGTGGCGAAGAAGGCCAGCCCCAGCCCTTGCTGGCGCAGGATGGCGCCATCGATGTAGTCGCTGATGCGCCCCCGGTCCATGCCGATGTGGACAAAGCCGCCCACGCCGGCAAAGACCGGCATGGTCACGTGCATCACCTCGCGCCCGCCCCCGCCCGCCGCACCGTTCTGGGTGCGGGGCAGGGACAGCCGGTCGCGCAGCACGGTGACCTCGTTCATGCGCGCACCCGCCAGCGAGGCCACCAGTTCGCGCACCGGCTCCGGCACCACGGGCACGAAGGTGTGGGCCACGGTTTCGCCCCGGCCGTCCGCCACCAGCACGTAGGATACCCCGTCGATGCCCAGAAACTGGTCGATGCGCGACTGCACGGTGGTCACGTCGCGCCCGATCAGGCTTTCCAGGTCCGCCCCGGCGATGGCGCGGGCGATGGCCAGCGCCTTGCTTTCGTATTCACGGGTCAGCAGGGTGTGCAGGGTCCAGCCGGAATAGATGGACGTGACGGCGGCGTATACCCCGAACAGCACGATGAGCCCCCGCAGGGTGCGCCCGAACAGGCGCGAACGCCTCATCGCCGCCACTCCGAAAAGTCGCGCAGGTCCACCGGCACGCCGCCGCGCACGGTGGCGAAGCGCACCAGCCCCAGGCCCTGTTCGGTTGGAGTGTAGCGGTACGGCTGGCCTACGCCCAGGTCGTGGCCGTCAAGCCCGGCCAGGGCCTCGTGAAGTCCTGCGGACGACGGGTGCGGCCCCATGCGTTCCAGCGCCCGCACCAGCAGCCGCGCGGCCAGGTACCCCTCGAAGCTCACCTCGCCCGGTGCCGACGACGGGGCCGCGTCGTTACCGGGAATGTCCAGCACGTCGGGGGCATCCGCCATTTCCTTGAAATCACGGCGATAGTCCATGGCCGCGGGCAGGCTGCCGGTCCATGGAGACACCACTTCCGTCAGCACGAGATCGTGCGTGTAGTCACGCCGTGCGGAGCGTCCCATGGCGACCAGCTGTTCCACCAACTGGCGGCTGTCCACGAACGACGGCATGGCCACGGGGATGACGGGCCCGTCCTCGCCGGAGAGCTGGGGGGAAGGCTGGCCCGCCTGCTGCTTCGCGCCCCGTGCGGCCGGAAAATCGCGCAAATCCCGGATGAAGGCCGCGCACGTGGCGTCGGTACCCACGCAGACCACGGCGTCTGGCGTGCCTTGCAGGATCAGCCCCGCCTGTTCGGTGAAGTCGGCGTCGCTTCCCGACCCGCGCGGGTAGGAGGCCTCCGCCGCCAGGGGCAGGCGGCGGCGGGCCAGTGCGTCACGCAGGTCGGCCCAGCCTTCGCGGCCATAGGCGTCGGCCTGGTAGAAGACGGCGATGCGGGTGCACCCCGCCTCGTGCAGGCGGTCCACCAGTTCGGAAAATTCGGCGTCATACGAGGCCCGCAGACGAAACACCAGCCCCTCGTGGCGCGGCAGGGACAGGGGCCGCGCCCCGGTGAAGGGGAACAGCAGCGGCACCGTGCGCTCCGGGTGGCCGCCAAGCAGCGGCAGCACCCGCGTGACCGTGGGGGTGCCCACCAGGCCGAACAGCGCGAAAACCCGCTCTTCCTCGATGAGCCGGATGACGTTCCGCACTGTGCGGTCCGGGTCGTAGCCATCGTCCATGGCCACGATTTCCACCCGCCTGCCATGTACCCCGCCAGCCGCGTTGACCCGGGCTAGGCAACTGGCCGCGCCGCGATGGAATTCGCGCCCCAGCGACACGCCGGGGCCGCTGAAGGGAGCGGACATGCCCAGGCGCACCGGTTCGCCGGGGGCCAGTTCGCCCCCTGCCGGACTGTCCGCTGGCGGTTTGGCATCTGCGGGACTGGCATCCGTCGAACGGGGCGGGTGCGAACCGGAAGGAACACCTGAAGGCACGCTGGCAGGCACCTCGGTCTCACCCGTGGAAGCGAAAGGAGCGGCGGCGGTGGCGGGCACCCCGGCAGAGCGGGAATCCTGGGCCACCAGACTACCGGTGGGGAAGCCCGACGTCCGGGTGGCGGCAATGCGGGAAGGACCATCGGAAGCGGCGGCCCTGACAGGAGCGGGGACGGCAGGGTTCGTTCCTGCCCCGGAACTCCGGGAATCAGGGACTGCCGCAGGATGGGCGGCATGAGCAGGGCGGGCGGGATTGGTGAACGAAGTGCCTATCGAGTTGCCTATCGGGCCACAGGTCGGTCCGGAGGCCAAGGCACCCTGTGCCCCCCCCCGCTCCGCCCGGGCCGCAAAATCCGGCCACGCGGCCAATAGCAGAAGAACCGTGCACGCCACGGCCACACAGAACTGTTGATAGGTCAACCCGGCTTGCGCCTTGCACATGGTCCACGGTCCCGTATGCGGCTGGTACCCCCGGACGCGGCGCGGGCTTTACCCCGGCAGCGGACTCACGTAGAATTCCGACGGTTACGTTTCGGTTTACTGGACACAACGCCCTGTGGCAACAGAAAAACCTTTTCGGAGTACAGCCATGCGTATCGTCGTACTGGACGGCTACACCCTGAACCCCGGCGACAACCCGTGGGATGCCGTTGCCGCGCTTGGCGAACTGACCGTGCACGACCGCACCCCGCGCGAGGCCATACGCGAACGTGCGGCGGGCGCGCACATGGTGTTGACCAACAAGACCCCGCTGGATGCCGACACCATCGCGGCACTGCCCGACCTTGCCTACATCGGGGTGCTGGCCACGGGGTACGACGTGGTGGACATCCGCGCCGCCGCCGCGCGCTCCATCCCGGTATGCAACGTGCCCGGGTACGGCACCGAGGCCGTGGCCCAGCACGTCTTCGCCTTTCTGCTGGAACTGTGCCGCCGCATCGCCCGGCACGACGCCAGCGTGAAGGTGGGCAACTGGAGCGCCAACAAGGACTGGTGTTTCTGGGAAACCACCCAGATAGAACTGACCGGCAAGACCATGGGCATCGTGGGCTTCGGCAACATGGGCAAGCGCGTGGGGCAGATCGCCAACGCCTTCGGCATGAAGGTGCTGGCCTACTCGCCCAACACCCGCACCATGCCGGGGTACGAGCCCTTCGCCTACGTGTCCCTTGACGAACTTTTCGCCCGCTCCGACGTGGTCACCCTGCACTGTCCGCTCACCGACGCCACGCGCGGCATGGTCAACCGGGTGCGTCTGGCCTCCATGAAGCAGGGCGCCATCCTCATCAACACCGCGCGCGGCCCCCTGCTGGACGAGGCCGCCGTGGCCGCCGCCCTCAACGACAACCACCTGGGCGGCCTTGGCGTGGACGTGGTGGCGGTGGAGCCCATCCGGCCGGACAACCCGCTGCTGACGGCCAAGAACTGCCTGATCACCCCGCATCTGGCCTGGGCCACCCTGACCGCGCGGCAGACCCTGATGCGCGTCACGGCGGGCAACATCCGCGCCTTCCTGGCCGGTGCGCCCACCAACGTGGTGAAAGCGCCCACGGTGTAACGCGGGCCGCCGCATCACTCAAGGCGGGCACCGCCAAACAAGAAAACGGGAAGGATGTCGGCATCCCTCCCGTTTCCGGATTCCGTCCGCCGCCGACCGGCCCAACCCGGCCCAACCCGGCCCAACCCGGCCCAACCCGGCCCAGACCAGCTAGCCCTGCCAGACCAGCCCGGCTGTCCGAGCGTTCCGTGGGGTCCGCGAGATCAGGCGGCGCGGCGCGCTGCTACAGCGTGCCCTGCGGGTCGTCGCGCAGCATCTTCACGGCGCAGAACTTGCCGCACATGGCGCATTCTTCCTCGTTGCGGTGTTCGCCACGGCGGGCGTCCACCATTTCCGGGTCCAGCGCGCAACGCTTCATGCCGTCCCAGTCAAGGGCCATGCGGGCCTGCGACATGCCTGCCTCGCGCTCCAGCGCGTGGCGGCGGCCAAGGGCCACTTCGCCCGCCTGCGCGGCGATGCGCGAAGCCATGACACCGGCCTTCACGTCCTCGATGGTGGGCAGGGTGAGGTGTTCGGCGGGGGTGAGGTAGCACAAAAAGTCCACCCCGGCGCGCACGCCGATGGCACCGCCGATGGCACCGGCGATGTGGTCGTAGCCCGGCGAGCTGTCGATGGTCAGCGGGCCCAGCACGTACAGCGGGGCGTTGTTGGTCAGCTTCTTGATGCCGACGATCTGCGCCTCCACCTCGTGCATGGGCACGTGGCCGGGGCCCTCGATCATGCACTGCACGCCTTCGGCCAGGCCAGCCTTGGCCAGGCGCCCCAGCATCATCACTTCTTCCCACTGGGCGGCGTCGCCCGCGTCGGCCCCGGCGCCGGGGCGCAGGCCGTCGCCCAGCGACAGGGTGACGTTGTGCCTGCGGGCGATTTCAAGGATGCGGTCATACTGTTCCAGCAGGGGGTTTTCCTTGCCGTTCTTGCGCATCCAGCGGGCCAGGATGGAGCCCCCGCGCGAGACGATGCCCAGCACGCGACCGCCCTCGGTGGCCCATTCGGCGCCGCGCCGGGTCAGGCCGCAGTGCACGGTCATGAAGTCCACGCCCTGCTCCGCCTGCATCTCGATTTCGGCGAACAGTTCTTCCGGGTCCATGCCCGCCGGGTCCTTGCCCTTGTCCAGGTACTTCTGGGCCACGGAATACAGCGGCACGGTGCCCAGCGGCAGCGGGCAGGCGGCCAGCATGCCCTTGCGGATGGCCAGCAGGTCGCCCGCGATGGAAAGGTCCATCACGGTATCGGCCCCGGCAGCCAGCGCGGCGGCCAGCTTTTCTATTTCACGGTCGGGGTTGTTGCACAGGGGCGAGGTGCCGATGTTGGCGTTGACCTTCACGCGGGAAGGCTGGCCCACCAGCAGCGGACGCAACGAAGGGTGCGACGGGTTGCCCAGCAGCACCATGGTGCCGCCTTCGATGCCGTCGCGGATGGTTTGGGGCGCAAGGCCCTCGTCCGCGGCCAGTGCCGCGAGATGGGTGTCGAGAACGCCCGCGAGCGCGGTGTTCCGGGTAAGAATGGACATGGGTGGTCCCCGCTGCTGACTCAACGGGAAGGGGCCGGTGACGCCGACAACACGACGTCACAGCACTATCCGTTCGCACGGCGGCTGGCAAGGGGGAACGCGGCGTGACTGGCGGGCGGCCAGAAAACAGGCGTTGGCGGCACTGGGGCCACCGCCCGGCGGCCCGACGGTCCGGCGCCCCGGCCCGCCCGTCACACCACACCATCCCCCGCGTTGCGCCCGCCGCCCCGGCACGGTATACCCCGGCCATGACTGGCGAACACGAAAACCGCATGCCCCGGCTGTTCTGGATCGGCAGCCCGTTCTTTGCGCAGGCCCTGCGCGAAGAAGGCTGGCAGGTGCACGCCATGGACTTCCAGCAGGTGGCGGTGTTCGGCTGGCAGGACATCGTGCGCGCGGCGGGCTGGGAGCCCGACGTGGTGGTGGTGGCGGACAAGAGCCGCCCGCCCTTCGTGCTGGGCATGGAATCGTTCCCCTGCCTGACGGTGTTCTACTGCGTGGATTCGCACATCCACAGCTGGTACCCGCTGTATGCCCAGGCCTTCGACGTGTGCCTGATGAGCCTGCGCGACCACATTCCGCTGGTGGCCGGGCGGCGCCTGCCCGACGAGCGCATCTGGTGGACGCCCGCCTTCGCCAAGGACGCGGACCTGCCGCGCCCCCCCGCGCCGGAATGGGACCTGCTGTTCGTGGGCACCGTGGACGCGGCCCGCACCCCTGCCCGCCACGCCTTCCTGCAACGGCTGGGGCAGCGCCTGCCGGGCCTGCACGTGACCCGGGGCGACTACCGGGCGCTGTACCCGCGCGGGCGGCTGCTGCTGAACTACTGCGAGCACGGCGACCTGAACTTCCGGGTGTTCGAGGCCCTGGGCTGCGGCGGGTGTCTGGTCACCCCGCGCATCGGCCACGGCCTTACCGATCTGTTCGAGGACGGGCGCGACCTGCTGCTGTACGAACCTGACGACATCGACAGTCTGGCGGAAGTGGTCCGCACGGCGCTGTCCGATCCCGAGCGGTGCACGCGCATTGCCGCCTCCGGCCTGGGCAGGGTGGACGCCGCCCATCGGGCGCGCCACCGGGCGCGCGACTTCACCAAACGGCTGCGCGAACTGCCGCAGGGCATCGTGGCCGAGCGGCGCGCCCGGGCCGATGATATCCGCCGCACCCACTTGCGCCTGATCTACCTGCTGCTGGCCGAGCAGATGCCCTCGCCCCTGCTGCGCGAAGCGTACCTGGGCGCCGCCCGCTGAACGCGAAAACGCCCGGCAGGCCACAAGGGCAGCCGGGCGCATGCATCCCGCGATTCTTCATGATGCCGGAAGCAACCGGCGCGGCTCAGGCCGAACCCTCGCCGCCTTCCGTGGATGCCGGTCCCGCTTCCGGCGCGGCAACCGTCCGGGTCTGCCGCCTGTGTTCGTCGCGCTCGGCGCGCAGCACGTCGGGGGCGATGAAGCCCAGCAGGGCCAGTATCTCTTCCGTCGGCAGGGGATTTCCGGTGTTACGGCGGTAGGCTTCGGCCTTGGCCACCTGGTCGGCGTTCACCAGTCCCTTGCGCACCAGGCGTTCGGGCAGGCTTTCGCGCTGCTCGGTGGCGGACTGCACGGCGGCGTCGCGCAGTTGCCGGGCACGGTCGGCCTCGTGCTCGGCGTGGGTGTGCAGGCGCCCGCGCATGGATGCCACGCTGGCCTGAAGGGTGCCGCATTCCTCGGTCAGGTTGGCCAGGCGCAGTTCCATGAGTTGGATGTCGCGTTCAAGGGCCGCCTCGACCGCGCGCGCGGCGCCACCGCCACCGCTGCCGTTCAGCTTGGTGTACAGCAGTACCCCTGCCACGCAGCAGGCCAGCAAGATGTAGACGATGTCCATGCGCCATCCGCCCTTGGGCAAGGGTTGCTACGATGTGTCCGCAGCTAGTCGTCCAGCTTCAACTCCGGCAGACCGCCCTTGCCGCGCGAGGCACGGGACTCGGCCCGGCGTTCGCGGGCTTCTCGGTAGGCAGCCTCGTCGTCACCAAAGGAGAGCAGGCCCGTCCCGCCGGTGTCCGGGGAATGGTGCGGCTCGTGGGCGTCGTGCGCCCGGTCCGGGTCGCCAAAGGCGTCCAGCGAAGAGGGGTCCAGCGCGGAGGTATCCAGACCGGCGGCCCTGCCGCGCGATGCGCCAGCTACGCCAGACGCGCCAGACGTTCCCCCTGCCGGTGCGGTCAGGTCGAGGCTGGGCAGTTCCACTGCGTGCAGGTCCGCCTCGCGCGGGGCGGCTGCGGTGCCGCCATATTCCAGGCCGGACACGCCGTCACGTCCCAAGCCAGACACGCCGTCTGGCTGGCGGTCCACCAGTTCCACAGGCTCCTCGAAGTCCATGGCCAAACCGCCGGGCAGACTGGATTCGACGTCCTCGTGCACCAGGCCGTACAGCGGATCATCTCCGGTGCCATACCCCGTATCGGTGCGGGCATCCGGACCGGTGCCGTACTGCACGTGGTACTGGCCCACCGGTTCGTCGAACGCGTCGGCCCCGGCACCCGCATGGGGCGTGGGCGGCAGTCCGGCGGCGGCAGCGCGCTGGGCGCGCGCCAGTTCGTTCACCCGCGCCTCCAGCGTGCGCAGGCCCGAGGCCAGTGCGGCGTGTTCGTCGCGCATGCCGCGCGCAAGCTCTTCCATGCCGCGCAGCACGAAATAGAACATCACCAGCAATCCCGCGAAACACAGCAGGATGAACATCATGAACATGGTGGCGTTGTCGAACATGGTTCCTTTCTCTCCCGGAAAAAAAAGGCGGCATTTCCCCGGCCACCGGCCAGCGGGGCCGGATATGCACTTGCCGGGGAACCCCGCTTGCAGTAACCATCCGGCACCTAGCACATCCCACGATGCACCACAATACATGAGAACAAAGGGCACCACATGGCCTCATCCAATATCCGTCCCCATCTTGTCGTGGCCGACGAAAACGGCGAAATCTACGACCATCCGGACCTGCTGATGGTCTGTCGGCGCGGGCACGAATTCGCCCTGCCCCGTCCCGACGAACTGATGCCCCTGCCCGACGAGAGCGAGCTATTCCTGCTGCCGGGCCGCCGCGCCGTGGGGCTGGACCCGGAAACCGGCGAGGCCGTGGGCATGGACGAACTGGCCGTGGCCGCATTTGCCGCGCCCGCGCACACCTTGACCGCGCACCCCGCCTACGTCAGCGAAGCGGACGCCCCCACCCTGCCCCTGTTCGCATACGGGGCCGTGGGCTTTGCCAACGGGCGCTTCTACGTTTGCGCCAAGCGGGTGGACGAATCCAATCGCCAGGTGTTCCGGGGCGTCCACCGCAGGAAGGTGGAACAGACCGCCCGCGAACTGATGCGCCGCTACCCGGACAACCGGCTGATGCAGCACCTGACCGCCAAGTGCGCCCTTACCTATTCCTGCCCCGCCGCGCGCAACCTGTGCCTTGGCCGGTACGAGGCGCCGCTGCCCGTTTCTCGCGCGTGCAATGCCCGTTGCGTGGGCTGCATCTCGCAACAGGAGGCGGGGTCGCGCATTTGCGCCACCCCGCAGAACCGCATGGCCTTCACCCCCACGGCGGCGGAAATCGTGGAAGTGATGCGCCACCATGCCCGCAACGAGGTGGCGGAACCGGTCTTTTCCTTCGGCCAGGGCTGCGAGGGCGAACCGCTGACCGAGGCCCCCCTGATAGAGGAAGCGGTGCGCCTGTTCCGCGCCGAGGGCGGACGCGGCACGGTGAACCTGAATTCCAACGCCTCGCTGCCGGGCGCCGTGGAGCGCATTGCCGGGGTGGGCCTTACCTCGCTGCGGGTCAGCCTGAACAGCGCCCGCGAAGAACCGTACAACCGCTACTACCGCCCGCACGGCTACACCCTGGCCGATGTGCGCGAAAGCATCGCCACCGCGCGGCGCAACGGGGTGTTCGTCTCGCTGAACCTGCTGTATTTCCCCGGCATCACCGACACCGAGCCGGAACTGGAAGCCCTGCTGGACATGGTCCGCACCTGCGGGGTCAGCTTCATCCAGTTGCGCAACCTGAACATCGACCCCGAAATGTACCTGGAACTGCTGCTGGGCATCGAATTCGGCCCCAACATGGGCCTGGTCAACTTCCGCAAGCGGCTGCGCCGGGAATGCCCGTGGCTGGGCTTCGGCTACTTCAACCCGTACCTGGGCGACCGGGCGGACCTGGAGGAACGGGGCGTCCCCCTGCCCGGCCAATGGCACCCCACCCCGCTGGCCGACCTGCTGCGCGACGCGCCGGAGGCCAGCCCCGACAGGGACACCCCTGATGCCGACAGCTCCGTGACGGCGGAAGACCTTTCCGGCGTGGAGGACACCGAGCCTGACGACGCCCACGAAGGCCTGCCCGAAGGGCACCTGGAAGCCGGGCCGCACGAAGGTGTCCCGGACGACGACGATCATATCTGCGGCTGCGAGGACTGATCCAGCCGCGCCCCGCCATGCGGGGACATGACTCACATGCCAGCAACAGGACACCGCAACGGGCCGGAACCACATGGTTCCGGCCCGTTTCCGTTTCGTGGGGCATCCCGGCCAGTCTCGACCAGTCTCGGCCAGTCCGGGCAAAAAGAACGGGGCCGCTCCCGAAGGAACGGCCCCGATGGCGTGCAATGAATGTCGCCGTGCGGGCTAGAAGGCCACCTGCACCTGCTCCGCCGCCTTGTCGCGGCGGCGGCCGATGCTGCCGATGCGCCAGGCCTCGGCGTGCATGGCGTTGACGCGCCCCAGCACCTCGTCGCACACGTCGGGCGAGACGATCATGATGTAGCCGATGCCGCAGTTGAAGATCTGGAGCATTTCCGGCCAGGTCAGGTTGCCCTGGGCCAGCAGCCAGTTGAACACCGGCGGCACGGTCCACGAGCCGAAATCGATGTGCGCCTCGACGGTGGCGGGCAGCACGCGCGGTATGTTGTCGTAGAAGCCGCCGCCGGTCACGTGCACCATGCCCTTGATGGCGAAGTCGCGCATCACCGAGCGCACGATGTCCACGTAGATGGCGGTGGGTTCCAGCAGCACCTCGGCCACGGTGCGGTCCGATCCGGGCAGCGGATCGTTGCCGTTCAGGCCGCTCTGGGCCAGCACCTTGCGGGCCAGGCTGTACCCGTTGGAATGCAGGCCGGTGGAGGCAATGCCAATGATGGAATCGCCCACGCGGATGGACGAGCCGTCCACGATGCGGGTGTTGTCCACAAGGCCCACGCAGAAGCCCGCCAGGTCGTATTCGCCGGGGGCGTACATTTCGGGCATTTCGGCGGTTTCACCGCCCAGCAGGGCGCAGCTTGCGCGGCGGCAGCCCTCGGCCACGCCGGAAATGACGCTGGCGGCCACATCCACGTCCAGCTTGCCGGTGGCGAAGTAGTCCAGGAAAAACAGCGGGCGGGCGCCCTGCACCAGAATGTCGTTGACGCTCATGGCCACCAGGTCGATGCCCACGGTGTCATGCTTGCCGAACTGGAAGGCGCACTTCAGCTTGGTGCCCACGCCATCGGTGGAGGAAACAAGGACCGGTTCGTCCATCCCCGCGAGATCCGGCTTGAACAGGCCGCCGAAGCCGCCGATGTCGGATATCACACCATTGGTGTGCGTGCGGGCGACAATGGACTTGATGCGCGACACGAGGGCATTGCCGGCGTTGATATCCACCCCCGCATCGGTGTAGGCTTTGGAACGGTCCTCAGACATTAACGTAGGCTCCTTGGGTCGTCTGGCTTCGGATTTTCCGGAAGCCCTTCATAGGCTTTTACCCCCCGAAGCGCAAGAGGAACACACCATGAAACCCCTTCTGGCACGGGCCTTATTCCATAGTATACTGGCAACGGGCATGCTGTCCACAGCGGTATTGCCGGGCACTGCCATTGCCCGCGAAGGCACGCCTGCACATGCGAAACCCGGCATCCTGATCGCCGCAGCCGCAACCGGCGCCAACGGCACGTGGGACGGCCCCCCCCCGCAGCAGGAACGCCCCCGCAACGACACCTTCATGGGTACCGGCGGCGACCAGTCGTACATCGGGCGCGACCCGGACACCGGCGACCGGATCATGGAATCCAAGGGGCCGCCGCGCCACCAGGACATGCCGCAACAGCAGGTGCCCATGATAATCGCGCCCGAGATCAACGTGAACGGCACCTGGGGCCAACCCCAGGGCGGGAACAACGGCAATTGGGGAAGCGGCGGAAAGGAAGGCGGCGTGATGCGGCCCACTCCCCTGCCCCCCGGCGGCATAGGGACGGGCAGGCGGCAATAGCCGCATGCGAAATGGGCCGGTCGCGGCTCGCGTCAGCCGGTTCGCGCCAGTCGGTCCACGTCAGTCGTTCCGCGCCAATCGGCTCGCCTGTTCCGGTCATGCCCGGCCATAGCCGGCCATAACCGGCTGGTCGTCCGCGATGCCTCGCCCCCCTTCGTCCGGCACCGTTCGCCCGACGCATTTTGTCCGGCGCATTTCGTCCGGCGCATTTCGTCCGGTACCTTTCGTCCGGCGCCCCTCCAATCAGCAAGGAACCTGCCATGCTAGACGCACGACTCTGGAAACCGCTGCCACCACCCGGCGGCGCTGATGCCGCAGGCACCGCCGCATCGCCGGATGCGGACGCGACGCGCGTGCAGTGTCGCCTGTGCAGCCATTACTGCATCATTGCAGGGGGCGGCACGGGCCGTTGCGGGGTGCGGGTGAATCGGCCCGACGTTCCGGGACCAGAAGTATCTAAACCGGGCGTGGCAGGGCCAAATGCGCCGGACCCAAATGCGCCGGTCAAGACCGCCCCGGTGGGCAGGCTGTTCACCCTGGTGGGCGACAACGTGGCCGCCGTGAACCTGGACCCGGTGGAAAAGAAGCCGCTGTTCCACTTCATGCCGGGCACGCTCACCTATTCCTTCGGCACCATGGGCTGCAACCTGGCGTGCAGCTTTTGCCAGAACTGGTCGCTGTCGCGCCCACCGGCGGAAGAAGGCGTGGTGCGCGGCCAGCGCGTCACACCGGCCAAGCTGGTGGCCGAAGCCAGGGCCAGCGGGGCGGCGTCGATATCGTTCACCTATTCCGAGCCCACCATCTTTTTCGAACTGATGACCGACACGGCGGATGCGGCCCGCGCCGCCGGGCTTGCCACCATCATGGTCTCCAACGGGTTCCAGTCGCCGGAGTGCCTGGCGGAACTGGAGCACCGCATCGACGCGGCCAACATCGACCTGAAGGCCTTCACCGAGCATTTCTACGCAACCCAGTGCGGCGCACGGCTGAAGCCGGTGCTGCACACCCTGCGCACCATCGCCCGCATGGGCTGGTGGCTGGAGGTGACCACCCTGCTCATCCCCGGCCTGAACGACGATCCGGATGAGTTGCGCGACATGGCCCGCTTCATCCGCGACGAACTGGGGCCGGACGTGCCGTGGCATCTTTCGCGTTTTCACCCGGCCTACCGCCTGACAGACCGCCCCCCCACCCCACCGGCCACGCTGGAGCGAGCCTGGGAAATCGGGCGCGAGGAAGGGCTGCGCTTCGTCTACCTGGGCAACATGCCGGGCCACCCCGCCGAATCCACCCACTGTCCCGCCTGCGGCGCCCTGTTCGCCCTGCGCGAGGGCTTTCACACCCACCTGCCCGCTTCGTCGCGGTGCGCCCGCTGCGGGGCCGCCGTGCCGGGGGTGGGCTGGGATACCCCGGAGAACTGATGCTGCTGATATACACCGGCAACGGCAAGGGAAAGACATCCGCCTGCGTGGGGCAGGCCATCCGCGCCCTGGGTCAGGGGCTGACCGTGGCCTTCGGGCAGTTCATGAAACGCCCCGGCCAGGCGGGCGAACAGAAAATGCTGGAGCACCTGCTGGGCGAACGCTTTCGCGCCGGGGGCAAGGGCTTTCTGCGCCGCGAGGAAGACCGCCCCGCCCACCGCAAGGCCGCGCAGGAACTGCTGCAATGGGCAGAAGACACCCTGCCCGATGTGGACATGCTGGTGCTGGACGAAACCCTGTACGCCCTCGGCTACGACATCGTGACCCGCGATGAAGTGGAACACCTGCTGGAACTGGCGGAACCGCACGGCAGGCATCTGGTGCTGTCCGGGCGCGGCCTGCCCGACTGGCTGGCCGAGCGCGCCGACCTGGTCACCGAGATGAACGAGGTGAAGCACCCGTGGCAAAAGGGGGTGCAAGCCACCAGGGGCATCGAGTTCTAGGGGGGCGTGTTCCGGAACGGCACGCCGCCGCCACGGCAAATCATTGCGGCGGCGGCGTTATGTGTCTATATGATTCCAAAGGGTATCATATTCCCGCAACACGAAGGAGGCACTATGGAACCCCTCGCCATGACCTCGTTCACCGGAGCTTCGGGCAAGGCCTACACCTTTGCGGTGTACCCTCTGGGCGCCACCCTGGCGGACTTCAGCGGAGTATTCATGTTCGCCCGCAAGCCGCAGGCGGTACTGAACGCGGGGTACAGCCCCATGTTCATCGGGCACTCCGCAGAGTTGGGCAGCCACCTTGGCAGGCATGACAAGCGCGCCGCCGCACTGGGCCAGGGCGCGGACTGCCTGTGCGTGCACCCCGCCGATGCGGAGGAAAGAGCCTCCATTGCCGATGACCTTCTGAAGTCGCACCCCACCCCCTGCAACTGACGCGACGCGGCCAGCCGGAAGGCGCACGGCGTTGCCTGACATGACCGGGTAGCGACGGACGCCACCGGGCATACGTCCCGTTGCCGCTTGAGTGCCTGTAGACAACAAGCCCCCGCCAGCATCGCCAGCGGGGGCTTCTTCATGTGCAAGGGAAAGGAAACGCGGAGGGTGCCGGTGAACAGGGGGATGCACCACCCGTCCTGCCTACAGTCCGTCATGTTCGCCCTGCCCGGCTTATCCGGCTTATCCGGCTTACCCGGCTTGCCCGGCCTGTCCGGCTTGTCCGCCAGTCAGGCCGCAGCGACCCCGCATGGCAGGCCGAAGCCAGCCCGCAGGCTTGCCGCGCCGTCATCGCAGCCGACCAGTTTCTGCCCTACCCGCTCATGCGGCGCACGGCATCGAGAAAGCGCGAACGCAGCGCCTCGCCCATCAGCGCCCGTTTCACCGGGCCAAGACGCAGAAAGCCGCCCACCAGTCCGCGCATGAATTCCTGGGTACGGCTGTTGGGATTATCGAAAACAAGGTTTTGCAGGGTGCCGCGCTCCAGACTTTGCAATATGACCCGCTCGAAGCTGTTCGCCGGGTGCAGCACCTTGCGCTCGCGCGGGTGCAGCCGCAGCGCCCCGGTGGGGCACTTCAGGGCGCAGGCCCCACACCCCAGGCAGTAGTCCTCGTCCACCGCGCATCGGCGTTCGCGTTTGCGTCCGCCAGGCGGCACCGGCAGCGACACCGCATCGATGGGGCAGGCCCGCTCGCACAGGCCGCAGCCGTTGCACAGGCTGGCGTCGCATCGGGCGATGAACGACGAGGTGACCAGCACCCCGGCGTGCCCCCATTGGCGGATGCCCTGCATGAGGTTGCAGCAGCAGCCGCAGCAATGACAGATGAACCCCACGCCCTGCTGCACGTTGTCGGCGGACAGGGTTAAGCCGAGGTCGCGCGAACGGGCCAGGATGTCGTGCATGGCCGCCTTGTCGATGCGCCGGGCAAAGCCGTGCCGGATCAGGTATTCCGCGCCGGTGCCCATGGAGGTGCAGGTTTCCATGTCCACGTCGCACTGGCGGGTGCCGAGGTGGTGCTTTTCATGGCGGCACGAACACAGGCCCACGGCAAAGGTGCGGTTCTGCTCCACCAACGCGGCGGCGCGCTCGTAGTCCAGGATTTCCACATGGTCGCCCAGGGTTTCCTGATACGGCAGGGCGCGCATGACCGAAACCCGCTGCCCGTCGCCGAAATTGGCGTCCAGAAAGGCCCGGTCGCCGAACATATAGTCGTGGAACAGTTCCGCCCAGCGCTTGCTGGGCAGCGCCCCGCCGGTGCGCATCATGGTGAATTCGAAGATGCCGATGACGATGGGGCTGATCATGTACAGACAGCCGTCGTCGGGATGATCGTGGGCCGGGGAAGCCGGGGTGCCGGGGGCGGAGTGGGAATGGTCGTGCGGGGAGGGAGAATGGTCGTGCGGATGCGCATGCGGATGTGCGCGGTCTGCGTGGGCATCATGCCCGTAATGCTCGTGCTGCCCGTGCTGCTCAGCATGCCCATGTGCAGCAGCGGTCCGGCGTTCGGCGGTCCCGGCTGCGTTGGTCACACGATCGCCTTCCTCTCGGATGTCCAGCACCAGCCCCTTGTCGCACAGCCGGTCCAGCAGCACCTGCAACCGGGCGCGGTTCATGCCGGTGACCCGCTCCAGCCGTTCCAGGGACGACGGACGGTACGGCATGCGCACCACCAGTTCCGCTTCTTCCGGGGTGTACAGTTCGCGCAGCATGGCGTGGAAGGCATCGTTCCACGGCGTGCGCACGGGCGTGTTGTCGATGGCGTGGCCGAGGCGGCGGTAGATGTCCCTGGCGGCGATGTGTCCCATGGCGGCTCCGAAGTGGGTGCGGAAAAACGGGAAGGCGCGATGGACCGGCGCCCCCCGCCACACCGCAATGCCCCATGCCGACGGGGGTGTCAAAGGCAGGGGCTGCGCGGGTAACGGGAAAACGAGCAACCGGGAACGTGGCGATACTGACAAGACTGGTACCGCTGCGCATGTCCGGCACGGCGGGCGTGACCAACGCGGATGGCGCAGCACCTGCCCACCCGGCGTGGCCCGCCCCTGCGCACGCCCTGCGCAAACGAAAAGCCCCCACGGGCACGATGCCGGCAGGGGCCTTCAGGCTTCGGGACACGGCGCGGGGCCGTGGCGGGCCGCCTAGCGTTCGCGGAAAACGATGCGGCCCTTGGTCAGGTCGTAGGGGGACATGGCGACGCGCACCTTGTCACCGGGCAGGATGCGGATGCGGAACTTGCGCATCTTGCCGCACAGGTGGCTGAGCACGGTGTGGCCCGTTTCCAGTTCCACACGGAACAGCGTGCTGGGCAGGGCTTCCTGCACCACGCCCGCAACTTCGAAGTAATCGTCTTTGGCCATAGGATCTCCTTCGGCTTATGACGCGGAACCGCGCCGAAAAGAAAGGGTCCCGCCCGAAATGGGCGGGACCCGGTCCAGACGATAGGGGAGCGAAGGCCTACCAGCGGGGCTGGCGGGGAGCGCGTTCCTGCGCTTCGTTCACCTTCAGGCTGCGGCCCTGGAAGTCGCGGCCATCAAGGGCTTCCATGGCGGCGCGGGCGCCGTCGTCGTCCATTTCCACGAAGCCGAAGCCACGGGGACGACCGGTTTCGCGGTCCATGATCAGGGCAACGGACTGCACTTCGCCGTGGTTGGAGAACAGGGCGCGCAGGTCGCTTTCGCTGCTGGAGAAGGGAAGGTTGCCGACGTAGAGCTTCTTGGACATGTGAAATACTCCGGAATTTTCTCAGGCTCTTCTTTTCATCTGTCCGGAGCTTTGCACATGCGAAGATCGAACGAGGGAAACAAGAACGCTGCCAATTGGTAAGGAGATGCGTAAATACGCACCTTGCCCCCTGTCGTCAAGCGTGCCGCACGCAAAATAACGCGCCGCCCCAGAAAAGTTGTCGCGAAACGCCAGCACACTACCCATAAAAGCATTATATTACGACATATTACAACGACACCCGCGCAATGGAACAGGGCGCGAAATATCCCTACAAAATGTGCGCAGACGAACGGACCGCAACGCGCGGCATAGCCCCGGCTATCTGGTCTGTGGGCATGCAAAAAAAGGGGTTACGGAAATTTCCCGTAACCCCATGTTTACTGGTCGGAACGACTGGATTCGAACCAGCGACCCCCTGCTCCCAAGGCAGGTGCGCTACCAGGCTGCGCTACGTTCCGGTGATGCCACGACGGTGGCGTCATGGCGTACGGTGGTCAGATAGTCGAAAGAGTGTCGCGGTGCAAGGAAAAATGGCAGACGGCGGGCAGGGGGCGCTACGACGAAGTTTGCGCAGGGGCAACGATTGACAGGGCAGGACGACGCGAACGTGGACAACGAGATGAAAAGCCCCAAAAGGCCCCCATGGGAAGGTCCGCCACGCGCGCGTCGGGCTGACGGGCAAAAAACGGCAAACCCACCGCGCCCCCACGCATGCCCCCAGCCAAGCTGGCGTTGGAGGCGCTGCACACACAGGCGGACTGGTGGCGACACTGCTGTTTGTGCCCACGCGGCCAAGGCCCGGCGCCGCAAAACAATATTCCTTATTCAGCCCACAACCGCGTGGACTTTTGCGCCAGCGGCCCGCTCAGCCGCACGAAGTTGCCCACCAGCAACGCCGAAATCACGGTGCCCTCGCGCAATCCCAGCACCGTGCCCGCGAATATCAGGCTGACGACCACCGCCACCACCACATGCCCGCAGTCGAACAGGGTCTTCACGTTGCCCACGGCCAACCGGGTGCGGTAGGCGATGGCCACCATCAGTCCTTCGCCGGGCAGTATGCCCACCTGGCAGACTATCTCGAAGGCGATGCCCAGCCCCAGGATGGCGCTGCCCACCACCACCGCCGCCATCTGCAACGGGTAGCCTTCCAGAGGCAAGGGCCGGGTCAGGGCCATGGCGATGTCGATGAACACGCTGAATACCATCACCACGGGCATCTGAACCAGATACTTGCGCGACAGACCTTCACGCATCACCAGCATTTGCAGGGCGACGAACACCACGTTCACCAGCAGGGTGAGCATGCCCAGCGAAAGCCCAGACAGCAGCGAAAGCACGTACGGTACGCTGGTGATGGGCGTGGTGCCCAGCCGGGCATTGGTGACCAGGGCAATGCCGAAGGCGCACAGGAACAGCGAACCTCCGAAGAACAGATATCTTTTCAGGGTCTTTGTTTTATCCATGAAAACTTCCATCAGTTCAGGTGAGCCGAATCGGCGGACGTGGCGCCTGTCCATACCTTTGCGCCGGGATGTGGCGGAACGCGCCTCCCCCACAAGGAGGGAGGCAGACGCGGCAGGCACGGTTGGCTGGTCCACCTGATCGGCATGAGCGGCGCGACCGGCATGAGAAGCGCACCGGCCCGACCGGCCTGATTAACGCACCAGGCACGGCTGGCACGGCGGACTGGTCCGCGCGACGGGCCCGCCTGGCGCAAGAAACGCAACGCACATCACCCAGCACGAAACGCAAAAACGGCCAAGGGACGCGCATGACGCCTCCCTGGCCGGTAACAGTGCCAGCGGGTGTTGCCGAAGCGGCAACTTCCCACCTTTCGGCAGAAGTTGCAAACAGCGCAATGCAAAGGCCGGGGGTTACATGGCCCCACGCCGGTGTACGCGGCTGTGGCGCCTGGCCGGGCAGGGGGTATCCCCTCTCCGGCCCTCCGTGGCCCGGCCAGAACCTGCCCCGTTCGGCCCGGCCCGGAGCAGGTTCTGGCCGGACCGTATCCGGTCCCGCGCCTTTCACCCGGTGCCAGCCGCTACGGCTTCATGTCGAGCTTCCTGGTCTGCCCGCCGGACACGGAAACCCGCTGCATCAACCCGACGCCCTGCGGCTTCTTGTCCTCGGTCAGCCAGGTGAACCCGGTGACGATGAAGAACTGCCCGTCGGCAATGTCCTTGAAGACGAAGGTGCCGCTATCGGTGCACACCGTCTGGGGATGGTCGGCAAGGTAGCGCGGGTCGTCGTTGGTGATGACCGGCGGCGGCGCCGCGCCCTGCCCCAGGCGCAGGACGCCCTTGTCGTCGCTGCCGTAGATGGCGAACATGCGTTCATCGGAATACGCCGTCACCGGCACCAGCGTCACCGGCTTGCCCGCGCAGGTGGCCACCTCGCCGCCGGGCGTTCTGGCCGAGGCGGTGCCCCGAATGGTGTTCTTGCCGGGGGCCAGCTTGCGGCGCGCCTCCTTGGAATCATAGGGCGTGCTCAGGGTGACGGTGCGGGGGCGCTGCGGCTCGGCCTGTTGGGGCGCGGGTCGCGCCTCTTGCGTGGAGCCACCGGGAAAGCCGGTGATGGACCGCTTGGGGCCGCAACCGGTCGTCAGCAGTGCCGCCAGCAGGCTCGCCAGCAACAGGACCGGCAGCGAAATCGGCAGCGGCGTCGGAAAAAATGCGGACCTGCGGGCTGGCCCTGCTTCTGAAGCAGACCGCGCGCGGCGTTGATGCGTCATCTCGTGTGTCTCCTTTCTTCGGGCGATAGCAGACCCGCGCCGGTCTGGGCAACCATGGCAACGTTGACCAACCCTGGGCAACTGCGCACGATACGGGACAACCGGCGGCATCGGGCATATCCGAAGGCAACCGAAGGCAACCGGGGCGCAACCGCAAGGCAACAGGGGCGCAACCGCAAGGCGCCTGCGGACACAAGGACGGCGCCAGCCGACCAGCTGTGGCAAGACGACGCCAGCCGACCAGCTGTGGCAAGACGTCGCCAGCCGACCGGTTGCGGCCGGACGGCGGGCCGCCCTCAGCGGGTGCGCCCCCCGCCCCTGCCACCGTCATTTCCGCTGCCCTGCGGCGTTGCTCCCGCAGTGGCCGCCTGCTGCATGCGCCGCGTGGTCAGCCGGGTGGGCGGTGCCGCCAGGGGGTCTTCCGGCCAGGGGTGCTTGGGGTAGCGGCCCCGCATCTCGGCCCGTACCGCAGGGTATCCGGTGCGCCAGAACCCGGCCAGGTCGCGCGTGACCTGCAAGGGCCGCCCGGCGGGCGACAGCAGGTGCACCACCAGCGGCACGCGCCCCCCGGCGACGCGGGGTGTTTCGCCCGCGCCGAACATTTCCTGCAACTTCACCGCCAGCACCGGACCGCCTTCCGCCGCGTAGTCCACCAGCACCTGCGAGCCGGACGGCACCTCGATGCGCTCCGGGGCCTCGGCGTCCAGCCGCCGCGTCAGTTCCCACGGCAGCAGGGCCGCCAGCGCGCCCGCAAGGTCGATGCGCGCGAACTGCGCGCGCCGGGTGATGCCGGACAGGTACGGGGCCAGCCAGTGCTCCAGCCCGGCCAGCAGGGCCCCTTCGGACACATCCGGCCAGATGGAATCGTCCGGACAGGTAAATTCGTCCGGGCAGGCAGACTTGTCCGGGCGGGCAGACCCGTCCGGACGGGGGGGCATGCGCTGTGCATCTTCCGCAATCCGGCCCGTCCCGCCCGCGTCCAGCCCGCGCAGCAAGGCCACCCGCGCGCGCCATTGTTCCAGTTCCGGCGTCCACGGCAGGCAATGCAGCCCGATGGACCGGATGCCCGCCACCACCGCCGCCGTGACCTCCTCCGGGTCCGCCGCGTCGTGGGGGGTGTCGTCCAGCACCAGCGCGCCCAGCCGCCGCTGCCGCCGCGCGGCCACGGCCTCGGTCCGGGCGTCCCAGACCACGAAGGCCCCCTCGGCAATGGAAGCGCCAAAAGCCTCCTCGATGTGCTCCCGCGCCAACGGCGCGCAACGGCGGATGCGCCCGCGCGCCGCATCGCCGTCCATGTCGCCCACGGCCAGAAAAGCTTCGCGCGACAGCGGGTCTTCCGGCGGCAGATAGGCCCCGCGCCCGCAGGCCAGGCGGAACTGCCCCTGCCCCCGCCCCTCGGCCACCCGGTCCGGATAGGCCAGGGCCAGCACCTCGCCCGCAGCTTCCGGGTCGGGCCGCGTGCACGGACGCGCTCCCTTGCCCTTGCCTGCGGCGGCATCAATATCCACCCCCGCCAGCCGAGCCACCTGCCGGGCCGCCTCGCGCAAGCGGACAACCATGGGGCCACCGCCCGCGTTGCCCGTCCTGCGGCCATCACCGGCCAGCAGGGCCACCCGCAGCCGCAGGTCCGCACCCGCGTCGCGCAACGGGTCGCGTTCCTCCAGCAGTGCCGCCACGCAGCAGGCCGTGGCGCCAAGCCCCAGTTCTTCGGCCCGCACCACCATGTGCGCCAGGCGCGGATGCAGCGGCAACACGGCCACCCGCCTGCCGTGCGGCGTGATGCGCCCTGCCCCGTCCAGCGCGCCCAGCAGGATCAGCAGTTCGCGCGCCTGGGCCAGGTTGGCCTGCGGCGGTTCATCCAGCCAGCGCAGGGCCGAGGCATCCGGCACGCCCCACAGGGCCAGTTCCAGCAGCAGCGGGGCAAGGTCGGCATCCAGAATTTCCGGGCGGGCAAAGGGGCGCAACGCGGCCTCCTCCCCTTCGCGCCACAGCCGCCAGCAGGTGCCCGGCTCCGTGCGCCCGGCACGGCCCCGGCGCTGGTCCGCCCCGGCCAGCGAGACCCGTTCCGTCACCAATCGCGACATGCCGGAACGCGGGTCGAAGCGCGGCACCCGCGCCAGCCCGGCGTCGATGACCACACGCACGCCGTCGATGGTCAGGCTGGTCTCTGCAATGGCCGTGGCCAGCACCACCTTGCGCGTGCCGGGCGGCGCGGGTGCGATGGCCGCGTCCTGAAGCTCCGGGGCCATGTCGCCATACAGGGCATGCACCGCCACCGGGCCGTGCGGGGTTGCGGACAGCCCCGCCAGCCTTTCCACCGTGCGGCGGATTTCCCCCGCCCCCGGCAGGAACACCAGCAGGCTGCCCGGCGTCTCGTGCAGGGCGCGGCGCACGGCATCGGCCACCGCGTCCTCCAGCACGCCGGGCGGGGTGGTCTCGTAGGGCAGCCAGTTGCGCACGGGCGGCAGGTGACGGGTATCCACCGGAAAGGCGCGCCCCGCGCTTTCGATCACCGGACAGCCGCCCAGCAGCGCAACCACCGGGCCGCAGTCCAGCGTGGCCGACATGACCACCAGCCGCAGGTCTGGCCGCAGCCCCTCCTGGCAATCCAGGCACAAGGCCAGGCCAAGGTCGGCATGCAGGCTGCGTTCGTGAAATTCGTCAAAGATCACGCATCCCACGTCGGCCAGTTCCGGATCGGCCTGGAGCATGCGCGTCAGCACGCCTTCGGTCACCACCTCCACGCGGGTGCGCGGCCCCACGCGGGTATCCAGCCGCATGCGGTAGCCCACGGTGTCGCCCACCGCCTCGCCCAGGGTGGCGGCCATGCGCCGGGCCGCCGCCCGCGCGGCAAGGCGCCGCGGCTCCAGCAGCACCACCTTGCGCCCAGCCAACCATGGGGCCGCCAGCAGGGCCAACGGCACGCGGGTGGTCTTGCCTGCGCCGGGCGGGGCCTGCAACACCGCGCGCGCGCCATCGGCCAGCACTCCGAGCAGGCGCGGCAAGGTGGCGTCCACCGGAAGCCGGGGCATGTCGGGCGTGCCCGGCAGTGCCGTACCGGTTGCCAGCAGGTGGATGAGCGAATGCATGGCGGGATCAGCGGGGGAATGTACCCGGGCGCGGGGCGAAAGGGATGCGGTCATGATTCCGTGGGGTTTCTGGTGTCTGCAAGGCACAACGCGCGGGCGAACACGCCGCGCGCGGGCACCCGTCCGCAGTCAGGCTATGGAAAAGCGCCCGTGATGGCAACGTACACGCCACAACAAGCCGCATGGCGTGCTGCGTCGCACGGTCGGGAATATCCGAAGGCCCTTTCCGCATGGCGGCATGCACGGCGTGGCTCCACGCCGCAGCGCAACAGCAGTTCCCGCATCTACCCCTGCGCAACATGCGTCGTGCTGCATACACCACGCCATGCAGCACAAGACAAGTGCAACTTCTTACACATACAGGTTGAAAATCAAGCAAGAAATTTGAACCGTACAGCCACCCGCACCGCAATCAACCCGTCCTTCATCTTGATCTTTCTTGCGGGATCATTCCCGTTTTCATCCGTGTACAGCCGCCATGGCGCAAGGTCTTGAGATTTTCTAGTTGACTTTTACAGCCATGAGCGCAGAGAAGGCGCAAACAATCCCTTGCAGGAGGCTGCATACCATGAAGACCCTGACCAAAGCCCTTCTCGCCGCCCTGTGCGTGTCGTTTCTGGCCCTGCCCGCCGTCGGCCAAGCCGCCCCGGCGAAGAAGCCCCAGACCATCGAAGCTCAGCAGGTGCAGAAGAAGAAGGCCACCAAGAAGGTGGCCGTGAAAAAGAAGAACACCCAGCAGGCCGCCAAGAAGCAGACCAAGGTCGCCAAGGCGACCAAGAAGACCAACAAGTACCAGAATCAGTAGGGCCGCACGGGGCCGGGCGCACAGCCCGGCCCCGTCCCTTTTCCTTCGCCCGTCCCCCGGCTGCGGTTTGCGCCCAACGGTTTGCGCCCAACGGTTTGCGCCGATGGACGGCATGTGCTTGTCCTTTGCCGACAAATGACGCACAATGCCGCATCCACGTCCACCATCGCAGACCCTTGCCGGTCGGGAGGTGCGCCATGTCACGCCGCCGCTTCAGCACCCTGAATGAATTCGCGGAATTCCTGAACCGCAAGTGCATGCCCATGCACGAGGCCATCCGCTGCATCGACGACTTCGACGCCCTGCGCGAGGCCGTGGACGCCCTGCGCGCGCGCATGCCCTCCATCGGGTTCTTCTCGCCCCGGCGGCGCGTGCAGTGCTTCTATGCCGTGTGCCGCCAGCTGGACGGCTTCATCGAAAAGGGACGCCTGACCATTGACGACGCCCTGATGGCGCTGAACATGCTGGGCTTCGAATCGGGCCGGTTCCGCAAGGCGGCGCGCATGTTCCGCCGCTGCTGGGCCCGCCGCCGCGAAGGCGACCGCGACAGCCTGCCCCAGGTCACCCGCTTCTACATGGACGGCATCGGCACCTGCCTGTAGGCCCGTCGCCCCGCCTTCCCTTCCCTGCCCCGTCACTGTCCCGCCACTGCCGCGCCACTTCAGCGCAGCCGGGCGCGCCCCTTCAATCCTGTTGAAGCGCGCGCCGTTCTGTCGTAAGGCAACCCATCACACCACATGACCAGCCACCACAGCCGCAGGAGACCAAACCGCATCGCGCCCGCCTGCCGGGCCACGCCGCACAAGGACCACGCATGGCCTCTCCGTACATCCTGACCATCTCCTGCCCCGACCGCATCGGCATCGTGGCCACCGTTTCCACCTTTCTTGCCGTGCAGCGCTGCAACATTCTGGACAGCGCCCAGTTCGGCGACCGCGAAAGCAAGCGCTTCTTCCTGCGCATCCATTTCGAAATGCCCGACGACGGGCCTGGCCGTCCTGAACTGGAGCGGCTGTTCGCTGGCGTGGCCGCCACCTTCGACATGGAGTGGCAGTTGATCGACGCGGGCAGCACCGCGCGTATCCTGGTGCTGGTTTCACGCTTCGGGCATTGCCTGAACGACATCATGTTCCGCTGCGAGACGGGCGCGCTGAACGCCACCATCCCGGCCATCGTGTCGAACCACCAGGATTTCCAGCGCATCGCCGAGATGCACGACATTCCCTTCCACTACCTGCCCATTTCCAAGGAAAACAAGGCAGAGCAGGAAGAACGCATCGCCAGGATCATCGAGGAGCAGTCCATCGACCTGGTGGTGCTGGCCCGGTACATGCAAATCCTTTCGCCGGGGTTCTGCGCCCGGTTCAAGGGGCGGGTGATCAACATCCACCACTCCTTCCTGCCCAGCTTCAAGGGGGCCTCTCCCTATCACCAGGCCTTTGCGCGCGGGGTGAAGCTGATCGGCGCCACCGCCCACTACGTGACCGAAAACCTGGACGAAGGCCCGATCATCGAGCAGGAAGTGGCGCGGGTGGACCATTCGCACATGCCCGACGACCTGGTGGCCGTGGGCCGCGACGTGGAATGCCTGGCCCTGGCGCGGGCGGTGCGCTTTCACATCGAACACCGGGTGCTGCTGAATGGCAGCAAGACCGTGGTCTTCCGCTAGGGCCGCTTCCAGAAACAGCCCCGGAGCAGGTCTCTTGCCCCCCGTACGCACCGCGCCCGGAAGCTTCGGCTTTCCGGGCGCGTTTCCGTTGGCGATTCCTGCTCGCTCCCGCTGATTGCGCCCTGCCTGCATGGCCCCGCGCCGGTCACCGCCGCACCCCGTCTCGCAACGCCCCGTGTTTTGTCTTGAAGCCGCAAGGGGCCTGCGCTAGAGTCCCCACCGGACGCACGGCGCGCACTCTTCGTCGCCCTGCCGGGCCGCCCCTCCGACCGCCGGAGGCAGCCCGCGCCCGCGCCCCGCACGGCCTTGTGCCGCACGGGTTCACGCGGCGCGTCGCGTTTCCGAAGCAAGAAGCACCACCCCACTGGAGGACCGTTGATGGAAGCCCCGCAAAAGAATCTCGCCCTCGATCTCGTGCGCGTCACCGAAGCCGCCGCGCTGGCATCCGCCCGCTGGCTGGGCAAGGGCAACAACGACGCGGGCGACGGCGCTGCCGTTGACGCCATGCGCCTGTCCTTCAATTCGCTGAACGTGGCCGGCCACGTTATCATCGGCGAAGGCGAGAAGGACCACGCCCCCATGCTGCACAACGGCGAAAAGGTGGGCACCGGTCGCGGCCCGGCCATCGACGTGGCCGTGGACCCCGTGGAAGGCACCAAGCTGCTGGCCTATGGCCGCCCCAACGCCATTTCCGTGGTGGGCGTGGCCCCTGCGGGCACCATGTACAACCCCGGCCCCAGCTTTTACATGCAGAAGCTGGTGGTGGGCCCCGCCGCGCGCGACGTCATCGACATCGACGCCCCGGTGAAGGAAAATCTTCAGAAGATCGCGAAAGCGCTGGGCAAGGACGTGGACGACCTGGTGGTCTTCGTTCTGGACAAGCCGCGCCACGAAAAGCTCATCCAGCGCATCCGCGAATCGGGCGCGCGCATCCAGCTGCACACCGACGGCGACGTGGCCGGTGCGCTGATGGCCGTTGACCCGCGCTCGGAAGTGGACGTGATGATGGGCACCGGCGGCACCCCCGAGGGCGTGCTGGCGGCCTGCGCCATCAAGGGCGTGGGCGGCCAGATGCTGGCCCGCCTGGACCCGCAGTCCTACCCCGAAAAGGAAGCCCTGCACGACGCTGGCCTTGACCTGCGCGAAATCCACACCGTGGATACCCTGGTGCGCAGCGACGAGGTGTTCTTTGCCGCCACGGGCATTTCCGGCGGCACCTTCCTGCGCGGGGTGCAGTACACGGGCGTGGGCGCCATCACCCATTCGGTGGTCATTCGCGGCAAGACCGGCACCATCCGCTACATCGAATCGTACCACAACTGGGACCGCCTGATGAAGATCAGCTCGGTGAAGTACGACTAGACCCGGCGCATGGCGCATGCCGTCGCCTTGCGGCGGTTTCGCAACCCCGGATTCCTGCATTCACTGGCCGGTGCGGCAACGCACCGGCCATTTCGTTCCCGCGCCCCGTTTTGAACGGACGGCCCCGCGCTCCGCCAGCATGCGCGGCGCACGTCGGAATTCCCCGTATCGTACGGGCTCTGCCGGGCTTCCCTTTCGCCGTCCCCGCCTGTAGACAGACAGGTGCATCCGGGACGTGTCCGGTTCATCCACCATCACGCCCCGCCCCTACCGCAACCAAAGGATTTCCATGTTCATGCCTGCATCCCGCCTTGCCGCGCTGCGCCGCGCCTTGGGCCTGGCCGCGCCCCTTGCCTGCATCTGCCTCGTGCTGCTTCTGCTGGCCGTGCCGCAGGCCCGCGCGGCGGGGTTCTACGACCAGCCCCCCTTCGACAACGCCGAACTGGCCCGCTTCATCGACGACTTTCCCCGCTTCCGCGACTGGGCCAAGCGGACAGGCGAAGCCCCCCACCCCTCCGTGGGCGCGGACGGCCTGCCAGGCTTCGAATACTCCGCCGCCGCGACGGCGGAACTGGACCGCATGGGCTGGAAGCCGGAACGGTTCTTCTGCATCATGGGCCGCTCGGCGGCGGCGCTGGCCGACATAGAGGAAGGCGACGCGCTGGCGGGCGCCAACCGCCCCGCCGACATGCCGCAGGTGGCCCCGGCGGAAACCGAACTGGTGCGCCGCCAGCTGGCCTCGCTGCTGCGGGCCGTGATGGGCGAATAGCGGACGCCGCGCCGCCTCTCCCGTTCGACGCTCCCCTCCCGCCCCCCTGCCTTCGCGACAACGCACCGCGCCCCGCCGGAACACCATCCGACGGGGCGCATCGCGTGTGCGGCCCGGCTGCCCCCACAGGAAGGTCGGGCAGTCGCGCGCACCACATCCGCTTGCAATGGCGGCTTACATGGTGATTACCGTGTAGCCCCGCTCTATCCACTCGCCCATGGCCGGGTGCCCGCTCATGTCACCGATGAGCTCAAGCCCGGTGGCCTCCACCTCTTCCGCAACGCGCTGGATGGACGCACAGGCCTTGCAGGCACCGGCGAACAGCCCGGCATCGCGCGCCTTTTCGAACAGCGGACGCATGGTGTGCCCGGAGCCAGCCACCACGGGCACGGCCTTGATGGCCTGCCCCTCCACCACCACGCGCACGTCCCAGCCGCGCGCGTGCATGTCCAGCGCGTTCAGCATCACATGCACGAAACAGGGCACCTCGCCCTGAATGGCATACAGCACGACCTTGTGCATGGCTTCCCTCCCTTGCGTTTTCCGCCGGGCCGGTGGCGCATCGGCCACCAGCCCGGCGGACGAAAAGACATCCGGAAACGGCTTCTAGGTGTAGGATTGCATCAATGCCCGCAACCCGTCCCTGTCCACGGGCTGGCGGCCCAGCGGCCCCTTTTGCAGCACGGGCAGGCTGGCATCCAGCGAGGGCCTGTCGTTGCGGTAGATGACCCCGATGGGAATGCGCTCGCCGAATTCCTGCGCCACCTGCATGGCGGCGGCCCAGTCGGTGGGATCGTAGTCTTCCGGCAGTTCCTGGCAGCGCTGCTTGTACCAGCCGAAGGTGTTGACCTTGTTGAACGACACGCACGGCGAGAACAGGTCCACCAGCGCGAAGCCCTTGTGCTGGATGGCCAGCTGGATCATTTTCACCAGATGCGGGGTGTTGCCCGAGAACGAGCGCGCCACGAACGAGCACTTCATGGCCACGGCCACGGCAATGGGGTTGAACGGCGCATTGCGCACCCCGTCGGGCTGGCTCTTGGTGACCTGCCCTTCCGGGGTGGTGGGGCTGGCCTGCCCCTTGGTCAGCCCGTAGATCTGGTTGTCGTGCACCAGCAGGGTCATGTCCACGTTGCGGCGGATGGCCGCCAGAAAGTGGTTGCCGCCCTCGCCGTAGTTGCAGCCGTCGCCGCTCTGGGCAATGACGGTCAGCTCCGGGTTGCACAGCTTGATGGCCTGCGCCGGGGGCAGGCCGCGCCCGTGCAGGCCGTTGAAGCCGTTGAGGTCGATGTAGTGCGGGGCCTTGGCCGCCTGCCCGATGCCGGAAACGTGCGCCACCCTGTTGGGGGCAAGGTCCAGCCCGGCCAGCGCCTGGCGCACGGCCTTCATCACGTCGTGGTTGCCGCAGCCGGGGCACCACGCGGTCTTCTTGTATTCGCCGTAGACTTCGATATCCATGATCGCTCCTGGAAATTCGGTTGTCCGAGCCACCAGCGGGAAAAAGGCCGGGTTGCCCTAGCTGAGGCGCTCCGCAAGCCAATTGGGCGTAAAGATGCGCCCGTCATAGCGCAGCAGCGTGCGCGACACCTCGAACCCGGTCTCCTGCCGCAACAGGCGCGCGAACTGACCCGTGGCGTTGCCTTCCACGCACACCACTTCCTTCGCCGCCTGAAGGGCGGGCAGGAACTGCGCGGGGTCCAGCGGCCAGACCTGGGTGAAGCTCATGACGCCCACGCTGCGGCCCCTGGCGCGCAGCAGTTCCGCCGCCTCGGCCACCGGCCCCTCGCTGGACCCCCAGCAGACCAGCAGCAGGTCTGGCCGGGCATCGCCGGACACGCGCGGGGGGATGCACAGCGCGCGCAGACCTTCGCCCTTGCGCAGCCGCTTGTCGTTCATGGCATTGCGCAGGTCCGGGTCCTCGGTGATGTTGCCCTGCTCGGTATGCTCGTGGCAGTCGGCCAGCACCAGGGTTTCGGTAAAGCCCGGCACCTTGCGGGGCGACACGCCGCTTTCTGTCAGCTCGTACCTCTTGTAACGCTTGAACTTCGGGCCGCCGCCGGGGCCGAAGTCCGGCTCGGCCACGGGGGGCAACGCATCCAGGTCGAAGGGCACCACGGCGCGGTACGAATCGGACAGGTACTGATCGGTCAGCACGAAGACCGGCGTCTGGAAGCGCTCGGTCAGGTCGAAGGCCGCGTGGGTGAGGTGAAAGCAGTCCTCGATGGTGGCCGGGGCCAGGATGGCGCGGGGGAATTCGCCGTGGCCCGCGTACAGGGCCAGGTTCAGGTCGGCCTGTTCGGTGCGGGTGGGCAGGCCGGTGGCCGGGCCGGGCCGCTGGGCCAGCACGATGACCACCGGGGCCTCCATGACGCCCGCAAGGCTGACGCCTTCCGTCATCAGGGCAAAGCCCCCGCCGGAGGTGGGCACCAGCGCCTTGGCACCGGCATAGGTGGCCCCCAGCGCCATGTTGATGGCGGCAATCTCGTCCTCTGCCTGCTCCACCACCACGCCCAGCTTGCGCCCCTTGGTAATGAGTTCCTGCGCCACCGAGGTGGCCGGGGTCATGGGGTAGAAGGAACAGAACTTCACCCCCGCCGCCAGCGCGCCAAGGGCGATGGCCTCGTTGCCGTGCAGCATCATGCGGCCCTTGGGCCCCCTGGGCGCGGGCAGCGCGGCGCAACTGGCGCGGTGGGCTTCCGCCCATTTCCAGGCGTCGTCCAGCACCTTCATGTTCTGGCCGACCACCTCGTCGCCCTTCTTGCCGAAGGTTTCACGCACCAGCCCTTCCATGGTGGGGCGGTCCACCCCCAGCAGCGATCCCAGCACGCCCAGCGCGGCCACGTTTTCAAAGATGGGGCGCGGGGCCACATCCTTGAAGGGCACGGGCACGGCCTTGGTTCCTTCGGGGTCCAGCCCGGCGTCCAGGATGACGATGCCGCCATCGGCCAGTTCGTGCTTGTGCAGGCTGACGGTTTCCTGGTTCAGGGCCACCAGCACGTCCATGGCTTCCGCCGGGGCGGCTATGGGCGCGTCGTGCACGCGGATGCTGTAGGTGTTGTGGCCGCCGCGCACGCGGGACATGTAGTCCTGCGACACCACGACCTCATAGCCGCTGCGGATCAGGGCCCTGGTCAGCATCTGGCCGATGGTGACCAGCCCCTGACCGGCCTCGCCGCCGATGACGATGTTTCTGCCCGTGTGGCTCACGCCGCACCTCCTTGCTTGTGTGCCGTCCCGCCGTTGTGCTTCGCCGCGTGGGGCGTGCGCGGGCGGGCGTCCGGCCCAGGCATGCCCATTACGGGATGCCCGCCGGTTCGCCCGCCCGGTGTGGTTTTTGCTCTAGGCCGTTGCCGCCGCAGGCATGGTAAACACCCGCGTCGCCAGATCCTTGTCCAGCAGCAGCATGCCCTGGCCTTCGCCGTTGATGAGCCGCAGCTTGTGCAGCAGGTCGTTCACGCCGTCCTCTTCCTCCACCTGTTCGGTGACGAACCATTGCAGGAAGATGTTGGTGGCGTGGTCGCGCTCTTCGATGGCCACGTTGACCAGGTCGTTGATGCGCGCGGTGACGTGGCGTTCGTGCTCCAGCGTCTTCTGGAAGGCGTCCAGCACGCCCTCCCACGACGAGGGGGGCGCGTCGATGGGTTGCAGGATCACCCTGCCGCCGCGCTCATTGATGAAGTCGTAGAACTTCATGGCGTGGAACAGTTCTTCCTGCGCCTGCACCCGCATCCAGTTGGCGAAGCCGGAAAGGCCCATGTCCGCGAGGTAGGCGGACATGGAGAGGTACAGGTAGCTGGAATACATTTCCCATTTGACCTGATCGTTCAGGGCCTGGTTCATGCGTTCGGAAAGCATCGTGGTCTCCTTGAGTGCGAAATTGGCCGGGTGCCGGGCCGTGGGCACCGGTTCACGCAATAACCGGCAGTATTTACATAGTACACGAAGGGCGGGTTTGCGCAAGGGGAAGCGCGCGGAAAGGGATTGCCGGTACGGGCGCGATGCGGTATGCCCCGCCTGCGCGGCCAGCGCGCGGAACCGCCCCGCCGTCACCCGGGCGCCACGCCCAGGCCGTATCGCAAGGAGACCGCATGTACAGCACCAGCTATGGCTTCGGGCAACCCCGGGCCGCCCAGACCACCATTCCCTGCCGCACCTGCGGCACCGCGTTGCGCGTGGAACGCACCTGCCACGAGGTGTTCCTGCGCTGCACGACCTGCCGCACCACCCACGACGTGGGCGAATACGTGGCCCAGATGGACGAGGCCATGGAATCGTTCATGGAGAACGTGTACTGCGACCGGACGTAGCCGCTGGCCGCCACCCGGCGTGGCGCGCACGCGAAAAGGGGACGGAAACCACAGGGTTTCCGTCCCCTTTTCGCGTGCGCGGGGGCTGAGGGCAGGAACGGGAAAGACAAGTGATATGGGGGTACGGGGAAGCGGTGACGGCGGGCTGGCGCGAAAGCCTGATGCCCCGGCACGGTGGGGACGGTGGGGGCGGAACGGCGCTGCACTCACCACCGCGCGTTACCGCCAGATGCTGCTTCCGGGTCAGGATGGTTCTAGAAATAGCCCAGAGCGTGCAGCGAGGCGAGCATGGCCTCCTTGTCGGCGGCGCGACCGGCGCGCTCGCCCCCTGCACCCTGCGCACCCCGCATGCCTTCCGGCGGCAGGGTGCACGGCATGCAGCCCAGCGAGCGATAGCCCCGGTCGTACAGTTCGCAGTGGGGCAGGCCAAGCTGCATGGTGGCCGCCCACACGTCCATCTCGCTGAAGTCCAGCACCGGGTGCACGCGCAGGTGGGGCGGTTCCGCCACCGGTTCGCGCACGGGCCGGGCGGCCCTGTCGGGATGCTCGTCGCGGCGGATGCCGGTAAGCAGCACGGCCACGTCCAGTTGGCGCAGGGCACGCAGCAGCGGCGCCACCTTCAGGTCGCGGCAGCAGGCGGCCCGATCCGCCGCCACGGGATAGCCGGGGGGCACGTCCGGTCGGGCAATGTGCAGGGTCACGCCCCACTCCACCGCCAACCTGTCGCGCAGGGCCATGACTTCCGGAAACTTGCAGCCCGTGTCCAGGTTCAGGGCCAGCGGGCGCGCGCCAGATACGCCGGGTACGCCGGGCACGGCATCATGCAGCACGCCGCGCCACAGGGCGAGCGCCAGGGTGGAATCCTTGCCGCCGGTCCAGGCCACGGCCACGCGGTCCGGCCCGTGCTGGGCCAGCACCTCGCGCAGCAGTTGGCGTGCGGCGTCGATCTTGGCATCAAGGCTCATGGGTCCTCCATCCGGCAGGGCCGGAGACGGACGGTCTATCCCTTTCGCAGGGCCGGGGCAACCGTGGCCCGCAGGCGGAAGGGAAACGGCCAGTCTGCCTACAAGGGGGCTACAGGATCGCAGCCCGTGGAAGGAAAACAGCATGCCCCCTTCCTTGCCCGCCATCTCGTCCGCTCGCACCTTGCCCATCTGGCCGCATGCGCATGCATCTGCCTCATCTGCCTCATCTGCCTAATCTGCCTAATCTGCCTAATCTGGCCGCATGCGGCGCGGCATGGCGGGCAACCTGCCGCCGAGCCGGAAAAGAAGTGCATTTGCCCGCACGAAATCGCTTGACGATCCGGCCCCATCGGGCATATATGCCTTCTCTCGCTGCGCCAGTAGCCCAGCTGGATAGAGCAACAGGCTACGAACCTGTAGGTCGGAGGTTCGAATCCTTCCTGGCGCGCCAGCAAAAAATCCGGATTTGGCAGGATATTTACCAGCCTTTCCGGCAGTGTTCCGGAGACACGCGCCAGTAGCCCAGCTGGATAGAGCAACAGGCTACGAACCTGTAGGTCGGAGGTTCGAATCCTTCCTGGCGCGCCATGCATACCAGGTTGAGCAGCGACGATGTCATGCTCAATTAGCGAAAACAGGCTCTCCGCATCGCGGGGGCCTGTTTTTATTTTTGCAACGATACTCATTTCACAAAAAAAGAACAAAACGACCTTCAACATAGACATTTCTCAAAAAATATGCTCGGAGACACCGAGACAGAAAGTGTGCCCCCTTCCACCCAGGGCAGGTTGCGAGCATCCAGAAAATTAACAATGCAGGATAATTATGAAGCCCCTCTCCCTCCTTCACGACTCCCGAATCAATGCTATTAATATCTTATCGGAAATGCATGTTGGCGAATACGCCGCCATCGCTAAGGATATACTTTCAAAGAACGTTTTCCAACGACGCAGAGTCGGGTCTTCAAAAACTATCTATAGCCTTCTAAAAAACGACATTCTCAAAGAATGTGTAATTCCGCCTGTCGTTCTAGCGTTGACTTCGTCGTCATCAGAGTTTGATGCTGACAACCTCGATAGCTTCCCAGAATTCCTGCAAAGCAACAAACAACACTTGGTCATCCTGGACGGATTACAAAGAAGCCACACAATCATTGATCTCCTGTCAGATCTTGAGAAACATAACGATATCGAAACATTATCGCGAGTGCAAGAGCAAAAAATTCGTGTCGAATTTTATGTTGGGCTAAATCGCATAGGCATATTATATCGCATGCTAACTCTTAATACTGGCCAAACACCCATGTCATTGCGACACCAGATCGAAATGCTTTATACTGACTATCTCGATGCAGAGATCGATGGCATACAAATAATACGAGAATCCGACAACCTTCCAACTACTCAAATAAATCAATTACACTTCAAAGACGTTGTAGAGGGATTCAACTCCTATCTCGACAGAGACGAACTCCCCATAGAAAAATCCGACATACTTGAGAACATAAAAAGCCTAGAAATGCTTTCAAAAGAGAATCAATCAACTGACTTATTCAATGCCTACGTCAGGACATGGATGACTTTCATGCTCAAAATGCATGACCTTTGCGGCGACACAAAACTTGACAAGGAATACTTAGAAAAGAACAATACCCCTTTTGGGAAAAACGCCCTACAATTATTCAAAAAACCTCAGGCGATGTCAGGATTTGGTGCAGCTATAGGAAAAATGGTAGATCATGGTGTTATCAAAGGGTTTGATGATATTAACGCCATAATCAAAGACACACGAATTACATCGCCCACAGACTTTCTTGAAGCTGCTAACGACTCGCTTGAATGGATCAAAGTACACACAAAGAAAATCGGGAATGCACAACGCTCTTATTTCCATTATTTTTTCAGAGATCTTTTCAACAAAGACTCAGATAGCTTTCAAAACCCACTCACGGCGGCATCAAGCGCTCTTCGCAAATACCAAAGCCAAAATTTCTAAGCACACATGAAATTCACTGCAAAAGTCGACAACACCCCTGTCACCTTTACTAATTTTTCTTATTCCGCAGAGACTGGCGTATTCAGCTCTGACACCAACAACGCCATGGGGGTCCGCCTAAACATAAACACGCCTCTCAACCTAGACACTTCGTTTAACAACAAAGAGTTTAGCGTATTTCCAATAGTCAAACGCGGACTTGCAGAGAATGAAATTTTTCAGGTGTACGACAAAAGCCGAGACACACGGATAGGATGGTGCATACCCATAAATGCCTTATGCTCAACAGAGCATGACTTTGCGGCCAATACTCACTTTTTAAAATACGCACATGCGGGCATCAAACACTTATTGAATGCACCAAATGAAGATATACACACAAAACACCCACAGGTCACCGACGAAACCCCTCTATATCTTTCAGAATTTTTCGACGAATCCGTTGCGCTCTTTGTAGTCAGCAATGAAACCCTTAGAGAGACTCCATTTGACATAGGGAGATGGCTTCCTGGCCTCGCCAAATATGGTTTTTTCAAACTTACACAATTCTCACCAAAGCTCGTCAGCATAACTTGTGACACTATCACCCAAACGCACATCAGCATATCACCCATATCCAACGCGATAGATGAAATATCACAAATCTCCTCAATATACACAAATGCTCTCCCATACGAAAAGAATATCGCTTTTCAATTTTTCTATCTATATCAAACAATCGAGATGCTGATGGAGATTATTTTCAAAAACGAGCAAGGAAAATTTATCACACAGCTAATAAACGCACAGGGCGACGTACACAAAACAAAGGACTTAATACAAAATTCAGGAATCAACACGTCTGAGAAAAGGCGTCTCTGCATGCTTGCACAATCATACTGCAAATGTGAAGACACACTCCACAGCATGATTTCTCTTTGTAACAATCTCCTTAACGAGCTGGACATTGAAACAGGAACATCACTAGAAACTACACTATACCCAGTGCGAAATTTTATAGTTCATCGTTTCCGCAGTTTCCCAAATGACGCGACCGAACATCTCAAAAACGTAACAAACTGCTTTTTGGATCTTGCACACACCCTTCTTGCAAGATTTAAAATCCCCGCAGCACCGTAAAATGCCACATGCCTGTTCACGTTACCGAGCATGCTCGCACTCAATGGAAGTCAAACAGGATCTTCAACACAAGATTGTCAACCTTCAACCATTTCTTGGCTGACATGCTCTGAGGACTGCCAGGCCCGCCCGCACCTGTGCGCGCAAAGCCGGGCAAGCGGCAGAGCCCCTCCTCCAAAAAACGGAGACTGATCCCTCTTTGCGACAGCAAAAAATCTAGTTGACTGCATGACTGCGGTCTTTCCGGGTGGATAGAGGATTGGGGGAACGTTGCCCCACCCAGAGGGCCTACCACGTCACGACACACCCCCGGCATGCCGCCGGGGCGTTGCCGTCCAAGCGGCATGGTGCAATGCCGTCGCCGCAATTTCCTTGTCGCTTGACCACCCTCCCCATGCCGCCTACCATAAGGAATTACGGACATGCGGTGATCCTGCGGCACGTATCCAGACGGACCTGCCGCGTATCCCGACACACAGCCGCGTGCCACACCCGAAAGGCAGCCATGCACGCCAGCCGTTCCCATCTTGCCTTCGCGGCCACGCTCGTGTGCCTGCTGCTTCTGCCGTTGCTCCTGCCCGATCCTGCCCTGGCGGATGCGGACATCGCCACCCAGGCCAGCGCCGCCCCGCGCGAACTGGCCATCCTCGCCTTTCATCGCCCGCCCTACTACACCTTCGACCACGGCGTGGCCGGGGGCATTCTGGTGGATGCCGTGCGCCGCGTGCTGGATGCCGCGCACATTCCGTACCACGTCACGGAGATGCCGCCCAAACGCATCGTGGCGCTGTTCGAACAGGACCCCACGGCCCATGCCTGCGCGCCCGGCTGGTACCGTACCCGCGAACGCGAACAGTTCGCCCGGTTCAGCGCGCCCATCTACCGCAACCTGCCCCCGGTCGCGGTGCTGCGGGCCGACGCGGCACTCCAGTCCGGCCGGGCCAGGGGGCTTACCGGGCTGCTGGCTACCGGGCTGCGGCTCGTGCTGCGCGGCGGTTTTTCGTACGGCCCGGCCCTGGACGAGGCTCTGGCCCGCTCCCGCGCGCCGGTCTACCGCAGCACGGCAGACAACGCCGCCCTGCTCGAAATGCTGGCATCGGGCCGCTACGACATGACCCTGATGGAACAGGAAGAAGCCACCGAGTTGCTGCGCCGCTCGCCCCGACTGCTCCAGGCATTGCAACTGGTGCCGCTGACCGGACAGGATGCCCTGCCGGGCCAGCCCCAGACCCGCCACCTGATGTGCGGGCGCGGCGTGGACGAGACCACCATGCGCCGCATCGACGACGCCATCGCCGCCGTGCTGGGCGACATGCCGGGTGACCTCGCGGGTGGTCTGCCGGGAGCAGACCCCGCCGCCCCCTGAGCCGCGCGGGGCGGCTCGCGCAGGCTGCCCCACACGCCCGTTCCCCACCAGCCGTGTCCGGCGCCCCCAAACCGATGTGCCCTGTGGGACATCCCCAGCCCCCTGCCGCTCCACATGGTTCCTGAAACTCCACGCGGCTCGTTGACGCCCGCCCCCCCCCCCCCCCGGACATCCCGTGCCGCATGCGTCATGCCTAATAATCATTCTGCACCAGCCACGTTCGCGGCACCCTGCGGTCAAACTCCACGCCCAACCACAGCCAGAGGTAGCCATGGCCCCGCACCGCGTCCGGCCCCATGCCCGGCCCCGTTCCTTCTGTGCCTGCCTGCGCCCGCTGGGCATCCTGCTGCTCGTGCTGGGCGCCAGCGCCGCACCGTTGCGCCCGGTCCTTGCCACCACATCCGCCCCGGAGCCGCGCGAAATCACCGTGTACGTCTACCACCGCCCCCCGTTCTTCACGGCAACCCCGGAGAGCCAGGGCGGGGCGCTGGTGGAAATGAGCCAGATCGCGCTGGAGCGCGCAGGCCTGAAGCCTCGCCTTGTCACCAGCACCTTCACCGAAATCCTTGCCACGTTCCGTGCAGGCGCCCCCTTCGCCTGCACGCCCGGCGTCTACCGCACGCCGGAACGCGAAACATTCGCCCGCTTCGTCGGCCCCCTGTATGGTCCACTGCCACCGGTCATTGTCGTGCGTCGCACCGATGCGGGGCTTGCCGCTTCCGCCCGGTCCCTCGATTCGTTGCTGGCGGGAGGGCTGCGCGTGGTGCTGGGCGACGGGTACTGGTACGGCACCTGGCTGGCGCAGGCACTGGAGCGCACCGGCACCTCGCCCACCCGCACTCGCGATGAAAACACCCTGATGCTGCGGTCCATCGTGGACGGCACCCACGACATCTCCTTCATGAGCCATGAAGAGGCGGCCCACCTGCTGCGCACCCACCCGGACCTTGGGACAAACCTGACCTTGCGCCCGGTGCCGGGCAACCCCACCGGCGAATCGCGCTACCTGATGCTGGCGAAAGGGGTGGACGCTGCCACGGCCGCACGCATTGACACGGCCCTGCGCGAACTGGCGGAAACACCGCGCTACCGCGAACTGGTGCGGTCGCTGCGCCACGAATGACGCGGCACCCCACCGCCTTTCCGGTGGCCGTTCAGCCATGACGGATGCCCCGGCTCGTGCCGGACCATGCCGGACCATGCCGAACCGAACAGGACGGCACTGGACTAGCACTGGACTGGCACTGGACTGGCAAGACCGGGCCAAACCGGACGGAGCAGAGGGAGCAGAGGGAGCCGGACGGGGCCGGATGGGGCCGGATGGGGCAAGAGGGGGCCAAACAGAACCAGAGAAGACGCAAAAAAGGGACGCCCCGGCCTGCCGGAGCGTCCCTGTCGTTACCATGGATCGGCCGTGCGTCGGCCAGATGTGGGCATGGCGGCGTGGGCCCCATGCCCGCAAGCGCTACTGCTTGGGGGCTTCCGCCGGCTTGGCCGGGGCTTCCGCTTCCATGCGCTTGAAGTTGATGTTCAGCTTGTTCAGTTCGGCCACGATATTGCCGGTGACGTCGGCGCTGGGACCGGCGGAAAGCACGTTGTCGTTGCCCACGATGACGTCGAGGCCGTTCTTTTCGCGATAGGAATCCAGCACCTTCTGCAGGTTCTCGTTCAGGACGGAGATGACCTGCTGCTGTTCGGCGCCCATGCGCTTCTGGTAGTCGGCGAAGGCTTCCTGGAACTTGCGCTTGTTGTCGTCGCTCTGGTCCTTCTGCAGCGATTCCTGCATCTGGTTGAGCTGGTTCTGCATTTCCTCGTGCAGCGTTTCGAGGTGCTTCACCCCGGCCTTGCCCGCCTCGCTTTCCTGGTAGACGCGGGCGGTGTTCACCACGGCGATGCCGCCGGACTTGGGCTGGTTGCACCCGGCAAGCGCCACCATGGCGGCAAGGGCCAGCAGTACGAGGGCATATCTCTTCATGAACGACTCCTGTGTTCGGAACGGTTGGCCCCGCGCGGGGGCGACCACGGACTGGAATACCGTGCCCGCCGGGCATGGCGGTGCGCCAGATGGCGCAGCCAAACTCCCTTACGCCCTTTCGGTTCGCAACACAACGGCGCGAGAGGGGACGGGGCGGAAAGGCACGTCAATGCACGGATGAAAAATTCTCCAGCGAGGCAAGCACCTTGTCAACATACTTGCGAGATTCGTCGGCGGGCATGTGGCGCACCAGCTTGTCGTACACCTGTTGGGTGGTCATGGCATTGATGGCGGCCACGGCCTTGTCCCGGTCGGCATCGAACACGCGCAACAGGGCGTTGGGGCCGCCGTTGTAGGCGGCGATGACGCACAGCTCGCGGGTGGCCGGATTGGTGATGTCGGAAAAATGCCGGTTGGCCAGCAGGTGCAGGTACACCGTGCCGTAGCGGATGTTGGTGCCGGGATCGAACAGGGCGTCGCGCGGCGGCTGGCCGGGCGTGCCGTGCAGGTAGGCGTGCACTTCGCCCCCGGCGGTTTCCGGCACGATCTGCATCAGCCCCAGGGCCTGCGCCGGGCTGACCGCGTTGGGGTTGAAGCCGCTTTCGGCATGCATGATGGCCAGCACCAGACGGGGGGAAAGGTTGTAGCGCCGGGCGTAGCGGTCCACCGTATCGCGGTACTGGCGAGCGCGCAGCAGCATCTGTTCGGGCGTGGCGGCCACCAGCACCTCGCGCGAGGCGCCGCCGTACACCGGCCTGCGCACCCCGGCCACCACAGAACGGCGGGTGGCCGCACACTCCCTGGCCAGCAGGCGCGACGTTTCGCCGCGCGTCCAGCGCAGCGGCCGCCCGGCTTGGTCCAGGGCCTCGCCGTAGAAGGCGGGTTCGGCCACAAGGGTGGGGTCGCCCGCACGGCCCCCGTCCACGCGCAAGGGGTCCAGCCCCAGCAGGATCATGGGCGAGGCGTCGGCCATGGCGTCCACGGGACGATGCCCGTCCACGGTGGGCACGGCCACGCCGCCACCGGCAAAGCTGACCGAGGGAACGGAACGGGAGGGGGAGAATTCTTCCGCCGTGCGGCCAGACACGCCAGACACACCGGGCACGCCCAGCGAGGCCGCCACCGCCGCGTGCACCGAGGCTGACGGCACCACCGCCTGCGCCACGCCCGCCGTGATACCGGAAGATACCCCGCTGCCGGCCACGGCAAACACCCCGTCATCGACCACGGGAAACGCATCGTCGGGCCGGGACACGGCGGCGCGCATGCGCCACTGTTCGCCTTCCGCCACCGGACGTTCCACGGCAGGCCTGGCGCGGAGCACCCTGTCGCTCAGCGGCGCACGCACGAACGGACTGCCCGCGTCGGGCACGAACCCGGCCACCAGGCCGAGCACGCCCACCGCCAGTGCAGCCGCGGCCATAAGGCCGCCGTATGCCGTGCGTTTGCGCTTCACCCACCATCCTCCATCGTCGGCGGCGTTCGGTCCATGCGACGTGCCGGGCGCTTCGGGCGCGCCAGACATGTCGGGCACGCCCGCATCCGTTCCCGTGTTCGCACCCGTGTTCGCACCCGTGTTCGTACGGGGCACCCTGCGTTCGAAGTTCCGTGGCTGGACCATGCCCCGGCAAAAAGCAAATTCCGCGCCAAGGGGCATGTCATGCGCGCCAGCCCGGCGGCGCCCCATCCCGATGTCGGAACCGTGTCAAACCGGAAACAGGCCGAAGCGGGTACCGCAGTCGGAAACCCGACGCCGCGTTGTCCCCCAGCATAGGGGGTGACGGCCCGGCGGGCAAGCCTCACGGCCCTTTTGCCGGTAAATCCGTGGCACTGCGGACATGGGTACCCTGTTGACGCCATCAATCAGAATGCGCCCCCCTGCCCGCACAACGCCAAGGGCCGCCGCTCCCGTTGCGGAAGCGACGGCCCATCGACCATCATTTGCGCAGAACTACAGCCCCTTGCGCTCGAACCACCGGAACAGCAGCAGCGCGCCCGCCACCATCGGCACGATGACCACCCAGTGGTTCACGCCCAGCAACTGAGGCAGGGTGACCTTGCCGAAGTCGCCCCAGGTCAGCAGGGTGGCCTTCATGGCCGGGTAGGCCTCTGCATACAGGGCCGCGCCGCACAGGCTGCCCAGGATGCCCCACAGGGCGTCCCAGCGACCTTCGCCCAGCGCGCCCAGCGAGGTGCCGGGACAGTAGCCCAGCAGCCCCCAGCCAAGGCCGAAGGCCAGCCCGCCCACGACGTTGCCGCCCAGCACCAGCGGCTTCACCGAAAGTTTCGCCAGTTCCAGATCCACCAGCAGGTACACGCCCACCATGGCCACCACCACGGTGGAGAGCATGAACTTCACGATGGTCATGTCGCGCAGGCGCAGCGCGCCCAACTGCCTGTCGTGGCGCAGCACTTCGGAGCGTTGCAGGAAGATGCCGAACAGAATGCCCGTGACCAGCCCGAACGTAAGGTCCATGACTACCTCCCCCGGTACAGGATGTACGCCGTCACCAGCCCGCCCGCGAAAAAGCAGGCCAGCGCCACGAACCCGCTTGCCGCAAGCTGCAACGAGCCGCTCAGGCCATGTCCGCTGGGGCAACCGTCGGCAAGGCGCGCGCCGAACATGGCCAGCACGCCGCCGCAGAAGGCAGCCACGCCACGCCGCAGCCGCGACGGGCCGAACCGTTCCGCCCAGCCGGGCGGCACCGCCTGCCAGCGAAAGGTGCCCGAGGCCAGCGACGCCAGCAGCGCCCCCACGAATATCCCGGCCACGAACATCCACTGCCAGTCCACCTTGGGCGCTTCCTTGACGAAGTAGTCCAGCGCGGCCATGTGCTCCGGCGCAAGCACCCGCTCCACGAAGCCCGCCGAACGGACGAAGGTGGTGGACGCGCCAAAGTACTTGCCAGTCACCCACACCGAGGCCACCACCAGAAGGCCGCTCAGCGCGCCGCCCACATAGGGGCTCCACGGCTTGCGGCCCGGATTTTCCATATCCTGTGCGTTCATGACGCCTCCCTGAGGTTTGGCGCATGGTACACCACGGGTGAGTATGTGACAACTGACCCGACTGTTTTCAGTGCGCGTGGCAGCCGGACGGCTGGCGTCCGCATGGGGAAGAAGCAGGGAGGATGAATGGGGAGACTGCGATGCAGCCGGAGGGGAGCGCCCTACGCCGCTGTCTCGCCGCGCAGGAAAGCGCACGCCAGCGCAGCCATGGCGTCGAGGGCGTCCGGCCTGACCCAGTGGATGCGCTTGTCGGCTCGGAACCACGTCAGCTGCCGCTTGGCGTAGGCGCGGGTGTTGCGCAGCCACAGCAGCCGGGCCTCGGCCCAGGGCAGTTCGCCGGTGAGGTGGCGATACAGCTCGGCGCAGCCGATGCCCGACCAGCCGGGCGCGGCGGGGTCGTCGCACACGGTGCGCGCCGCGCGGGCCTCGTCCAGCGCGCCCGCCTCCAGCATCAGGTCGATGCGGCGGTCGAGCCGGGGCGTCAGTTCGTCGAGGCTCATGTCCATGCCGATGCGCAACGCCGCGTAGCGCGGTGGCGGCACGGGCCGGGCATGCCACCACGACAGGGTGTGCCCGGTGCCCTCGTGCACCTCCAGCGCGCGCACGGCGCGCTGCCGGTCGTTGGGGTGGATGCGGGCGGCGTAGTCCGGATCGATGGAGGCCAGCCGGGCATGCAGCGCAGGCGCGCCCAGCGCATCGCATTCGCGTTCCAGCCGCGCGCCGATGGCCGGATCCACGCGGGGGATGTCGGCAATGCCGTCCAGCAGGGTCTTCAGGTACAGGCCGGTACCGCCCACCAGCAAGGGCAGCAGCCCGTCTGGACGCGACGTGGCCTGATGCGACGTGGCCTGGCGCGACGTGTTGTGGCCCGGCTCTTCCCGGCAAAGTTCCTCGATGGCCGCCGTGGCCTTGTCTGTCCACACGCCCGCGCTGATCTTTTCCGTGCTGGGCAGAAAGCCATACAGCAGGTGCGGGCACACCGCGCGCTCCTCCGGCGAGGGCTGGGCGGTGATGATGGGGAAATCGCGGTAGACCTGCCGCGAATCGGCATTGACCACCCCGCCCCCGAAGGTGCGCGCCAGATGCAGCGCCGCCGCCGTCTTGCCCGCCCCCGTGGGGCCAACCAGACAGATCACGCGGATGGGGGGGGTACTGATCAACGAATCTGAGAGAGTATCGGAGAGGGACATCACGATCCCGCCCCTCGTTTTACTAGCAAACGAGGTGTCTTGTTCGCTGGCAAGGAAAACAAGGCTGCCATGAGGGAATGCCTCAACTGTTGGGCGAGCTTGCGAGCCTTACAGGTGAGGGTCGCAGCGCGTACTCTTATCGTATTCTACCGAACCACAGCCGTTGGCGAGTCTTCGAGCCTTACGGATGTGGACAGCAACGCCATGGCAGCCGAAGTTTGACCGCTCTGCGCTCGATGCCCGCAGGGCGCGCGAGCTCGCCCGACGGCCACGCTTCGCGCCCTTCGGGTGGGTCGCCAGCGGACAAAAGGGCCGTTTGCTTGAAGCCGTTAAAACGTAGGCGCCATGGGCGGCGTACCCCCGCCATAGCCCTCGTCGTCGGGGTCGAGGCCGCCGTTGCGCAGCGCGTCGTCGCCTTCGGCACTCAGGCCCGCGCCCATGGAGCGCGGCAGAAAGCCCCCGTTGCCGAGGCCCGCGCCAAAGGCCGACCCGGCGGAGCCGGCCCCGGCCAATCCGCCCGCGCCGCCCTTGCCGCCAAGGCCCCCCGGCCCGCCCAACCCGAGGTCGATGTCGTCGCCCAGCGGGTAGGGATAGCCGTACTTCTCGCGCAGCTTGCGGTAGATGTTTTCCGGCACCAGCCCCTTGATGTCGCCGCCCAGGCTGGCCGCCGCCTTGATGATGGTGGAGCTGATGTACAGCCACTGGTAGTCCGTCATCAGGAACACGGTCTGGATGTGCCGCTTGAGCTTGCGATTCATCAGGGCCAGCTGGAATTCGTACTCGAAGTCGGACACCGCGCGCAGCCCGCGCAGGATCACGTTGGCCCCGCGCCGCTCCACGTAGTCCACCAGCAGGCCGGTGAACGGCTCCACGGTGATGGAGGGATGCCCGGCAAACACTTCCTCCGCCATGCGCACCCGCTCGTCCAGCGAGAACAGCGGCGTCTTCGGCGTGTCGGCGGCCACGGCCACCACCACGTTGTCGAAAATCTGGCAGCCCCGGCGGATGAGGCTGACGTGCCCGTTGGTCAGCGGATCGAAGGTGCCGGGGTAGATGGCAAGGCGCCCTACCCGTTCTCGCGCGTGGTCCATAGCACGATCCTTGTCTGTCCGTAGGTCCGGTCCACGATGGGCACGAGCGCCGCGTTTTCCCGTTCCGGGTCCAGCGGCAGGCGCGCCTCCACCTCCACGGCCACGATGCCCCCGTCCGCCAGCCAGCCGTTGCGCACCGCGTTGCGCAGCGTGGGCGACAGCTGGCCCGCGCCGTAGGGCGGGTCTATGAACACCACGTCGAAGGTGGTGCGCGACCGGCGCGCCAGCAGCTTGTTGCAGTCTTCCTGTACCACCTGCCAGCGTTCCTGGGCGATGCCCAGCGTCTGGGCGTTCTTGCGGATGAGCTCCGCCGCCTTGGGGGCGGTTTCCACAAACCACGCCTCTGCCGCGCCCCGGCTCAGCGCCTCGAAGGCCAGGCTGCCGCTGCCCGCGAACAGGTCCAGCACGCGCAGGCCGGGCCAGACCACCCCGCGCGATTCCAGCATGGAGAAGAGCGCCTCGCGCACCCTGCTCATGGCGGGCCGGTAGCCCGGCCCTTCGGCCGTCTTCAGCACGCGGCCGCCGTATTCACCTGCGATGATGCGCATGAAACTCCTGAATCCGCTAGACGTTCATCCGCCCGTGCGGGCTGCGGGGGTCGAGCGTGCGTGCCCAGCCCCCGCCAGCCTGCCCGCCAACGGGCAAAAAGACAATTTCGAGTCTACACCTGCGACAACAGGCTCAGTATCTCCCGGTTCAGGTCGGCCACCCGGTCGCGGATGTCCACCTGTTCCACCCAGGGGCGGGTTTCCACCCCGGCCAGACGCTGGCGCAGCATGGCCACCTTGGCCTCGGTGTCGCCCAGCAGGAATTCCCAGTCCACCCGCGGGTGGGCGCGGCTTTCGTCGGGCGCGGTCAGCATGGTGCGGCCCGGCTTCAGCGTCACCTCTTCCATGTAGGTGGGCACGTGCACGGTAAGACCGTAGCGCTCGTGCAGCTTTTCCGAAAGGGTGACCTGGGCCTTTTCTTCGCCGTGCACCAGAAACACTTCCATGTCCTTGTGCTGGAAGGCCCCCACCCAGTCGAGCAGGTGGCTTTGCCCGGCATGGGCCGAAAAGCCGCCGATGGTGAACACCTTGGCGTTCACCGCCACGTCTTCGTTGAACAGGCGAAGGGTCTGGGCCCCGTCCACGATCTTGCGGCCCGGCGTGCCCACGCCCTGATAGCCCACGAACACGATGGACGCCCCCTGCCGCCACAGGTTGTGGCGCAGGTGGTGCTTGATGCGTCCGGCGTTGCACATGCCGCTGGCGGAAATGATCACCGCCGAACCCTTCATGCCGTTGAGCGCCTGCGATTCCTGGCTGCTCAGGGTGTAGCGCAGGTTGGGCAGGGACAGCGGATCTTCGCCGCGCGCGTAGGCGGCCTTCAGGTCGTCATCGTAGAAGCGCGGGTGCTTGCGGAAGATTTCCGTGGCGCGGATGGCCAGCGGGCTGTCGATGTACACCGGCATGTCGGCGGGCAGCTTGCCCTCCTGCCACAGCATGTGCAGGGTGTACAGCACCTGCTGGGTGCGTTCCACCGCAAAGGCGGGAATGATCACCTTTTCGCCGTGGCCGTGGCTGTAGGCGATGGCTTCCGCCAGTTCGGCGCGGCTGTTTTCGGAATTCTTGTGGTCGCGGTCGCCGTAGGTGGACTCCATGAACAGGTAGTCGGGCCGGGCGGGATGGTCGGGGTCGTTGACGATGAGCTGGTTGGGCCGCCCAAGGTCGCCGGAAAACACCAGCCGCGTGGGGGTGCCGTTTTCCGTCACCTCTATTTCGAGGAACGCGGACCCCAGAATGTGCCCCGCGTCCTTGTAGGTGACGCGGATGCCCGGAGCGGGTTCGAACGGGGCGTTGTATTCCACGGGGCGCAGCCTGCGCACGGCGTTCTGGGCGTCGGCCATGGTGTACAGGGGCTCCACCGGCTTGCGCCTGCCGAAGCGGCTTTGCTTGCGGGTTTCCCACTCTGCTTCCATTTCCTGGATGTGCGCGGAATCCTGCAACATGATGTCCATCAGGTCGCGCGTGGGCGGGGTGCAGTAGATGTCGCCCTTGAAGCCTTCGCGCGTCATGCGCGGCAGAAGGCCGGTGTGGTCGATGTGCGCGTGGGTGACGAGAAAGAAGGCGATGTCGCCGGGGCGGTAGATGTCCGTATCGACGTTGCGCTTTTCGATTTCGGAGTTGCCCTGGTGCATGCCGCAATCGATGGCGAAGCGGGTGCCGTTGGCTTCCAGCATGTAGCACGAGCCGGTGACGGTCTGCGCGGCTCCCAGAAACTGTATGTTCATGCCGTTCCTCTGGTTCCGGTGAATGGTGAAAGGCGCGGATGGCGTACGCTGTGGAGATGCCGGAAGCGCCGGTTGCGTTGAGACGCGTCGGGATGCGTCGGGGCGTCGGGACATGTCGGGGCACGTTGGGGTGGATGCGGATGCGCGGGAGTGCGCCGGGGGTATCGGGCACGCCGGACGCGTCGGGCACATCGCCACATGGCCGTTGCGCCGCACAGGCAAGGCGTGTCGGCCCCACAAGGCAGGCCAACCCGCACGCCTCCCCCCCCCCCGCCCGGAGCCAACCACCCCGCGCACCAACCCCGCGAACGATTTCCGGGCGTTGCGCGGGCTGCGCGGAATCCGTATAGTGCGCAAAACTCAAGGAGTGTGCAATGGGTTCTTCCAAGCAGTACGTGATTGACAGCCTGTCCATAAAGGAGTCGTGGCGGCTCTTCAAGATAATGGCCGAACTGGTGGACGGCTTCGAAACCCTGAGCGACCTGGACCGCTGCGTGTCCATCTTCGGGTCCGCGCGGGTGAAGCAGGACAGCCCCCTGTACGCGGAAACCGAAGCCATCGCCCGCAAGCTGGTGGAGGCCGGATACGGCGTCATCACCGGCGGCGGGCCCGGCCTGATGGAAGCGGGCAACAAGGGCGCCTTCGACGCGGGCGGCACGTCCGTTGGCCTGCACATCCACCTGCCCATGGAACAGGGCGCCAACCAGTTCGTGAAGACCCGTTGCGACTTCCGCTACTTTTTCGTGCGCAAGCTGATGTTCATCAAGTACGCCATGGCCTACGTGGTCATGCCCGGCGGCGTGGGCACGCTGGACGAACTGACCGAAGCCTTCGTGTTGACGCAGACCCACCGCATCAAGCCGTTCCCCATCATCCTCTACAAGAGCGACTACTGGAACGGCCTGCTGGACTGGATCCGCGACAAGATGGTGTCGTACGACTTCATCCGCGAAGAGGAAATGGACCTCGTCACCGTGCTGGATACCCCCGAACAGGTGGTGGCGTACATCAGGAAGCACGTGATCATCTAGGCCGTGCCGTCACGAGCGTGCTTGGCAGAGAACAAGAGGTTTGCTTGTGACGACACGCCACTGGCGCGGTGGACGGGGCTTGCGGGCCTTCGCCGCGCCAAGGACGTAACAGAAACCGGCCCGGCCACCAGACGGCAACCGGGCCGGATATTTTTCGGAGCAGCATAGTGACCGACGACGCCTTCATCCTGCCGCCCTACGCCCTGCGCGGACCGGCTGGCCCCGTGCCCCCTGCCCCGCCCGGCTGGACGTGGGATGCGCTGATGGATGCCGCCATCGCACAGGCCCGCAAGGCTGCGATCCTTGGCGAGGTGCCCGTGGGCGCGGTGGTGGTAGACCGGCAGGGGCGCATCATCGGCACGGGACACAACACCCCCGTGGCCACGCACGACCCGTCCGCCCACGCGGAAATGGTGGCCCTGCGCGAGGCCTGCCGCAGTACCGGCAACTACCGGCTGGACGGCACGGTGCTGGTGGTGACGCTGGAACCCTGCCTGATGTGCGCCGGGGCCATGGTGCATGCCCGCGTGGCGGGCGTGGTGTACGGTGCGCCTGACCTGAAGGCCGGGGCCGTCACTTCCTGTCTGGACGCGCTGGACCAGCCCTTTCACAACCACCGGGTATGGCACATGGGCCACGTGCGTGCGGCGGAGTGCGGCGTGCTGTTGCAGGAGTTTTTCCGGGAGCGAAGGTAGGTGAGCGGGACACTTGGCTGTCCCACCTTCACCATGACTGAGGACGTGGGGGAAAAACGAAACATTCCACACCCGCCGTGGGTTCGAATTCCACCCTCTCCGCCACAAAAAATCCCCGTTCTAAGTGGTCCTGACAGAACAGCCAGCCACCGCCTGCGCGCGCCGCGTTCGTCTTGGGGCTTGCATTCCATCCGGAAATTTCCTAAAAGGTCACTCCGCCACGGGCAAGCCCCGGTTGGCAACGCGGAGAGGTAGCGAAGTGGCCGTAACGCGCTCGACTCGAAATCGAGTTATCGGTTAGTAGCCGGTACGTGGGTTCGAATCCCACCCTCTCCGCCATGTAAATAAAAAAGCCCGTGCGAGCACGGGCTTTTTTATTTACATCTCTGCCATCAAGGAGCCGGAAGATGGCAACTGAGAGCAGATTTAAACCAGCAGTCATTGCAGCCTTAGCCAAACGGGCAGCTTCTCGCTGCTCTAACCCAGAATGCAATGCACTCACAAGTGGACCTTCAAGCAACCCCACACAATCTATTAATGTTGGAGAGGCTGCGCACATTTCTGGCGCGAATCCTGGATCCGCACGTTATGATCCAAGCATGACAGAGGCTGAGCGGAGCCATATATCGAATGCAATATGGCTTTGCAGCAACTGTCACAAAATCATCGACGACGATCCATTAAAATATCCTTCAGATATTTTATACGCATGGATACGCGACCATGAAGAAAAAATAGCAAAACTCGTCGGCAAGAATGCTGCTGCGATACGCCATCAGTACGAATTACGACATCTTGAAGAACTCGGACGAATGAGCTACAGGGCTGAACGCCTCATTGTAAATAAAGATGATTTATGGGAATATCTTCTCATGGCTGAGGCATTACGATATGAAGCTGCGCCAATACTAAGACGCTGGAACGCCTTAAACCAAAGGCTATACACAAAGAAAATTAAAAAAGTCTCCACAAAACACTTCTTCACTTGGTTTCAATATAAGCTTGATGAAATTTTAAACATTATCGAATCAATAGGCGCGATCACGAATTTTGAACTAAACCGAGCATGCGGTGCTCCCGGAACCCCAGGCAACGAAGCTGACATACTATACGCTTGCCGCCTTTGCGCTGAAGCATGTCAACGCCTCTTGGAATGGGAAGAGTCCGTTCATTTCACACTAGTAGACGATCCATTCAAAGATGTTCATCGTCATCTACAGGGAATAGCAGGCTCAACAATAACGAAGATTTCCGAACTACCCAAAGCTATTAATGAAATAATAAGCAACGCTTCAACACCCGGCGAGCACATCCTTACGCTTACTGTTGACCTACCTACGGGATGGCAGGAATCCGTTCTCGAATCCATGAAACTGGCGACACTACGCATACAACAGGATTCATGATTTCACATCAATCACCCTTTATTTCAACACACGAGCCTTTAAATGAACGTCTTCCACCTTGCACCGCACGACCTTCTCGAAGAAGGGGCCATCCCTACCACCTCCAAGGGCATGGACAAAGAGGACGAGCACGCCCTGTGCGCCTTCGTGGAGGTGCGGCGGGAGGCGGACTATAGCCTGTACGTCCAGTGCTTCACGGACAGGCCGGGCACGCGCGGCATCATCCCCGCCGCATGCAAGAGCGGCAGCGCCGCGTGGACGGCGGGTGACAGCCGCTACCTCACCAACCGCGTCTGGATTTTCACCGACGCCATGCGCGCCAACGCCATGGGCAGTGCTGGCGCGGGTCAGGGGGGCAGCGCAGGTCAGGATGACGGCACACAACAGCCCGAAGCCCACACAACCGATGCCGTCTCCGCCAAGGGCATTCAGGCCATCGCCAAGGAATGCGCGGAAGCCCTGAAAAAGGCGCGCCGTCTGGCCGACTACCACGGCTTTGGCGAAGACATGGAAGACGAGGAACTGGACTGATCCGAAGACATTCCCACCCGCAGCACGCACAAGGCCCCCGGCATGACACCGGGGGCCTTGTTTTCATTGCAATCTATCGCGCATCAGGGTTGTTCCGGTGGGTGAGGACGGCACATCCGCCCGCCGCTTGCAAGCATCCGGCAGCCAGGCCCTTCGGGCGCCCTGCTCCGCCGCGCACCGCCTTGCTTTTCCCTTCGCAACATCACTCCCTCTACTCAACCTACTCAACCTGCTCCACTTGCTCCACTTGCCCCACCGGGGCCAGCACGCCCGCCGCCACCAGTTCGCGCACCACGGGGATGCACTCGTCTGCGGGCACGCCGATGCGGTCGGCAATCTGCACCAGGTCCAGCGTGCCGTCAGCGTAGGCCAGATAGTCGATGATGATGTTCACCTTGTTGCAGTACCCGTTCTTCATGGAAGTGGTGGGGTACAGGCCGCGCTTGCCCAGTTGCGGCTCGCACAGGCAGGTGGTGCGCCAGGTGCGGTTGTTCTCTATGATGTCCAGGCATCGCGCCAGCGTGGTGAACGAATTGTCCAGCCCCGCCGCAGACACCACGGAAAGGTCGTCCAGCGAAGTATGATATTCCGGATAGTGCCGGTACAGGCTGCGCGCAAAGGGAATGATGGGCAGGTCCACGCCGGGGCTGTTGTACTGGCGCTCGTCGCTGGCCCGGTCCAGAAAGGTGTATCGCTTGAAGTCCGGATGGTAGGCGCCCAGCACGTGCAGCAGGGTGCGGTCGGACAGGGTGTTCCCGTGGCGCGAGGGCAGGTACGACCACGCGCGGTCGTCGCCCGTGCAGCTCAGCACGAAGCCGGCCACCACATTGCGCTGCATCTCGGCCAGATGCCGGCTGAGGTACCAGATGGTGCCGATGGTTTCCGGCACGAACACCAGCAGGTACGACAACTCGCGGTCGCGCTGCATCAGGTGGCGGGCCATGGCCGTTTGCAGCACCGGGCCGGAAAGCTCGTTGTTGGCCATGGAGGGATGGCAGACGTAGGTGGACAGCACCACCGTCTTTTCCGAACGGCCGGGCAGGAACAGGTCGGCGCAGGTCATGTGGCCGGGGGCCAGGGTGGAATCAATCACCACCCGGAACGGGCCGGGGCCCAGCGCCTCGCGCTTGTCGTGCGCGATGCAGAAGCCCCAGGTGCGCTTGTAGTACGAGGTCACGTAGGGAATGGCGTCCGGCTGGTCGGGCAGCGAGTAGAGCCGGGCGTCCAGTTCCTCGCGGGTCACCACGGTGTCCACCGGCTCGGAATAGCCCACCACGTGCAGGTTGCTGGCCTTGAAGTCGATCAGCCGGTTGCCCCGCATGTCGGCCACCCAGGCATCGCGGATGTTCCACTCGTCCGGCACGGTCCAGTCGAAACACTGCGTGCCGCTGGGCACCTCGTGCAGGTGCAGGCCCGGCAGCAAATCGCCAAGGTAGCGCAGCGTCTCGCGCACCCCGTCACCGGTAAGGCTCCTGCAAATGGGAAAGAGGTCCGCCATCCAGCGGTACATCTCCTGCCCAGGACTCACTGCGTCCATATCCTTCCTTCGGCCCGCGCGGTCAGCGGGCGGTGATGCATACCACCATCCCGCGCCGTCAAAGGCCCCCCCGCCCTGTATCGCGCCCCGGCACACTGCGGCAGCGTGATGCGGCATGAAAAGGTACCAACGCGACGCCCACGGGCAACCCCTTGCCGAATGCGGCGCGCGCCTGCCCGCACTGCGGCTGCGGACACGCCAAACGGGCGCCTCGCACATGCGCGGCGCCATGCAGCCGGGGCACAGTCCCTCTGCGGAACGCTCTTCTACTGCACCATTGAAACGTGTTCAAGCGACAGAAATGCTACGAAACCGACTTCTTGGCACAACACTGCCATGCGACAGGAAAAAATATTCATGCACTGTCCATGGATAGGCCGAACCCGCCATGTTTCCCGAAGCCGTGAAACACACGAGACATGCCCCAAAACTGAAACAGGCAATCCAGGGGCCAGCCGCAACGCCCCGGCGCATCGCCAGCCGAACCGCGCGCCATGCGGCATGGCGAAAACCGCGCGGGCCATCCCCGCTGCCCCCCTTGCGGCAACGCCCGATCCGCGTGCAAAACCCGCCCTCGCCGCCAGCCCCGCATGGCCGACCATACGTACCGCGCACAAAACCGCATTCCCGTCGCGCGCCCCCGGTGGAAACGACATGCCCCTCGCGGGAATTCATGCCCCGCAGCCTTGCCGTAACCGGGTCTCCAGTGTAGGCTGCGTTCCTCCGCGCCGACAGGTGTGGCAACGCGGCACACGTAAACACCCTCATCCCCAGACGGCATAATCTCCGCATGAAGCACACAGACGTCGATTCCGCCGCTCCCAAGCATTCCCCACCGTGGAAGAAACACCTGCGTTCGCTGGGCAAGGTTGCGGTGTTCGCAGTATTCTGCGGAGCGGTGTGGCTGCTGTACAACGAAGTCAGCAAATACCATATCGACGAAATCCGCGAGAGCATGCGCCAGATGCCCATGACCAGCATCGTGGCCTCCATTGTGCTGATGGTGTTCAACTACCTGGTGCTGGTGGGGTACGACGCGCTGGCGCTGCGCGCCATCAACAAGCCGCTTTCCCTCACCCGCACCGCCCTTGTCTCGTTCGTGGGCTGCGTGACCAGCTACAACTTCGGGGCGCTGCTGGGCGGCAGCTCGGTGCGCTACCGGTTCTATTCGGCCTGGGGCTTTTCGGTGGTGGACGTGGTGCGCCTGGTGGTCATGCTGGCCATCACCTTCTGGGTGGGCGCGCTGGGCGTGGCCGGTGCCGTGTTCATCATCCAGCCGCTGCCGGTGCCCGAATCGCTCGACATTCCCGTGCGCGACGTGCGCCTGCTGGGCGTGGTGCTGCTGGCGCTGACCATCGGCTACCACATCCTGACGCTGGTGGCGAAGCACCCCATCAAGGTCATGGGCAAGGAATTCGCGCTGCCGCCCTTCCGGCTGGCCATCATGCAGACCCTGGTGGCCGGGCTGGACCTGGTGGTGGCGGCGGGCTGCCTGTTCGTGCTGATGCCCGCCGATCTCGGGCTGGACTTCATCCAGTTTCTTTCCGTGTACCTGATGGCCGTCGTGGCCGTGGTGCTCAGCCACGTGCCCGGCGGCGCGGGCGTGTTCGAACTGGTCATCCTCAGCCTGTCGCACACCCATTCGCCCCAGACGGTCATTGCCGCGCTGATCAGCTTCCGGTTCATCTACTACCTGCTGCCGCTGCTGTTCGCCGCCGTGCTGCTGGGCGGGCACGAACTGCACCTGCGCCGCCACGAGGCGGAACGGATGCTGGACGAGGCGGGCCGCTGGACCGACGCCCTGTCGCATACCCTGATGGCCTACCTGGCCTTTGCCGCGGGGCTGATCCTGCTGTTCTCCAGCGCCATCCCCCTTGCTGCGGACAGCCGTGCCGTGCTGGCGGCCAGCGTGCCGCTGTGGGCCATGGAATCCGCCCACTTCATGGGCGGCGTGGCGGGGGTGGGGCTGCTGCTGCTTTCACGCGGGCTGCAACGCCGCCTGGCTTCGGCCTGGCGGCTGGTGACTGCGCTGGTGGTGCTGGGCATCGCCAGTTGCGTGCTGAAGGGGCTGGACTGGCAGGAAGCCATCCTGCTGGCGCTGGTGCTGGCCTCGTTGTGCGTGACCCGACGGCGCTTCTTCCGCCGCACCTCGCTGCTGCGCGAACGATTCACCGTGCGCTGGATGGTGGCGGTGCTGCTGGTGGTGGGCTGTGCCCTGCTGCTGGGGCTGTTCGTGCACGGTCGTGTGCCCTACACCGCCGACCTGTGGTGGACCTTCGCGGCGGAAAATGACGCCGCCCGCCTGCTGCGTGCCTTTGGCGGCATAGCCATTGTGCTGGCGGTGTTCATGCTGCGGCGCATGGCCTTTCCGCTGCACGGACGCCTTGGAGAATTCACCGCGGCGCGGCGCGAACGGTTCCGGCGCATCTACCGCGCGGCCCAGCGCATCCGCGAAAATGCCCTGCGCCGCAAGAAGCCGGAGCATGCCGACCATAACGGCCAGTCCAATCATAACGGCCATAACGGCCAGACCGGCAAGCCTGGAAACGACTAGCAGCTCCCTTGCATCTTTCGCGCACGGCGCGACAACAGACACAGCAACGGACACGACAACAGACACAGCAACGGAATGACAACGGGGCGGCGCCGCAACACGGCATCGCCCCGTTTTTCATGCGCCACACGCGGGCGGCGCGGATATGCAGAAACCCGCCGCCCTAATGAGAGGACAACAACACCTCGTCCCGCCCGTCGCGCTCGCGCAGCAGCACGTCCACCTGCTCGTTGCGGCCCGTGTTCACGGTGCGGCCCACGTAGTCGGCGTGGATGGGCAATTCGCGATGCCCCCGGTCCACCAGCACCAACAGTTCAACGCGGCGGGGCCTGCCGTAGTCCAGCAGTGCCTCCAGCGCGGCGCGGATGGTGCGCCCGGTGAACAGCACGTCGTCCACCAGCAGCACGTCCCGCCCGTCCAGATCCACGGGAATGTCCGACGGCCCGATGGCGGGCTTGGCGGACAGGGTGGTCCAGTCGTCGCGGTACAGGTTGATGTCCAGCGCGCCCGATGGCAACACGCAGCCAAGGCGCTCGGCGATGACGCGGCCAAGACGGGCCGCGATGTCGGCCCCCCGCCGCTGGATGCCCACAAGCACAAGGCCCGCACACTCGCCGTGGCGTTCCAGCACCTGATAGGCCAAGCGCTCCAGTGCCCGGCGCATTTCCTCTTCCGTCAGCAGAATGGTCTGTTCCATCGGGTTCACCCGTCCGGTGGGAATTGGTAGCTATCTTCATTGCTAACCGGTTTCCGGCGGCTTGGCAAACCGTCCACGGCCAGACTTTGGGGGCGCGCTGGCGCACTGTTACGCTCCCCGTCGGCACCGCAGGGCCATTGCGCGGTCATCGCGCGCTCATTCGGTTGGCCTTTTCACCAGTTCTGCGGTAGGGTATGGCCCAACGTCGCCACAGGCCGCAAGGAAACGGACATGATCACCCTCGAACACGACGCACGGGGCATTCTGGAAGAATACTTTTCGGAAAACCCCCAAAGCCCCATCCGCATCTACGTTTCGCCTCGCGGCAGCAAGGGGCCGCACCTCGTGCTGGGTCCCGACGAACCCACCGAACGCGACCATGTGATGCAGGTGGACGGCTACACCTTCTGCATCAGCCAGCGGCTGGCCCAGCAGGTGGGTGCCGTGCGCATCCGGGCGCGCAACGCCGGATTCGAAGTGGTTTCCGAACGGCCCCTCAGCGCGCGCACGTCCGACGCATCCTGAGGCCGCCCCGCCATTGGCATCACGCCCTTTGCCGGGCCCGTCCGGCACGCGCCGCCCCCATGCCCCCGCCATTCATGAATCCAATGGGTTGCATTCGTGCAGCCTTTTTTTCTGGTGCAGCCGCAGCTTCGGCCTGCCCGCCCGGCCCCCAATCCATAGATGCTTGCTATAGGCATCGGCGCGACTCATTGACAAACACCCCTCGGATACGTACTTGTTGCTCTCCGCACATCCAACAGTGGAGGACACATGTTCGAAATCACCGAAAACGCCCGCAAAGAGCTTGATGCCTACTTTGCGGACAAGCAGAAGAACCCCATCCGGGTCTACCTTGCCCCCGGCGGCTGAAGCGGTCCCCGGCTGGCCCTGGCTCTGGATGAGCCTAACGATACCGACAAAGTCTTCGAGGAAGGCGGCTACACCTTCTGCGTGAACGCCGAACTTCTGACCATGGCGGAATCCATCCGCATCGACATCAGCTACATGGGATTCTCGGTGGAATCCGGCAAGCCGCTTGGCGGCGGCAGCAGCTGCGGCGGTTGCGGCAGCGCTGGCAGCTGCGGCTCGTAATCCCCGCAATCCGCATCATACGCACACGCAGCGGCCCTCTTCGGAGGGCCGTTTTTCATTTGCCGACGGGAACAACCGCCGCGCGCACAACACGACGGCAGTACGGCGCAGCGCGGCGGGCACACCACACTCCCGTGCTTTCGGCACCCGCCGCACTTGACGCGGTGCCGGGTGCGCGGGCATCTTCGCGCATCACGCACGCAGGAACGCCCACGGAGCCATCATGACCTTCAAGGAAACCGTCATCCTCGCCATCAAGCTTGCCCACCGGCAGCAGCAGGAACTGGTCGTCGGCCGCGAGGACGGACGCTGGGAGATCGTGCCCATCACCGATGCCCGCTCCGACCAGTTGCGCCCCAGCGTCATCGTGACCGGTGCGGGGCTGAAGTACCCGGAGCACGAAGACCTGTACGCCCGGCTGGTGGCCGAAGGGGCCTGAGCGAAACGTGGCGCGGGCGCGTCCGTGCCCCACCCGCCTTCCCCTGACGCCTGCCGCCATCCCCGTTGCCCCGGCGACCAGATCCGGCTTTCCCCCTGCCGATTGCCACCCCCGCGAATTCAGACGGCCCGCGCCCCTTCAGGAGGGACACGGGCCGTCGTTGCCTCGGGTCACGCTGTCGCGCAGGGATTCATGCAGATCATTCGCTTACCCCGAATGGATCACACCATGAGAGCCGAAGCAGGATTTGCGCTCGTTGGCGAGGAAAACAAGCCAGCCACGAGGGAGCATGCCTCCGCCGTTGGGCGAGTTTCGAGCCTTGCGGATGAGGACCGCAGCGCACTCTTCCCGTATTCGACCGATGTGGCTGGCGAAGTTTGACCGCGTAGCTCGCCCGAAGGGCACGCTGCGCGCCCTTCGGGTCTGATGCCTTCGGGTGAACGGACTATTCGACCCGCTAGCGCTTCACGTTGGTGGCAATCCACCCCGCAAAGGCGTTCATGAACTTGGCGCCGAACTCGCGCATGGAGGCGTCGGTCAGGGCGCCATCGGGCCCGAACAGCTTGTCCGCAACGCCGATGTACGCTTCCGGCTGCTGCAACGGGGGCATGTTCAGGAACACCAGCGACTGGCGCAGGTGATGGTTGGCCCCGAAGCCGCCGATGTTGCCCGGCGACACGCTGACGATGGCCGCGGGCTTGCCGTTCCACACGCTGCTGCCGTACGGGCGCGATCCCACGTCCAGCGCGTTCTTGATGGTGGCGGGCATGGAGCGGTTGTATTCCGGGGTCAGGAACAGCACTGCGTCCACGCCCTTGATGGACTTGCGGAAATCGGTCCACGCGGCGGGCGGGGTGCCTTCGTCGTCCAGGTCCTGATTGTACAACGGCAGACCGCCCACTTCCACGAATTCGAAACGCAACGCGGCCGGGCCCAGTTCCACCAGGGCCCTGGCCATCTTGCGGTTCAGCGATTCCTTGCGCAGGCTGCCCACGATGACGGCGACGGTGAATATGGTACTCATGAGTGTCTCTCCTGTGGTTTCAGGTATCGCCGTGTTCCCGGCGGGTGCGCCCGCCGGGAGGAGAAACGACGTTACTGGTAGCATACTACCGGATTGCCGCCGGGGCAACGCCTGCTCGCATTTTTTCGCGTCTTCGCACGCACGGTGACGCATGCGGGGTGCCGCGCATTCCGCGCGCTTCTGCCCCGTGCGCAGCCCACCCCCGCGCAACGCCCCGGGCACACGGGTTGGCTTCCATCCTCCCACTGCCCGGCGGCACGCTTCCTTCCCCGCATCCTCGCCCACGTACCTCCGCGCCCGCCCATCCTGCTCCCTGCTCATCTCCCTGCCCCACGCACCGTTGCGCACGCAAAAGGGGCCGCCCCTTTCGGAACGGCCCCTGTCTGACAGGCAAGGCAATGAGACTGGCGGCTACTTCTTGTGCAGCCAGGGCATCATGCCGCGCAGCTTGCCGCCCACCTGTTCGATCTGGTGGTCGGCCTCGATGCGGCGGGTGGCCTTGAAGCCGGGGTACCCGGCCTTGGCCTCGAGGATGAAGTTGCGGGCGAAGGTGCCTTCCTGGATTTCCTGGAGCACCTTCTTCATTTCCTTCTTCGTTTCCTCGTTCACGATGCGACGGCCGGTGACGTAGTCGCCGTATTCCGCGGTGTCGCTGATGGAGTGGCGCATCTTGGCAAGGCCGCCCTCGTAGATGAGGTCGACGATGAGCTTCACTTCATGCAGGCACTCGAAGTAGGCGATTTCGGGCTGGTAGCCCGCTTCGACCAGGGTTTCGAAACCGGCCTTGATGAGCGACGAAAGACCGCCGCACAGCACCGCCTGTTCACCGAACAGGTCGGTCTCGGTTTCTTCCTTGAAGGTGGTTTCGATGACGCCGGAACGCGCACCACCAACGCCCTTGGCGTACGCCAGAGCCTTCTCCATGGCCTTGCCGGTCGCATCTTGGTGGATGGCGACGAGGCAGGGGACGCCGCCCCCCTCGGTGTAGGTGCGGCGAACGAGATGGCCCGGCCCCTTGGGGGCGATCATGAAGACGTCGACGTCCTTCGGGGGCTCGATCTGGCCGAAGTGGATGTTGAACCCGTGGGCGAACAGCAGCGCGTCGCCCGGCTTCAGGTTCGGCTTGATTTCCGCTTCGTAGATCGCGGCCTGTACCTGGTCGGGGAGTAGGATCATGATGAGGTCGGCCTTGGCTGCGGCCTCGGCCACGGGTAGCGGCGCGAAGCCGTGTTCCTTGGCGAGTTCGTAGTTGGCCCCGCCGGGACGCTGCCCGACGACGACGTTGATCCCGGAGTCGCGCAGGTTCTGAGCGTGCGCGTGGCCCTGGCTGCCGTAGCCGATGATGGCCACGGTCTTGTCCTTCAGGACCTCCAGTGTCGCATCCTGTTCGTAATAGACCTTCATCATCTACTCCCTGCCGCACACGGGTGCGGCGTCCTCGAATGACGGTTGCGGTGTATGAAGACCCCGCCCGGCACCGGGAGTAACCCCGGCACCCTTGCGGGTTTGCCACCGTAGACAGCGAAAGCGCTGCCGCAATGGATTGCGATACCGGATTCGGCGGCGGAAGGCTACCCTTTGGTGGGCGCCGAAACGCAGCAGACTGAATATTTGTTCAATCAGTCGCGCATTCTCCCTGCCGTGCAGGACGCGCGGCGAAAGGCGTTGTCCGCCCGCCGCCGCGCGTGAATATCCCGGAACAATCCGGCCAGGGTGCCGTGATCCGGCCCCGGCAGGGACTACGCGTTTTCGGGCTGCATGGACCGCCGCATGGCCACGGTGCCGGTGCGGGCGATTTCCTTGATGCCGAAACGCGCCAGCAGGCTCAGGATGGCCTGGATCTTGCCGTGGTCGCCGGTGGCTTCCAGGGTCAGGTCGTTCAGGCTCACGTCCACCACCTTGCAGCGAAAGATGTCGGCAATGCGCAGCACCTCGGCCCGCCGGGCGTCGTCGGCCTGCACCTTGACCATCACCATCTCGCGCTCCACGGCGGAAACGTCGATGAAATCCACCACCTTGATTACCGTCACCAGCTTGCGCAACTGCTTGACGATCTGCTCGATGATCTGTTCCTCGCCGCTGGTGGTAATGGTCATGAGCGAAACGCCCTCTTCCAGCGTGGGGGCCACGTTCAGCGATTCGATGTTGAAGCCGCGTCCGCTGAACAGCCCCGCCACCCGGGACAGCACGCCCGGTTCGTTCTCCACGAGAACGGAAAGCACATGTCGCATGGGCTGCCCTCCCTAGACCAGCAGCATTTCGTCCAGGGCCGCGCCTGCGGGCACCATGGGGTACACGTTCTCCTCGCGTTCCACCCGCACGTCGATGACGGCGGTATGGGGCGAGGCGAAGGCCGCGCGCAGCGTGGATTCCAGCTCGCCCGCCTCGGTGATGCGGTAGCCCTCGGCCCCGTAGGCCTCGGCCAGCTTCACGAAGTCGGGCTGCGCCTCCATGCAGGTGGAGCAGTAGTTGCGCTGGTAGAACAGTTCCTGCCACTGGCGTACCATGCCGAGGTAGCCGTTGTTCAGGATGACGATCTTGATGGGCAGCTTGTTGCAGACTGCGGTGGCCAGTTCCTGGATGTTCATCTGGATGGAACCGTCGCCCGCCATGTCGATGACCAGCTTGTCCGGAAAGGCGAACTGCGCGCCGATGGCGGCCGGAAAGCCGTAGCCCATGGTGCCGAGCCCGCCGGATGTAAGCAGCGTGCGCGGCTTGCGGAAGGTGAAGAACTGGGCCGTCCACATCTGGTTCTGGCCCACCTCGGTGGTGACGATGGCGTCCCCACGGGTGATGGAGAAGATGGTTTCCACCACCTGCTGCGGCTTGATGGAACCGTTCTTCACGTAGGTCAGGGGCTGTTCTGTGCGCCAGGCGGAAACCTGGGTCAGCCACGGCTCGTGCGCCGTTGCCCAGTCCTTTTCGGCAAGGCGGGTGGTGGCTATCTCGCGGATGCCCGCCAGGGCCTTGCGGCAGTCGCCCACCACGGGAATGTCCACCTGCACGTTCTTGCGGATGGACGTGGGGTCGATGTCGATATGGATGATGCGCGCACCCGAGGCAAACGCGGAAAGGCGCCCGGTCACCCGGTCGTCGAAGCGCGCGCCCACGGCCACGATGCAGTCGGCGTTGTTCACGGCCTTGTTGCCCGCGTAGGTGCCGTGCATGCCGATCATGCCCAGCCACAGCGGGTCGTCGCCCGGAAAGGCGCCAAGGCCCATCAGGGTGGAGGTAACCGGAATGCTCAGGGTGCGGGCCAGCCAGCCAAGCTCTTCGCTGGCGTCGGACATGACCACGCCGCCCCCCGCGAAGAACAGCGGGCGCTTGGCCTCGATGAGCGCCTCCACCGCGCGGCGCAGCTGGTTCAGGTTGGGCCGGTAGGTGGGATTGTAGCTGCGCAGCTTGACGTCCTCGGGCCAGACGAATTCCGTCTTCGCCTGCATGACGTCCTTGGGCAAGTCGACAAGAACGGGACCCGGCCTGCCGGAGCGGGCCAGATAAAAGGCCTGCCGCAGCACGCGGGCAAGGTCGCGCACGTCCTTCACCAGATAGTTGTGCTTGGTGCACGGTCGGGTGATGCCGACGATGTCCACTTCCTGGAAGGCGTCGTTGCCGATGAGGGGGGTGGGTACCTGCCCCGTCAGCACGACCATGGGAATGGAGTCGGCATAGGCCGTGGCGATGCCGGTCACGGTGTTGGTGGCGCCCGGTCCGGAAGTGACCAGACAGACGCCCACCTTGCCCGACGCGCGGGCAAAGCCGTCGGCGGCGTGCACCGCCGCCTGTTCGTGCCGGACCAATATGTGCCGGATATCGTGTCTGGGCAGTTCGTCATAAATGTCTATGACGGCCCCGCCGGGATAGCCGAACAGTACGTCCACGCCTTCCCGTTTGAGGCATTCCAGCAGAATCCGGGCCCCGTTCAGTTCCATCTAGCCCTCCAAGGCGCGGTACCGGTCCAGTATGGCGTGGAGCCGGGTCTTTCCGTCGAGTTTCTGTTTCTTCAGTTCCTTGGCCTGCTTTTCTTCAGCGGGGGTCAGGAACGACTTGGCTTCGATCTTCTCCAACTGTTTCTCGAACAGAATATGCTCGTCCCATAGCGCCTTCAGTTCGGGGTCCGTGGCGGCGTACTTTTCGATGAGCGCGTTGTCTTTCGGTTCCATGGAACTTTCTCCTCTGGCGTTGAGGGTTGCTATTTCCCACATGTGCCAAGCAGGCCCCAGCTGGGCTCCACATCCGATTCGACGATCAATTTCTTCAACCGGCTCGTGTGGCCGGATACCAGGCGCACGCGGTTGCGGCGCATTCCCAGCGCGGAGGCCACGAATTCCTCCAGCGCCTTGTTGGCCTTGTTGTCCACCGCCGGTGCGGCCAGGCGCACCTTCAGCCTTCCGTCAGCCGTGCCCTCGCAGGCGCTCTTGCGCGCGCCGGGCACCGCCCGCACCAGCACCGCCCATTGCCCTTCCCCGGCAGGGGCCGCCCATTCGGGGCGGGCGGAATCAGGCAGGTCCACCCTTCTGCCGCCCGGCAATGCGCGCCGCGGCGGCCTCCAGTTCCTCGTCGTCCTCGCGGGCCATGTCCAGCATGCGCAGGTGCTGCTGCACCACGGCGCGCACCTTCATTTCGAACTGCGCCTTGACCTTGCGGGCCTCGGCGATGTCCTCCTGAATGCGCGCAAGGCGGAGCTGCCCCTGATTGATGAGGTTCTCCGCCTTGGAATGGGCAGCGTCGATGATCAGCTGCGCCTCCCTCTGGGCACTTGCCTTGAGGTCGGCGGTAACCCTTTGGGTGGTCATCAACGTGTCTCGCAACGTCGATTCCCGCTCCCTGAATTCTGCCAGGCGTTCCTCAAGCCGCGCCACCTGCCCGGCCAGCGCGGCCTTTTCCTCGCTCAGCCGACCGATGGCATCCGCAGCCTCCTGCATCATCCTGTCCACCTCTTCGGTGGTGTAGCCTCGCAGGGACTTGGAGAAGCTGTGGTTCAGCAGATCTATGCGGCTCACGGACATGTGACGCCCCTATCGCATGGTGACGGCGAACTGGTACAACGACTGGACAAGCACGGCGTTGATGAACTGGATGGCCAGCAGCACCACCACCGGGGACAGGTCCAGCCCCCCCAGGTAGGTGAACGGAATCCACTTGCGGACCCGGTAGAACACCGGTTCCGTCAGGTTGCGCAGAATGCGCACGATGGGATTGTAGGGATCCGGGTTGACCCACGAGAGAACCGCCGAAACGATGACGATCCAGAAATACAGGTTCAGCACGGCATCCAGCACGCGCGCCACGCCGAAAATGAGATTCGAGAAAACGAACATGAACCCTCCGGTTAAGCGCACCCCGGAATTGAGGGGCGACCGTAACACCGATACTTCCACTTACCCGCCACAAGAATCAAGCAAAAAGTGGTTACTCCTGCACCGGGCGCACGGCCCTGCCTTCCGGATGCCCCCACTCGATGCCCGCCGTTTGCCCGCCAGATGCGCGCCCCATGCCCACCTGACGACGCCGAGTTGCCCGCCTGTGGCGTACCGGGCACGCGCCAGCCGCCAACCGGTCGCTAGCGGTGGAAACAACCGGACGCGGCGCCTTGCAGCGTCTTGCCCGCGCCCTGCCTCCCGTCCTGCCGCCCGTACTGCCGTTCGTCCTGCCGCCCGTACTGCCGCTCGTCCTGCTCGTGCCTGACGTATTCCGCCAGTACCCGGCGCAGCGCCCAGAAGTCGTCCAGGTGCAGCCGCGCGGAAAGTGACGGGCTGCGGTAGGCCCAAAAGCACACCCCGGCCATGCGGGCGGTTTCCTCGTCGGCGATGGTGTCGCCCATGAAGGCCACCTCGTCGCGGGCAAGGCCCCAGGCGTCCAGGGTGGCGCAGATGCCTTCCGGGTGGGGTTTGGCCCGCACGCGCGACGCCGTCATGACCGGAAAGAACAGCTCGGTCATGCCGAAGTGGTCGAGCACGTATTCCATGGTGGTGGTGCGGTTAGTGCAGATGCCCCGGCGAAAGCCCGCATCGCGCAGCCAGCGCAACAGTTCCAGCAGGCCCGGCTCCGGCTCCAGCAGGGGCAGGATGTCGCGCCGGTAGACGATGCGCTTGCGCGCCTCCGGCAGCCCGGGCATGAGCGCGGGCGGCACGATGCGCGCCAGCGACTGCCCCACCGAGGCCATGTGGGTGTAGTCCTCGTCCTGTCGCGACATGGGCGGCTGGCCCAGCGCATCAAGGATGAGGTTGTAGTACTGGATGTTGGACGCGCGCGAGTCGAACAGCACGCCGTCGCAATCGAAGATGATGCCCTTGAGACCCTTGGGGAACAGCTGCTGAAGACGATGAACCGTTGGATACACGATGACTCCGAAGGTAAGGCTGGCGTCACGACATCATGCCCCGATGCCGCCGCCCTGAGGTACTATGGTGAAACGGCGACAAGCACAGACCCTTGGTCAGTCTCCCAAGGTGCCGCTACGATGTATTCCCAAATGAAAGTTTTGGGGGATGGGGGTACGGGGGAAGGAGACCTTTTTACGCGTTGCGGTCCCCATCCGTAAGGTTCGCAAGCTCACCTAACGGCTGGGGCAAAAGGTCCCTTCCCCCGATTACTCTTCACATTTTCTCAAAAATCATCTTGCACACTTGCCGCAACAGACCACGTCGAACACGCGGTCCAGCCAGGGGCGCGCGGCGTCGGGTCCGGGGCGTCCCGCCACCTGCCACAGGGGCAGGCGGGCGTGCACCACCAGTTTGGCCACCTTGTCGCCCCAGGCGGGGCACAGGCTGGCGGCCTGCTCGGCGGTGACGGGGGCAAAGGCGGCGCCGCCGTCGCGCAGGGTGGCGGAAATCTCGGCATCGCAGGTGAACAGCACCGCGCCGTCGGGCAGGAAGGGCCCCATGTTCTCCACGATGACCCGCCACGAGGGGCCGATGATGTCGGCGCCACTTCCGGGCAGCATGGCCGAATACGGGTCGAGGGCGGGCATCTCGCGCAGCTCCTCGTCCGTTTCCACACCCAGGATGTCGGCCAGGCTTTCGCGGCTGCGCGAAAACTTTTCCTTCAGGGCGTCCAGTTCGCGCACGCGCTCTTCCAGATGCCAGGCCAGGATCAGGGTCTTCTGCGCGGCCATGCGCCGGTTGCGGTCCGCCTGGGCCGCATCCTCGGAAGCGGCCCCGTCGCCAGTCCCGTCAGTCCCGCCAGTCCCGCCAGTCCCACCGGAGGAGAAATTCTCCAGCGCGGCCAGTTCGGAGCGACCCAGGGAGAACGGGGCCTCGTCCTGCGCGCTTTCCAGTGCGGCCACCATGGCGGCCAGGTCGCCATGCGGGCCGGACCCCACGTTCATGCCGAAGTCCAGCAGTTCGGCCAGACAGGCGCGCGCCTCAGCCTCGGACAGGGGCAGCAGGGGCGAGCGCCACGGGGCGGCGGCGGAAGCGGCGGCGGCGTCCTGCGGCGCGCCACCGCCCACCGAGGGGGCGCCGGGCAACCCGGCGGACAGGAACGCCACGCCCTCGGGCAGACAGGCGGGGGCCAGCTCACGATGCAGCAGGGGAATGTAGAGCACGGGATGTTCGGAAGCGTTGTGCATGGTCACCATCGGTAAGGGCTTGAAGTATCTGGAACAGCGAGAACGGGGCGCCGGGCGCCATGGCCGTTCACGCCCCCTGGAACCGCTCGCAGATGCCGTCGCAACGGGGCAGCAGCAGCACGCACACCCCCTCGCGGAAGTGGGTGCAGTCCAACCAGTCCGCATCGTCGCCGCACCCGCCGCCCGTACAGGACGGGCAACGCGCGGGCGGGGTATAGTCGGCGCACAGCCCGCCGGGCGGGGGTATGGTGGCCAGGCGGCGCTCCCACAGCGCCGTGGCCTGCTCCGACGACAGGTCGAACGTTTCCGCCTGTTCGAGGAAATGGTCGTAGGCCCGGACGATGCGCTGCTCCTCGCCGCAGCGCCAGTCCTCGTTCAGGCCGGGGTTCATGGTCTCGTCCACGGCGCAGTGACCGCCCTCGTGAAAGCGGCAGTTGATGCCGGGCAAACGCATGAGGCGGCCCCGGCCGCTCGCCGCAGGCGAGCCGCCGGAGTCGTCCGGCCCGGCGGCAGCGCCGGTGCGCCGGGGAACCTTTTCCCCCTTGCCGGGATTCTCGCCCTGTTTCTCGAAGGTCATGCCTTCTCCAGCGCGTGGGGCCAGAAGGCCATGCCGCCGTCCAGCACGTAGAGGTCGGTGGCCCCCAGGCCGCCCAGCATGCAGGCAACGCTCCACGCCGCGTCCGATGTGGCGGCCACCAGCACGATGGGGGTGAAGCGCGGCACTTCGTCCTGCAACCGCTTGCGCAACTGGGTGTGCGGGATGTTGTACGCATCGGGCACGTGACCAGCGCGCCAGTCGGGCGCGCTGCGCAGGTCCAGGGTGAAGAACTCCGCTCCGGCCTCACGCGAGGCGATGAATTCGTCGGAGGTGATGCCGAAGTACCGGCCCGCCAGCTTGTTGGACAGCACGGCCGCCGCGCGGCGCAGCAGTTCACCGGCCCCGCCGGGCAGTTCCGCCTGGGCCAGGTCGGCCACGCGCATGCCCGCGCGCAGCGCAAGCGACGCGGCGGACACCACGGCGGCGCACAGTTCCGCGTCGCGCCCAACCACCTGCGCGCCCAGCAGCGCACCGCCGGACTTGGCGGCCAGCAGCTTCACGGCATGCCCGGCGGGCAGACCGCCCCAGGCGGCGGCATCGTCGTCGTCACGTGCGGAACCGCCTTCGACGGCAGGGGTTGCGTAGACGGAAAACTCCGTTTCCACTTCGGCCCTGACGCAAGCGGCGGAGCCCAGCCCCACGGCGGACACGGTGACGCCGGGGCCTTCGCCGTGCACGGTGCCCAGGGCGGGCAGGCGGCAGGGGCAGTCGCCCAGCGCGGCGGCCAGACCGGCGGCCAGATCGGCAGCCTGTTCAGCGGACACACCTTCGATGGCCGAAGCATCGGGCCGGGCCAGTTCCGCCGCCAGGTCACCAGCCGGGCAGGCAGCCACGCCGCGCGCGGGGGCCACGCTGGCGCCGCTGCCGTCGATGGAGGCAAGATGGTCGGCCAGGGCGCGGATAAGGCCCGGCACTTCCGCGGGAACGGCAGCGGCCCGCTCCACGTTGCCGTCCGGGGCCATGCGCTCGACGCCGGCACCGGTACCGAACACGTACACGCCGGGCGCGCCGGTGCGCAGGCAGCCGTCCACGTCGATGCGGCCGGTGTCGTCAAGGCTGATGCCGTCCAGGGTCAGGGCCGGATTCTGCACCACCATGGGGCTGGTCCAGATGAACAGGTCGCCTTCCACGCGCAGGTCGGAACCGCCTCCCCCTTCTGCACGGTCGGGGCCGACGGCCACCAGCGCGGCAAAACCGCCGCCTTCGGCGGGCAGCGCGCCCATGCGTTCCATGGCCACGCCGGTCCAGTTCACCGTTTCCACACCGTTGCGGCGGGCCATGCGCGCCGCGTGGCGCCACATGTCCGCGTCCACGGCGTTGGCGGCATCACCAGCGGCGGCGCGGGTGCGCACCCACACCGGGGTGGCCCCGGCAGCGCGGGCAAGGCGCAGGGCTTCCAGCGCCTCGGCCCCCTGCCCCACCACCACGGCGCGGCAGGCCCCGGCGGCCACTCGTTCGGCCAGCAGGCCGTCAAGGCCCGTGGCGTCGGCGCAGGGCCAGGCGAACACGTTGGGCGCGCCGCGCAGGGCGCGGGGAATGCGCGGGGTGGCGTCGATTTCCAGGGCCAGCTGGTCGTAGCGCACGGCCAGCCGCCCCCGGCTGGATCCGGTGATCACGGTGTTGGCGTCAAGATCGACGGAAAGTTCGGCGGCATCCAGCACACCCACCTCGCGGGCGGCCAGCAGCACGCGCGAGGCGCGCCGCCCCGCAATGTGCGCGGAAAACGGCCCGCCGTGCCCGGTGCCGTCACCCTCTGCCTCGGGCATGATCATGTTCACCTCGCACCCCGGCAACAGCCGCTTGACGCGCGCGGCAAGCTTGCCCGCCCCCACACCGGAACCTATGACAACGATGCGTCGCATGTATCGCTCCATTCATTGAAGTGTGCGCAACCACCTTGGAACACAGGCCATCCCCCGGCGTTGCGCGCCTTGACCGGGGTGTACCCGATGTGTATATGCATGACACCACTAACGGAGGCATGCATATGTTCGGTATCGGCATTCAGGAATTGTTGGTCGTTCTCGTTCTGGTCCTGCTGGTATTCGGGGCCAACAAGCTGCCCGAAATCGGCGGCGGGCTCGGGCGTGCCATCCGGAACTTCAAGCGGGCCACCAGCGAGCCCGATGAAATCGACATCACTCCGGGCAAGAAGAACGGCAAGACCGACAAGGACGACAAGCAGGCATAACCGGGCCATGTGCCCGACCGACATCTTTCGAAACCCGGCGCGGCATGCCCGCCGGGTTTCTTCGTTTTCGCGTTACGGCAGAACCTCTCGCGTCAGCTTGCGCGGCGCAAGGTACTCGTCCAGGCGGCGGTCCAGTTCCGCCCGGTTCACCAGCACCAGCTTCCACGTGGCCACCAGACCGCCGGGCCGCATGGTCACGTCCTGCAACTGCGCGCTTTGCAGGGCACGGTCCCAGTCGTGCAGCGCCCGGTCGAAGGATTCGACGCTGTCGGCGGTGAGCCAGCCGGAAACCCGCAGCACGGCCTGCTGGCCCGCCGCCGCCCCGGCCACCTGACGGTGCGAGAAATACCACGCCCACAGTCCGCGCCACGCGTCGTCCACGCTGGCCCCATCCGCGGAAGTGGACCCTTCCGGCGCGTCCAGCGTGCCGTACCAGCCCTTGCTCTGGGGATTCTGGGGGCGCAGGGCCACGCGCACCGAAGCTCCGGCGCGCTGCTCCACCCCGTACAGCAGTTGCAGCCTGCTCACCCGCTCCGCCACCTCCGGCGAGGCGCCGGAAAGCTGCAAGACCATGGCCACGGGTTCTTCGGCTGTGTAGTAGGCGCCCACCTGACGCAGGCGCTCCTTGAGCATGTCGCGGTTCACGTCCACGTCCACGGCAAGGCGGGTGCCGCCCTGCACCGGGGTCATGCCCAGTTCGCTGTAGCCGCGCACCACCTCGCCGGTGACGGAGGACAGGTACTCGCGCAACGCGGCGCGGCGCGCCTCGGAAAGGGGCGCGCGCAGGATGTCCAGGGCCTCGTCGGTGACGGCGCTGGTAAAGGCCTCGCCCTGTGCCTGCGCACGGGTTTTGGAAGCCTGCCCTTCGCCCCACACGGCCTCTACGCGGCGGGCATGGCCCGGCACGGCCTGGCACAGCACGGCCACCACGACGGCAAGGCCGCACAGGAGCCGCCACGGCGATGCAAGCGCGCCCGGGGCGGCGTTGAGGGGCATCCTGCGGAAAGCCATATGGCGGGGGGACGGAGCCACCCCGTGGCCGCGCGCGGGGCGGCCGGGACAACGGAACATCATGAATACTCCGGTGTTCTGCAAAATGGTGTCGTTCCGTGGCGTTGTAGCCGATTTTGCCCCCGAACGCCAGCGGGGGCGGGGGAACCGGTCGGGGAACGGAGGCGGGAACGGCGGAAAGGGAAGCAACCCGCGAAAACGCAAGGGAAGGAAATCCGGCGGCGGGGCCCTGTTCCGGCCAGCTGCGAGTCCGGCATGTCAGGCGCGTCGGGAGAATCAGGAGCGTCCGGTGAACCTGCGACGTCGGGGGTGTCAGCACGTCAGGGGCGTCAGCGCGTCAGACAAATCTGCGATGCCTGCCGTGGGGTTCGCGGCTATCGGGCTACCCCGTCCCCGTCCGTGTCCCCGTCCGCGTCGAGCGCGCGCAGGGCCACGCCCAGATGGTCCAGCCAGATGTCCACGAAGCCGCCGTATTCCGCCGTGCCGCGCAGCACGGGCACGCATTCCATGCCCGCCGCCACGATGCGCGACCGCCACGAATCCGGCGCATCACCGGCCATGTCCAGCATGGCGTGCCGCCCCACCACCGAGAGCAGCGGCAGCAGCCACACCCGGCGCACCCCGGCCTCCGCCAGGCGGGGCAGGATGTCGCCGATGGTGCAGTCTCCGTCCATGGTGCCGATGTGCACCAGCGGGTCGCGCTCGCGCACCTGGGCGGACAGCACCCCGTAGCGCGATTCGCCCTCGTGCCAGGTGCCGTGCCCCATGAACACGCAGGCCTCGCCGGGGGTGCGCTCCGGCGGCAGGTGGTTCAGCAGGGCGGCGGTGGCGCGGCGGATGTCGTCGTCGGAATCCAGCAGGGGCGCGCCCACGGTGGCCCGCACGAAGCCGTCCGGGCTGATGCCGCCCTCTCCGTCTGGCCGGATGCCCTCGCCCCCGACCGACCGGATGCCGCCCCCACCGCGCATGTCCTCCACGTCGGCCAGCAGGTCGGCATATTCCGCGCCGGGAATGGAATGCAGCGACTGGACCGCGACATGCGTATACTTTTCGAACCACATCTTTCGCAGGGCCTTCTGGACGGAATCGGTCTTCTTGCGGGCCGCCGCCAGCCGGTTGCGCATGACGACGGAGGTGAACGCCCAGCGCACCGGCACGCCGGGAAATAGCGCGCGCACCCGTTCGTCGAACAGACGAAGGGTGGACTGCCCCTGCGGGGTGCCGGAGCCGAACGCGGCGAGAAGGATGCCTTTCTTCATGTGGGTGCCGTGGAAACCGTATACGAAACAGGCGTGCGGCAGGCGGACGCGAACGGGACGCGAACGGGACGCGAACGGGACGCGAACGGGACGCGAACGGGACGCGAACGGGACGCGAACGGGACGCGAACGGGACGCGAACGGGACGCGAACGGGACGCGAACGGGACGCGGACTGGACGCGGACTGGACGCGGACTGGACGCGGACTGGACGCGGATTCGCCGCGCGCGGAGCGCAGGGGCTGCCTCCGAACCGCCATGCCGGGCGGCGCAACGACGTGAAGCGCCACGGTGCACGCTACCTACAACAGCGCAACATTGCAAGTTATTTCTGCACGATGCATGGCGCACGCCGTTCCAGCGCCGCCCACCGCGCCATATTGACCTTGCACCGCCGCTGCCTGTACCATCAGGGCTTTACAGGGCCCGGCCCGAACCTGTGCGCCAGGCCTTGCCGGGCTTCACCGCCTGGCCCCCCCCTGCACACCCGTCACCATCACGGAGACATGATGCGCCTACTCGTCACGGGCGGTTGCGGCTTCATCGGCACCAACTTCGTCCGTCTCGTCATCGACCGCCGCCCCGACGTCACGGTGGTCAACCTCGACAAGCTGACCTACGCGGGCAACCCGCTGAACCTCGCCGACGTGGAGAAGACCCACGGCGGCACCCGCTATTTCTTCGAGCACGCCGACATCGCCGATGCGGACGCGGTGCGCCGCATCCTTGCGCAGCACCGCATCGACGCGGTGGTCAACTTCGCGGCGGAAACCCACGTGGACCGCTCCATCGACGACCCCGCGCCCTTCGTGGTCACCAACGTGCTGGGCACGCAGACCCTGCTCACCGCCGCGCGCGAAGCCGGGGTTACCCGCTTCGTCCACGTTTCCACCGACGAGGTGTACGGCACCCTGGGGCCGGAGGGCCGCTTCACCGAATCCACCCCGCTGGCCCCCAACAGCCCCTACTCCGCCTCCAAGGCCGCGGGCGACCTGATGGCCCGCGCCTGGTTCGAGACGTACGGCTACCCGGTGGTCATCACCCGCTGCTCCAACAACTACGGCCCCTACCAGTTTCCCGAAAAGCTCATTCCGCTGATGATCGGCCGGGCCGGACGCGATGAAACCCTGCCCGTCTACGGCGACGGCATGAACGTGCGCGACTGGATCCACGTGGACGACCACTGCCGTGGCGTACTGCTGGCGCTGGAAAAGGGCCGCCCCGGCGCTGTCTACAACTTCGGCGGCGCGGCGGAACGTCCCAACATAGAGGTGGTGCGCGCCATCCTGCGCCTGGTGGGCAAGCCGGAAAGCCTGATCCGCCACGTTACCGACCGCCCCGGCCACGACCGCCGCTACGCCATGGACTTTTCGCTGGCGGCGCGGGAACTTGGCTACGCGCCGGAATACGACTTCGAGCGGGGTCTGGCCGAAACCGTGGCCTGGTACCGGAACAACGCGGCATGGCTTGAAAGCGTGGCCTCGGGGGCGTACAGGGAATTCATGCAACGCTGGTACGGAGAACGACTGTGAGCCCGCGCCCCAAGGCGCTGGTGCTCGGCGGCAGGACCGGGCTGCTCGGCCAGGCCCTGGTGCGCGTGCTGCGCGAATCGGGCTGGGACGCCCTGCCCACCGGGCGGGACGACGTGAACGTGCTCGATTCCGGGGCGCTGGCCTCGTTCATCGAGCGCGCCGAACCCGCCGTGATCTTCAACACCGTGGCCTGGACCCAGGTGGACCTGGCCGAAGAGCGCGAGGAAGACGCCACCCGCCTCAACCGGCAACTGCCCACCTGCCTTGCGCGCATGGTGCGCGGCACGCCCATGCACCTTGTGCACTTCAGCACCGATTTCGTGTTCAGCGGCAGGAAGGGCACGCCCTACACGCCGGACGACACGCCCGACCCCGCGTCCGTTTACGGCGCCACCAAGCTGGCCGGTGAACAGGCCGTGCTGCAACAGTGCCCGGACAACGCCTGCGTGGTGCGCACATCCTGGCTGTTCGGCCCGGGGCGCCGCAATTTCGTCAAGGTCATCCTGGACATCTGCCACGACAAGGGCGAGGCCCGCGTGGTGCACGACCAGATCGGCTCGCCCACCTACACCCTGGATCTGGCGGCGGGCAGCGTGAAGCTGGCCGAACTGCGGGCCACCGGCATCTTCCACGTGGCCAATGCCGGGCAGGCCAGCTGGTGCGAACTGGCGTCCGAGGCGGTGAACCTGGCCGGGCTGCCCTGCAAGGTGCACGCGATACCCTCGCGCGATTACCCGCAAAAGGCCCAGCGCCCGCCCTTTTCGGTGCTGGACACCGCGCGCTTCACCCAGATGACCGGCATCACCCCGCGCCCGTGGCCGCAGGCCCTGCGCGACTACATCTACAAGGAATGCCTGCCCGGCACGCACGACGCCTGACGTCGCGCGGGCAGACCGCACTTCGGCCAGCGGCCACCAACGATCAGGATACCAAAGGGAAACCACATGCCGCCCGCCGAAACCCTCCGCACGCTCGCACGCGCCGCGCACGGCACCACAAGGGACGCCTTCCACGTCTGGCTGACGCTGGTCAAGGTGATGGTGCCCATCATCATCGTGGTCAAGGTGCTGACCGAACTGGACCTGGTGCGCTACCTGGCCCTGCCTCTGTCACCCGTCATGGGGCTGGTGGGCCTGCCCGCCGACCTTGGCCTGTCGTGGGCCACCAGCATGCTGGTGAACATCTACAGCGGCCTGTTCGTGTACGCCGGGCTGCTGCCGGGCATGGAACAGCTGAGCGTGGCCCAGGTGACCACCTTCGCCACCATGACCCTCATCGCCCACAACGTGCTGGTGGAAGGGCGCATTGCCCAGCAGTGCGGCCTGAACATGACCACCCAGATCGTGCTGCGCTTTGGCGGGGCGCTGCTGTGCGGCATGCTGATGCGCGCCTTCTTCGACGCCACCGGCTACCTTTCCGAACCCGCCACCATGCTGTGGGCCCCGCGCGAGGCCCCGGCCACCCTGGCCGCCTGGGCCTGGAACGAGGCGCGCAACCTGATCTCGGTCTTCGGCATCGTGCTGGTGCTGATGGGCCTGATGCGCGTGCTGGACGCCGCGGGCATCACCCGGCTGCTCAACGCCTGCCTGCGCCCGGTGCTGCGGTTGATGGGCATCGGCGACAACGCCGCCACCATCACCATCGTGGGCCTCAGCCTTGGCATCGCCTACGGCGGCGGACTCATCGTGCACGAGGTGCAGGGCGGCAAGGTGCCCCCGCGCGACGTGTTCAGTTCGCTGTCGCTCATGGGCCTGTCGCACGCGCTCATCGAGGACACCCTGCTGATGGCCCTCATCGGCGCGCACCTTGGCGGCACCCTGTGGGCGCGGCTGATCTTCTCCATGGTGGTGGTGATGCTGCTGATCCGGCTGTACGACCGGCTGCGGCCCACGCCGTCTCCGGCCACCACGGCAAGCATGGGCGCGTAGGCGGCAGGGCATGACGAACACCCCCCAGCCGGGCGCGGAGCCTGCCGAAGCGGCCGCCCTCGTTGCCGCAGCGTCCGCCCCCACGTCGGGCGCAACGTCGGGCGCAACGTCTGGCGCAACGTCGGGCGCAACGACTGGCCCAACGACTGGCGCAGCCCCCACCCCCCCGCCGCGCACCGTGTGGATCAACGCCGGTGAACTATCCGGCGACATGCACGGCGGACACCTGCTGGAGGCCCTGCGCCGCCGCGACCCGTCGTTGCGCTGCATCGGCATGGGCGGACCGCACCTGCGCGGTGCCGGGCAGGACGCCATCCTGCGGGTGGAAGACCTGTCCGTCATGGGCATCACCGAGGTGCTGGGCTACCTGCCGCGCATCCTCGGCATGCTGCGCCGCATCAAGGCCGAACTGGCCGCGCGCAGGCCCGACGCGGTGGTGCTCATCGACGCGCCGGAATTCAACTTCCGCATCGCCAGTGCCGCCCACGCGCTGGGCATTCCGGTGCATTACTACATCAGCCCCAAGATATGGGCGTGGCGCACCGGGCGGGTCAACTTCATCCGCCGCCACATCCGCCGGATGATCTGCATCCTGCCCTTCGAGGTGGAGTTCTACCGCCGCCACGGCATGGACGTGGACTACGTGGGCAACCCGCTGCTGGACATGATGGACTGGCAGCGGCTGGACGCCATCGCCCCCGTGCCGGGGCGCATCGGTCTGATGCCCGGCAGCCGCCGCAAGGAGATAGAGGCGCTGATGCCGGAATACGGCAAGGCTGCCCGGCTGCTGCTGGCGGACCGCCCCGGCCTGTCCTTCCACTGCGTGCGCGCCCCCAACGTGACCGAGGACGCCCTGCGCGCCCTGTGGCCCGCCGACGTGCCCCTGACCATCGAATCGCCCGACGACCGCTACGCCACCCTGCGCACCTGCCAGCTGCTGCTGGCCGCATCGGGCACGGCCACGCTGGAAACGGCGCTGCTGGGCGTGCCCACGCTGGTGGCCTACCGGGTGTCGCCGTTCTCGTACTGGCTGGGCAAGCGGCTGGTGAAGGTCCGGTGGGTCAGCCTGCCCAACCTCGTGCTGAACCGCGAAGTGTTTCCCGAACTGTTGCAGGAAAACGCCGACGGCGCCGTACTGGCCCGCCACGCCAGCCGCTGGCTGGATACCCCCGGCGAACTGGACCGCGTGCGCGCCGACCTGGCCGACCTGCGCCGCCGCTGCGGCCCCCCCGGCGCGGCGGATGCCGCAGCGCGGATCATTCTGGAAGAGATGTCCGCCCACGCCTGATCACACCTGAACACACCGAAACGTCAGCCTGCAAACGCAACAAACCGCCCGCGCGGTCCCCAGCCATGAGTGGTCGGGGCCGCGCGGGCGGCTTTCGTTCGCGTTCAGGTCTCTCCTACCCGCCCGCCGGGTTCCTGCGGTGCTGGTCGAGGTAGTACAGCACCGGCACCACCATGCGCGAGAACACCGTGGCCGCCACCTCGCCCGCCAGCAGCGAAATGGCCAGCCCCTGGAAAATGGGGTCGAACAGGATGACGAAGGCCCCGGCCACCACCGACAGCGCGGTGAGCAGCATGGGCCGGAAGCGCACCGCTCCGGCCTCCACCACGGCCACGTCCAGCGGCGCGCCCTCCGACCGGCGCACCTCGATGAAGTCCACCAGAATGATGGAATTGCGCACCACGATGCCCGCCCCGGCGATGAACCCGATCATGGACGTGGCCGTGAAAAACGCCCCCAGCGCCGCGTGGGCCGGAATGATGCCGATGAGCGAAAGCGGGATGGGCGACATGATGGCGATGGGCGTGGTGTACGAGCCGAACCACCCCACCGTGAGCATGTACACCAGCACCATGACGGCGGCGAAGGCCACGCCCATGTCCCGGAACACCTCGTAGGTGATCTGCCATTCTCCGTCCCACTTCAGGCTGAAGCCGCGCAGCGATTCCGGCTGGCGGGTGTACAGGGTGTCCAGCCGCGCCCCGGCGTGGCGCTGCCATGCGCCCTCGCCCTTGTCGCCCAGCTCGCGCAGGGACGCGTCGATGCGGGCCATGGCGTAGGGGGGGCTTTCTTCCGCCCCGGCCATGTCGGCGGTGACGTAGACCACCGATTGCAGGTTCTTGTGGTAGATGGCGCGCGGCTGGATGCGTTCCTCGATGCGGGCGAAGGCCGAAAGCGGCACCTGCGCGCCGCCGCGTCCGGCATCCGCCGTCACGTGCAGGGCGGCAAGGTCGGGCGGAACGGCCCGGCGCTCGCGCGGCAGGCGCACCACCACCGGCACGTCCTCGCGCGCGTCCGGGTCGTGCAGCAGGCCCGTGGTCACGCCGCCTATGGCCGCCTGCACCACCTGGCGCGCCCGTTCGGGCGACACCCCAGCCAACGCGGCCTTGTCCGGCTCGATGACGATGCGCTGCTCGCGGCGCGGGTCGCTGACGTACCAGTCCACGTCCACCACGCTGGGCGTCGCGGCAAACACGCCCTTCACCTGCTCCGCCACGCGCAGCCGCCCGGCCTCGTCCGGGCCGTAGATTTCCGCCACCAGCGTTTGCAGCACCGGCGGTCCGGGGGGCACCTCCACCACCTTGATGCGCGCGCCGTGGCGCGCGGCCACCGGGACCAACATTTCGCGCGCCCGCTTGGCGATGTCGTGGCTGGCGGCCTTGCGTCGGCCCTTGTCCGCCAGATTCACCTGCACGTCCGCCATTTCCTGCCCGGAACGCAGGTAGTAGTGGCGGATCAGTCCGCTGAAGGTGAACGGCGCGGCGGTGCCCGCGTACACCTGGCAGTCGGTCACCTCCGGCATGGTCAGCAGCGCGTCGGCCATGTCGGCGGCGGCACGGGCGGTGGCCTCCAGCGGGGTGCCCGTGGGCATGTCCACCACCACCTGAAATTCGCTCTTGTTGTCGAAGGGCAGCATCTTGACCATTACCGCCCGCAGCGGCACCAGCGAGCAGGCCAGCACCAGCAGCGCGGCCACGCCCCCCAGGAACAGCCAGCGCCGGTGCGGGGCGTGCAGCAGCATGCCCATCAGGCGGCGGTACTGGCGGGTGCCCCAGTCCTCCGGCCCTTCGCCGTGCCCATGCCCCTGCGCGCCGCCGACGGGGCGCAGCACGTGCCGCGCCGTCCACGGGGTGATGCCGAAGGCCACGGCCATGGACAACAGCATGGCCACCGATGCCCCCACCGGCATGGGCCGCATGTACGGCCCCATCAGCCCGCCCACGAAGGCCATGGGCATGATGGCCGCGATGACGGTGAAGGTGGCCAGCACCAGCGGGGCGCGCACCTCGTTCACCGCCTCCACCACCACGGCGCGCAGGGGGCGCTTGTCGTTGCCCGGCAGGCGCAGGTGGCGGACGATGTTCTCCACGTCCACGATGGGGTCGTCCACCAGTATCCCGATGCAGAAGATGAGCGCGAACAGGGTGACCCGGTTCAGGGTGTAGCCCAGCAGGTAGTAGGTGGCCAGGGTGACCGCCAGGGTCACCGGCACCGCCACCATCACCACCACGCTGGCCCGCAGCCCCAGGAACAGCGCCACGATGCCCCCCACGGAAACGGCGGCCAGCACCAGGTGCTCCAGCAGTTCGTCGGCCTTGGCCTGCGCCGTGGCCCCGTAGTCGCGGGTGACCAGCACCTCTACGTCGGGCGGAATGTCCACCCCGCGCCGGTCGTCCACCACCTTGCGCACCGCAAGGGTCAGGTCGCGCGCGTTGACGCCGGGCCGCTTGGCCACGGACAGGGTGACGGCGGGCAGCATGCGCCCCGGCGGCAGGTTGATGTGCTTCTGGTGCGCGGCAGGCCCGGCGGCGGTGAACACGTACTGGTCCGGCTCCGGCTGCTCGTCGCTGATGGCGGCCACGTCGCGCAGCAGTACCGGGCGTCCGTCCGCCACGGCCACCACGGTTTCGGCCACCTCTTGCGGGGTGCGCAAAAAACCGTCCAGCCGTACGGAAAAGGCGTGCCCGCCCGCCACCATCTCGCCCGCCAGCGCGGCCTGGTTGCGCACGCCCAGCGCCTGCGCCAGTCCGGCCAGGTCCAGCCCCACGGCGCGCAGCCGCTGCGGGTCGGGCTGCACGGCCACCTCGCGCCGCAGGCCGCCGGTGATGGTGGTCTGGGCCACGCCGGGCAGGGCGCGCACCGCGTTGTTCACCAGCAGGGCCACGGCCCGCAGGTCGCGCGCGCCGCGCGTGGCGCTGCCAAAGGTCAGGGCCATCACCGGCACGTCGTCGATGGAGCGCGGCTTCAGCAGCGGCTGCGAACAGCCGGGGGGTATCCAGTCCAGATGCTGGTACAGCTTGCCGTAGGTGCGGATGAGGCTGCGCTCCGGGTCTTCGCCCACCTTGAAGCGCACGATGGCCATGGCCTCGCCGTCCATGGAGGTGGAGTAGACGTACTCCACGCCGGGAATCTCCCAGAGCAGTTTTTCCATGGGGCCAACCACGCGCGTCTCCACTTCTGCCGGGGTGGCCCCCGGCATGCGCACGTGGATGTCGATCATGGGCACGATGATCTGCGGTTCTTCCTCGCTGGGTGTCAGCAGGATGGCCGCCACGCCCAGCAGCAGCGCGCCCAGGATCAGCAGCGGCACCAGCCGCGAATCCACCAGCGCGCCGGTGATGGCGCCAAGCAGGCCGTGCCCGTGCGGGGGCGCGGGAGGCACTGCCGGGGCAGGCGGAACGGGCGGAACGGAAGGTGGGCAAGGTGGGGAAGGTTCGCCGGAAAGGGGTGTCTCCGCTGTCTTGCCGGAAGTGCCTGGAGCGGCGTCTGGGGCAGCATCAGGAAGGACGTCAGGGGCAATGTCCGGAGCAGCGTCACCCGTCATGGGGGCGCAGGGTCGCGGGGAATCGGGATCGTCGAGCATGACCGCGCAGCCCTACCCTTGCACCGCCAGCCGGTCGCCATCGGCCAGATCGGGCGCGGGGTCGACCACCACGCGGTCACCGGGGGCAAGGCCAGCCGTCACTTCCAGCAGCGCGCCAGACGGGGTGCCCGGGCCATCACCGGAAGGCAGGGGCAGCAGCCACAGGCCATCCGGACGTTCCAGCCCGTACCAGCGCTGGCCCAGGCGTACCGGACGCAGCCGCAGCACGCCTCCCGCGTCCGCCACGAAAACCACGTCCAGATCGCCGCGCCGCACCACGGCGGCGGCGGGCAACAGCAGCCGGGATTCGCGCCCCGTGGGCAACAGCACCCTGCCGAACATGCCGGTGCGCGCGCCAGCCCGCACCATGTCCCGCGGCAACTGCGCCTTGAGGGTGAAGGTGCGGGTGGCCGCATCCACCGATGCCACCACGGCGGCCACGCGGGCGTCCCGCACCGACTGCGGCGCAACAGGAGGCTGCGGGGACTGCGCCGTCTGAACCGGGACCGGACCGGACACAGGGCCAGTCGCCGGGCCAGTCGTTTGGGCGGTCGTTTGAGCGGCCACAAGAGCGGGCACCTCCACCAGCACGGGCTGGTCCGGGTGCGCCAGCGGCAGCAGTCCCTCATCCACGGCGGCCACCAGATCCACGGGGCCGGAAAGGTCGTCCACCTGAGCCAGAACCTGTCCGGCAGCCACGAAGGTGCCCGCATCGGCCAGACGGCGCGCCAGCACCCCATGCACCGGGCTGGTCACACGGCTGTAGCCGCGCGTGGCTTCCTGTTCCCGCTCCTGATGGCGCAGGGCGGCGATGCGGCCCTCCAGCGCGGCGGCCTCTTCGCGCAGGGAGCCATGCTCGGCCGTGGCGCGGTCAAAATCGTCGCGGCTGACCCCGCCGGTACGCACCAGTTCGGTGGTCCGGGCAAGGTTGGCGGCGGCATACGCCAGCCGGGCCGCCACCGCGTCGCGCTGGCGTTCCGCCGCCTGCCGTTCGGACCGGGTAGCGGCCACGCGCTCGGCCAGTTCCGTGTCGTCCACCTGCAATATGGGCGTTCCGGGAGCCAGCAACGCCCCTTCCTCGGCATACACCGTACCTACCGCACCCGGCCCCTTGGCCGCCAGCGTCACCACCCGGCGGGCACGCACCGTGGCCGGAAAGGCGCGGCAGGCCACGGCCTCGCGCTCGGTCAGCAACACCGTTGCCGCCCGCACCGTGCGCGGCGACGAGGCGGTGGGCGAGGATTCGCCGCATCCTGCCAGCAACAGGGTGGCGCCAAGCAGCACGGCCAGCGGCAACAACCCACGGGATACAAGGCGCCACCGTCGCACACGGGCGTGCGCGCCACACGCCGCAAGCACGCGGAAGTGGCGCCGTGAAGCGCGCTGGCCGACCACGGACGGACAGGCATCGTACAAGCGGGTAAAGGAGTGCATACTTCCGTCTAGCACTCCCCCCGCGAAAAAGGAACATCACCCGGCCCGGAGGGGGATTGCCCCGCCGCCGCACCCGACGAAAACGCCCCCGCTGCTGATGCTGCGGGGGCGTCAGGTAATCATCCAAGGTTGACCGCGTTGCGCACTATGGCCGAGGGGCTCGCGAGCTTGCCCGACGGCCACGCTTCGCGCCCTTGGGGTCGGTCGGCCAACGAACGAAAGGACTATTCGGGAACTGCCCTAGTACTTCTGGTCGCGGTGCCAGGCCCACGCGGTCTCGATGATCTCGCGGATGTCGGCAACCTTCGGCGTCCAGCCCAGTTCCCTGCCCGCCAGCGTGCTGTCGGCCACCAGCCGGGCCGGGTCGCCATCGCGGCGCGGCCCCACGGTATAGGGCACCTCGCGCCCGGTCACCCGTGCCGCCGCGTCGATGACCTGCCGCACGGTGAACCCAAGCCCGTTGCCGAGGTTGTAGTGCAGCGCCACCTTCCCGCCTGGTTCCGCCGTCAGCCCGTCCTTCGTCAGCCCGTCCTTCGTCAGCCCGTCCTTCAGGGCCGCCGTGCCCACGGGCGCCGCCAGCAACTTGTCCAGCGCGGCCAGGTGGGCATCGCACAGGTCGTTGACGTGGATGTAGTCGCGCACGCAGGTGCCGTCCGGGGTGTCGTAGTCGCTGCCGAACACGGTGAGCGCGGGTCCGGTGCCCAGCACCGCGCGCAGGATGTTGGGGATGAGGTGCGTTTCCGGCGAATGCGATTCGCCGATGCCCCCCGCCCGGTCCGCCCCGGCGGCGTTGAAGTAGCGCAGTGCCACGGAGCGCAGCCCGTAGGCGGTGGCGTGGTCGGCCAGCATGCGCTCCACCATCAGCTTGGACGCGCCGTAGGGGTTCACCGGGGCCAGCGGATGCGTCTCGGCAATGCGCTCGGCAACCGGGTTGCCGTACACCGCCGCCGTGGACGAGAACACCAGCCGCAGCACGCCCGCCTCGCGCATGGCGTCCAGCAGGTTCAGGGTGCCGGTGACGTTGTTGGCGTAGTACAGTGCGGGTTCGCGCACCGATTCACCCACCAGGCTGCGGGCGGAAAAGTGCATCACCGCGTCAAAGCTGTGCTCGGCGAACACCCGGCGCAGGGCCTGGCGATCCAGCAGGTCGCCACGCACAAGGTCGCAGTCGGGGGCGGCGGCATCCACGGCATCGGCGTGGCCGGTGGAAAGATTGTCGAAGATCACGGGCGTGCAGCCGCGCGCCACCAGCGCCCGCACCATGTGCGAGCCGATGTAGCCCGCACCGCCGCAGACCAGCACGTTGCAGATGGGTGTTTCGCCCATGGTTCCTCCTGGGGTGTGCAAAACGTCATCGAATACGACGGATCGGGGCGTCCTTGCCCCATGCCGCCGTTTTCTCTATTCTTGTCCGGATGCCGATGCAGCGGCCTTGGGCGCGCACCGCCACCATGTCTTTCGGCCATGTCTTCCGGAACATCCGGCACGGCAACCCGCACGCCAGGCATGCCCGCATGGCGGGCAGTGGGCGCATCGCCCCGCAACATGCCGTCAGCCAAGGAGAACCTAACACATGCGGCAACGGATGCAACCACACGGCACCATCTTTCCGCCACACCGCACCGTGCCGGCGACACTGGCGGGCCTGCCCGCGCGTATCGGCCTGTTCAACGTCGGGCTCGTCAGGTTCAGCGGACTGGCCTGCGCCTGCCTTGCCGCCCTGCTGTGCCTGACGTTGCCCGCAGCCGCGGGCCCCCGCAACGACGACGACCTGAAGCAGCTGACGGCCAGCCTGCTGGAAACCAAGATCAAGCCCGACGCCATTCCCGCCCTGTACCGCCCGGAATACACCTCCACCATCAGCGCCGCCCTCAGTCTGGAAGACCCGGAACCGGTCTTCGTGGTGCGCCTGCCCGACGGCCCGCGCATCTACCCCCAGCGCATCATGGTCTGGCACGAGGTGGTCAACGAGGTGGTGGGCGACGCCACCTACTGCATCACCTACAGCCCGCTCACCGGGGTGCTGGCCGCGTACAAGGGCCAGGCGGGCCGGTTCATGACCACCTTCGGGGTGGATGGCCGCCTGCTGTACAACAACACCGTGCTCTTCGACAGGGCCACCGGCAGCCTGTGGTCGCAACTGCTGGGCATTGCCATCGACGGCCCCCTGCGCGGCAAGGTGCTGCAACGCATACCCGCCTGGTGGACCACCTGGGGCGTGGCGCGCGCGGCCATGCCCGATGCGAAGGTGCTGGCCACCCCCACGGCCATCCGCCGCTCGTACGGCAAGGATCCCTACGGTTCCTACCTGCTGCCCGGCACCTACTACGACGACGACCGCATCATGCACCCCGTGCCCAAGCTGGACAGGCGCATGAAGCCCAAGACGCCCATCCTCGGCATGGACGTGCAGGGGCAGCAACTGGCCATCGACGTGGCTACCCTGCGCAAGAACGGCGTGGCCAACATCGACCAGGGCCCCACGCCGCTGCTGGCCGTGGTGGACCGGCGGCTGGACGTGATCCGGGTGTACGACCGCACGGTGTGGAGCAAGCCCGCCACCTTCGCGCTGAAGAAGGGCAGCCCCAACCGGCTGGTGGACACCGAAAGCGGCAGCGAATGGTCCATCGACGGCAAGGCCGAGGCTGGCCCCATGAAGGGCGCCGTGCTGAACGAGCTGATCCCCGTCAACGCCATGTGGTTTGCCTGGTCCAGCTTTCACCCGGCAACGCTGGTGGTGCCGACCAGTGACGCCTGGCCCGCGCCGCCCCAGTCCCAGCCCCAGCTGAACCTGCCGGGACTGGCCCCGTTCCAGTGATGGCCCGCCGCACGCTGCATTGCGCCGGGGTGGCCGTGCGCGCCGTGGTCTTCGACTTCGACGGCACCCTTGCCGCGCCCACGCTGGACTTCGGCGTCATGCGCCGTACCGTGGCGGAGGCCATGCGGGCACATCTGGAGCCGCCGCAACGCCCGAATCCGCCGGTCATGCCGCGTCAAACGGGGCTGGCTGGCCAGGCGAAACAAACGGGTCCAACAGATCTGGCGGAACTGGCGGGGCCGACGAGACTTCCCGACAGGCGTGACCTGCCGGTGATGGAATGGATCGCCCACGTGGCGGGCCTGCTGGAAGCGCATGGCCGACGCGACGACGCGGCCGCCCTGCATGCCGATGCCCACGCCGCCATCCGCCGCGTGGAGGTGGAGGCCGCCGCCCGGGGCAGCCTGTTTCCGTTCACCCGCCCCATGCTGGCAGCGTTGTCAGCCATGGACGTTGCCGTGGCCATCGTGACCCGCAACTGCCCGGAGGCGGTGCGGGCCGTGTTTCCCGACGTGGACGCCCTGTGCCCCTGCCTGCTCACCCGCGACGACGTGCCCAGCGTAAAGCCAGACCCGGACCACCTGCTGCGCGCGCTGGGCATGCTGGGCCGCGCCCCCGCAGAGGCGCTGATGGTGGGCGACCACCCCATGGACATCGTGACCGGGCACCGCGCGGGCACCCTGACCGCCGGGGTGGCCAGCGGCGAAAGCCCTGCCCGCGCGCTGCACGAGGCCGGGGCGCACGTGGTGGCCGACGACTGCGCGGCGCTGATGGTGCATCTGGGGCTGACCGAAGCGGATTCCGAGACGCCGGGTTAGCCCCCTGCCGCCGCAACCGCCATCCGCTTCCGATCCGATCGGTTGCATCGGCATGCCCAACGGCCTATTGGAAGATACTACCCCGGCCATCAACGTCCCGCAGGAGACCACGCCATGCCTTTCACGCCCCACAGCGCGCACCCCGCCCGTACCGCCCTTCCGAAAACCGCCGTCCTTGTGCTGCTGCTTGCCGCCGCCCTGTGCGCCGCCTGCGCCGGACGGGTCTGCCCCCCGCGCGAAAGCTGCACCAAACCGGTGTTCGAGCGGGTGCAGAACAAGGCCGTCAACGCCGGGCAGCAGGCCGTGGTGCAGGGGCTGCTGGGCGTGCTGACCGGCACGGCCACCGGGCCGAAATTCACCGGCGAGGGCCTGCGGCTGGACATGTACCGCGCCTTTGACGACGCCTTCAAGGAAGAGGGCTATTCACTCGACGCCACCCTGCGCGAATTCCTGGGCAAGCACGAGGACACCACCTACTACCGCGATGCCCTGACCTCCGGCCTGGTGCCGCTGCTGGCCACGCCGCTGTCCATCCTGCGCGTGGCCGACGCCCGCCAGCGCCTGCTGGCCGAGGGCCGGGTGACCCAGCCCACCCTGGACCTGGTGGCCGCCGTGCCCGCCTCCGCCACCGGCGAGGGCGCGGCCAGGGAGTAACGCACGCTGCCCCGCCCATACGGCGGACACTGGCCATATCCTTCCAACGCGAAACGCCCGGCTTCGACCGGGCGTTTCGCGTTGCGCGCACGTTGGAAGATGGGGTGCGCGTCAGGTACGGAGCGGGTACGGAGCGGGCACGGGACAGGCCCGGAGCAGAACCGGAACAGGCCCGAAGGAAGCACGAAACAGGCATGCAACGGGCATGGCATCTTCCAACATGCCACTCCCCCACCCGTCACGCTGCCCGGCTGTTCCGCTCCGCCAGCAGCAGCGCCCCGGCCCCGCCGAACAGCCGTTCCCGCCGGATGACGGTCACCCCGGCCCGGTGCGCCAGCCCTTCCACCCCGCCACGGGCCATGAACCCCCGGAAGTTGCGGTAGTGTTCCGCCCCGGCCAGCCGTTCCGGCAGGTGCACGAACAGGGCGGCGGGCAGGTCCAGGTTGCGTTCGGCCAGCCGGTAGTCGGCCAGCAGCACGCGCGGGGCCACGCGCAGGGCCTCGGCCAGGGCCGCGTTGCCCACGGCCTCCGGCATCTCGTGCAGGGCCAACGACAGCACCACCGCATCAAAGGCGTTATCCGCGAAGGGCAGCACACGCGCATCGGCGCGCAACAAGGGAATGCGGCAGAAAAATTGAGAAAAGCCAGCGGCAGACGGGCTTTCGCCCCCCCCGACTGCACGCTGGCGCAGCGGGTCACCGCCCCCGCTGGCCGCATCCCGCTCGCAGGGCCCGGCCGCACTGGTGGTGGAGTGGACCACGCGGGTGGCGGACTGGGCCGCGCCCAGCATGGCCGGGGAAAGGTCCGACCCGATGCAGCCCACGCCCGCCCCGCGCAGCACCGCGCATTGCCGACCGGTGCCGCAGCAGGCATCCAGCACCCGCAGCAGCCCCTCGGCTCGGCAGACCTCGGCCACGGCCCGGCGCACCCCGTCCAGCACGGGGTTCAGCAACAGGTCGTACCATTCCGCGATGCGGGCATACGGGTCGGCGGTCATGGAAAATCCGGGGGGTTGGACGATGCAGGAGGGCACATCGCAATGACACCGGGCAGGGGCAAGCGCGCCGTCGGCACCCGTCTACGGGTCACGTGGTCATCGGGGCACGGGCTCACGGGGCCACGGATTCCGGCGTTTCCGCCGCGTCACCCGTCATGCCGGGGCGGCAGTCCGCCATGTCGTTCTGGTCGTGCAGCGCCGCCAGCACCCGGCAACGCAGCTCGGCCATCTCCGGAACCTGGTCCGGAGCGGGCAGCCACGCCAGCAACTGCTCCACCCGGCCCGATTCGCGCAGCAACCTGCGCGAGGCGGCAAACCCCAGGTCGAAGCACCAGCCGCACAGCAGGATGCGAAAATCGTTCAGGCAGCGCATGTCCGCATAGCTGGCCAGGCGTCCGGCGCGCACCGCGTCCAGCACGGCGGGTGTCCACGCCCCCTGCACTTCCGGCAGGTGCATCACCACCACGTCGTCACGAGGGCCGCCGGGTTCCATGTGGGCGGCCAGCACCCGGAAGATGTCCAGCTTGTCGGCATCGCGCACCACGCGGGTCACCTGGCGGACACGCGGCGAAACCCCGCCGGGAATGGCGAAACGGTTGTGCAGCACCACGGCGCAGGCGGCCAGATGCCGCACGGCGGGGGATTCGTCGTGCAGGGGGCGTTCCTCGTTCAGGACGCGCCCGCCCAGCAGGCCGTGGTTGGTGGAGCGCGCATCGCTGAAGGTCTGCCAGCGCCGGTACTGCCGGAACCGCCCGATGTCGTGGTACAGCGCGCCCAGCAAGGCCGCACGGGCGCTGACCACGTCCATGGTCCCCGCCGCCACGGCCTCGGACACGATGGCCCGTGCGTTGCCCAGCACCAGCAGGGAATGTTCGCGCTTGAGTTCGATGTGCGCGTCATGCGCCGCATCGCCGGTCAGGAAGCGGTCCACGTACTGGCCGAACCACGCCTCGTGCCGGAAAATGTCACGCTGGGCGTCCATGCTCACCGCCGGTCCCCGTCGGAAGGCGCTGCCGTCCCGGCGGACTGTGCCGCATGGGCGGCGGCGTGGGGAGCCGTGTGGGGAGCCGCAGCCTGCGCCTGCGCGTCGGCGTCCTGCGCGGAAAGCTCCGTCTCGCGCCGAGCCTGGTCGTTCCAGCGGTCCCAGGTCGGGTCGCGGAATATGCCCTTGGGGCCGTACAGAAAACGCAAGAACCAGATGATGGACCAGAAAAAGGCGATGATCAGGACGTACTGCCCCGCCTTTTCCAGAATCAGCCCCCCCAGTCCCGCGTCCGTTGCCACGGTGGCTGCGGCGGCCGCATGGGCCATGGTCACGTCGAACACGTCAACCTCCTGTGCCGCCCGCTGGCTGCGGCGGCAGCCGTGGTTGTACGCATTCCCCATCTGCCGGGCAAGACGCGCGGCAAATCCGCGCCCGCTCCCCGTCCCGCCCACTCGTCTGACCAGCATGCCTGGCCAACTTGTCCGGCCCAACATGTCTGGCCCAACATGTCTGGCCCAACCGGGCCACCCAATCCGTTCGCCTCACCGTCCGGGCCTCACCGTCCGGGCCTCACCGCCGGGGACTCACCGCCGGGGACTCACCGCCCCCATTCCGGCGTTGTGGGTGCGCCCCCCTTCTGCTAGGGTGTGTCATCCCCGTCACGGCACCGCCGCCGCCCTGCTGGGCGGCACCCGAAGCGGCAACCATCCGTATTCACACGCGAACAGACAGACGACCAGGCACCGCGCCCGCGCGGCCCGGCCTGCGCCGCCCTGTCGGGAACACGTCCAACGTCCATGTCCGATTTCGTTCATCTGCATTGCCACACCGAATACAGCCTGCTCGACGGGGCCATCCGCCTGAAGGACCTGTGCGCCAAGGCGGTGGACTTCGGCATGCCCGCCGCCGCCATCACCGACCACGGCAACCTTTACGGCGCCGTCTATTTCTACAATACCTGCAAGCAGTTCGGCATAAAGCCCATCATCGGCTGCGAAGTCTACGTGGCCAACGACCACACGGACAAGACCTCGGAGCTGGCCCGCGTGCGCCACCACCTGGTGCTGCTGGCGCGTGACAACGAAGGCTACCACAACCTGGTCAAGCTGGTATCCCACGGCTTTCTGCACGGCTTTCACTACAAGCCGCGCGTGGACATGAACCTGCTGCGCCAGTACTCGGGCGGCATCACCGCCCTTTCCGCCTGCCTGGCCGGGCAGGTGCCGCGCGCGCTCCTGCGCAGCGGCATGGACGATGCCATCCGCATCGCCCGCGAATACGAAGCCATCTACCCCGGCAACTTCTATCTGGAATTGCAGTCCAACGGCCTGAAGGAACAGGACGAGCTGAACGAGAAGCTCATCGAGCTCGCCGACCACACCGGGCTGCCCCTGGTGGCCACCAACGACTGCCACTACCTGGAAGCCAGCGACGTGGAAGCCCACGACGTGCTGCTGTGCATCCAGACCCAGGCCAAGGTGGACGACGAGCGCCGCATGCGCTTCGAGACCAAGGAACTGTACTACAAGTCGCCGGAGGAAATGGAAAAGGCGTTCGCCCACGTGCCCGACGCCGTGGCCAACACCGGGCGCATCGCCGAGCAGTGCGCGGTGAAGTTCGAATTCGGCAAGTACGTCTTTCCCGTGTATGCCCTGCCAGAGGGCATGACCCTGGAGGACGAGTTTCGCCGCCTCTCGCGCGAAGGGCTGAAGCGCCGCCTGGAACGCCACCCCAACCGCGACACCATCGACCACGACCTGTACTGGAAGCGCCTTGAGCTGGAACTGGACGTCATCGGCCAGATGGGCTTTCCCGGCTACTTCCTCATCGTGCAGGACTTCATCAACTGGGCCAAGGACAACGGCATTCCCGTGGGTCCGGGGCGCGGTTCCGCCGCCGGTTCGCTGGTGGCGTGGTCGCTGCGCATCACCAACCTCGATCCCATCCCGTACAACCTGCTGTTCGAACGCTTCCTGAACATCGAACGCGTGTCCATGCCCGATATCGACGTGGACTTCTGCGAACGCCGCCGTACCGAGGTCATCAGGTACGTGGGCGAGAAGTACGGCGAAGACATGGTGGCGCAGATCACCACCTTCGGGAAGATGAAGGCGAAAGCGGTGGTGCGCGACGTGGGCCGCGCCCTGGGCATGACCTTTGCCGAGACCGACCGCATCGCCAAGCTGGTGCCCGAAGACCTGAAGATGACGGTCAAGAAGGCCATCGACGCGGAACCGGACCTGGCCGCGCTGTACAAGACCGATCCGCAGATCCGCAAGCTGCTGGACGTTTCCATGCGGCTTGAAGGGCTTTCGCGCCACGCCTCCACCCACGCTGCGGGCGTCGTGGTTTCCGACAGGCCCATGCGCGACTACCTGCCGCTGTACCGGGGAAAGAAGGGTGAAATAGTCACCCAGTTCGACATGAAGATGGTCGAGAAGGTCGGGCTGGTGAAGTTCGACTTTCTGGGCCTGCGCACCATGACCCTGGTGCAGGATTCGCTGGACGAGATCGCCCGGCAGGGCAAGACCCCGCCCGACCTCGACACCCTGGCCCTGGACGACGCGGAAACCTACGAACTGTACTCGCGCGGGGACACCGACGGCATCTTCCAGGTGGAAAGTTCGGGCATGCGCCAGTACCTGCGCATGCTCAAGCCGTCCTGCTTCGACGACGTCATCGCCATGCTGGCCCTGTACCGGCCCGGCCCGCTGGGTTCGGGCATGGTGGACGAATTCATCAAGCGCAAGCACGGCGAGGTGCCCGTCACCTACCCCCTGCCCTCGCTGGAAGACTGCCTGCGCGATACCTACGGCGTCATCGTGTACCAGGAACAGGTGATGCAGATCGCCCAGATCGCGGCGGGCTACACCCTGGGCGGCGCGGACCTTCTGCGCCGCGCCATGGGCAAGAAGAACGCCGAGGAAATGGGCCAGCAGCGCATCAAATTCGTGGAGGGCGCACAGAAGAACAACGTCCCCAAGGCCACGGCCGACGAAATCTTCGACCTGATGGAAAAGTTCGCGGAGTACGGCTTCAACAAGTCGCACAGCGCGGCCTATGCGCTCATCTCGTACTACACCGCGTACCTGAAGGTGCACTTTCCCACGGAATTCATGGCCGCCCTGCTCACGTCGGAAATGGGCAACCAGGACAAGCTGCTGAAGTACGTGGCCGCGTGCAAGGACATGGGCATCGCCGTGTTGCAGCCCAACGTGCAGGCCAGCCGCCGCGAATTCACCGTGCACGAGGGGGCCATCGTCTTCGGCCTTGGCGGCATCAAGAACGTGGGCGACGAAGCCATCCGCGAAATCGTGGATGCCCGCGAGGAAGGCGGGGTGTTCGCCTCGCTGCTGGACCTGTGCATGCGCGTTAACCTGCGCAAGGTGACCAAGCGCGTGCTGGAAAGCCTGATCAAGGGCGGCGCGTGCGATTGCCTGGGCTGCACCCGCGCGGGCATGCTGGCCGCGCTGGACAACGTGGTCAGCAAGGCCCAGAAGCGCCTGAAGGACAAGGAATCCAACCAGGTTTCGCTGTTCACCATGGTGCCGGAAGAACCCGCCGTGTGCCCCGGCATCGGCTTCGACTGCGAAGAGCAGCAGGCCCAGGAGTGGGACGACGACCAGAAGCTGCGCTTCGAAAAGGAGGCGCTGGGCTTCTTCCTGACCAGCCACCCGCTCCAGCCCTACCGCAAGGAACTGTTCCGCCTGCGCCTTACCCCGCTGGAAGAAACGCGGGACATGGCCCCCGGCATGTCGCTGAAGACCGCCGTGCTGGTCACCGGCATCAAGGAGCACATGACCAAAAAGGGCGCGCGCATGGCCTTTTTGCAGGTGGAAGACCTTACCGCGTCCGGCGAATGCGTGTTCTTTCCCGAACCGTACGCGGAGTTCCGCGAACTGCTGAAGTCCGACCAGCCGCTCCTGCTGGAGGCCACCATCAGCAAGCAGCAGAACGACGATGGCGGCAGGAACGGCGGGGGCGGTGACGGCATGTCCGGCTCGACGGGCATGACCGAAGAAGACGACGACACCCCGCGCGAAATCAAGCTGCTGGGCGACAAGGTCATTCCGCTGGCCCGCGCCTGCGGCGCCAGCGACCAGCCCGTGACCATCGACATGCCCCTGCCCCGCGTGGAGCCCGCCAGCCTTGCCGCACTGCGCGCCATTCTGGAGCGGCATCGCGGCCCGGTGCCGGTGAACGTGCGCCTGGTGGTGGACGAGTCCGAATGCCTGTTGCAGTTCGGCCCGCAGTGGATGGTCCAGCCCGGCCCGGCGTTCGAGACGGACATCGCCCACTGGACCGAAGGCCCGGAGTAGGGGCTGCCCCCAATTGGCCTTTTCGCTTTCTTTGGCCTCATCGCCCAGGAGACACACCGTGAAGAAATCCATCTGGCGGCTGACCGTGCGCTCGGAGTTCTGCGCCTCGCACGCGCTGCGCCACTACGAAGGCAAATGCGAATCCATGCACGGCCACAACTTTGCCGTGGAAATGGTGGCCGAGGGCGACCGCCTGACCGGCGACACGGAAATCGTGCTGGATTTCAAGGTGCTGAAGCGCGAACTGAACGCGGTGCTCGACACCCTGGACCACAAGAACCTGAACGACGTCACGCCGTTCGACACCATCAACCCCTCGTCCGAGAACCTTTCGCGGCACATCTGGCAACAGTTGACCCCGCGCCTTGCCCCGCACGGGGTGCGCCTGCATGCCGTCACCGTGTCGGAAAAGGCCGCCCAGTCGGCCACGTACATGGAAATCGACGAATAGCCGCGCGCGGCGGCGCCGCCCGACAGTTTCCGCCCGGCGGCACCCGCGACAGCGTGGCCCCGCCGGGCGAATCCGTTTGTCTGCCGTGCCGGGCCCGGCAGCGGATCATCGCCCAACCGCACGGGCAGCACGGACCGCCGCGAGCAACGAACCTTCCCCTACACCGGCTATGCCCCAAAGACGGATATGCACATGTTCGACGCCTTCAACTTTCGCACCGCCTTCGAGATCGCCCTGCCGCTGTTCCTCATCATGGACCCGGTGGGCAACGCCGCCGCCTGCCTCGGCATGCTGCGCGAACACGGCGAGGCCCGGCAGCGCGCCATCCTGCGGCGCGAACTGCTGTTCGCCCTCGGCATCATCCTGGGCTTTCACGCGCTGGGCGATGCGCTGCTGGGCATGCTGGAAATCGAACAGTCCACCCTGCGCCTGTCAGGCGGGCTGATCCTGTTCATCATTTCCATGAAGATGGTCTTTCCGCCGCAGGAGGGCGACACGGAAGCCGTGGCCCACGATCCGTTCATCGTGCCCATTGCCGTGCCGCTCATCGCCGGGCCCTCGCTGCTGGCGGCGGTGATGGTCTTTGCCCGGCAGGCCCAGGGCGGCATGATGTCCCAGATCAACGTGCTGGCGGGCATCCTGATGGCCTGGACGGCCACCGCCGCCATCATGGCCTTTACCCCGGACATAGCCCGCCTGCTGGGCCCCCGCACCATGCGCGCCATGGAACGGCTGATGGGCCTCGTGCTCATCATGATGGCCGTGCAGATGCTGGAAAACGGCATACGCCTGTTCGTGACATCGTTGTAACAGCACTCCAGCAAATCGTGGCGTACTTGCCGTTCGGGTGGCGCATTCCGCGTATCGGATGCGCCACTTCTGTTTACCCCCATATCCCCGGTAGTGCCCCTATTTCTTGACAGCATCCGTGCCATGGCGCTACATTTCATATACGATCGAAACATTGCATTCTTTGGGGGGACCATGAGCGTCAAAAGCGTCGCACCGGTATTCATAATTTCCGTCATGCTGGCCGTCATCGCGGTATTCGGCGGCATCATATACTACGTGACGGGTTCCTCGTACCGCATGGCGCTGGAACTGGAACAGCACTCCATGGAACAGGCAGGCACCAGCGCGCGCGATGCGCTTGCGCTGTACGTGCAGAACTTTACCGGCACCATCAACCAGCTTGCCAAGCAGCGCCTGGTGCTGGAAGCCCTGACCGGCGACGCCGCCACCGCCCAGAACCGCCTGAAGGACGTGGTGCGCGGCGACGGCAACATCTGGTCGGTCATCGTGTTCGACGACAAGGGCATCATCCGCGCGGGCATCAACGCCGACATGGAAGACCTGACCGGAGGCAAGCGCGGCGACCGCGACTACTTCAAGGCGGTCATGGCCGGGCAGGACACCTTCATCGGCAAGTCCATCATCACCGCCAAGACCGGCGGCGGCAACATGTTCATCTTCGTGGCGGTGAAGGCCATCCGCGATGCCGATGGCCGCGTCATCGGCGGGGTGGGCATCTTTCCGCGCTGGGAAAACTTCACCTCCACCTTCGTCAGCGGGCTGCACTTCGGCCAGCGGGGCTACGGCTTCATGCTGGACGGCAGAGGCAACATCATCGCCCACCCCGACAGGGACATGATGCTCAAGGACGTGACCGAGCACGAATTCGTGCGCACCGCCCTGTCCATGAAAAACGGCAGCGCCTTCTACGACTGGAAGGGCGAACGCAAGTACCTGACCGTCACCACGGACCCCGCCACCGGCTGGCTGGTGTGCATGAGTGCCTACACCGACGAACTGGCCGGTACGGCCGTTGCCCAACGCAACACCCTGCTGGGCATCGGCGCGGCGGCGCTGCTGGTGCTGGCGGGCGTGGTGTCTCTGCTGGTGCGCCGCCTTGTGGCCCGACCGGTGGCGGACATAGAGGCATTTACCCGCGCCGTGGCCGGTGGCGACCTGAAGGCCGTCCTGCGTCAGGACTTCAAGTATGAATTCCGCAGCCTTGGTGACAACGTGCGGACCATGGTGGGCGAACTCAAGCACAAGCTGGGCTTTGCCCAGGGGCTGCTGGACGGCATCACCCTGCCCTGCGTGGTGGCCGGGCCCGACCAGCAGGTGCTGTTCGTCAACCGCACCACCCTCGACTACATGCAGATCGACGGCGACCCGCAAGCCTTCATGGGGGTGCCGGTGGGGCGCATTTTCCACGGCGACGACAACCACCCCACGGTCATCGGCACCTGCATGCGCGAGCGCAGCCCCCAGCGCGGCGTGCAGACGGAACTGGCGGGCCGCAAGGGCGCGCGGCTGCACGCCAGCGTGGACGCCGCCCCCATGTACGACCTAGACGGCACGCTCATCGCCGGGTTTGCCCTGATTTCGGACCAGACGGACATCAAGACCCAACACGCCCGCATAGAGCAGCAGAACGAACGCATCGCCCATGCCGCGGTAAGGGCCGACGAAGTGGCCAACATGCTGGCCTCGGCGTCCGAACAACTGGCCGCGCAGATCGAACAGTCGTCACGCGGCAGCGACGAGCAGCGCAGCCGCACGGCAGAGGCTGCCGCCGCCGTGGAGGAAATGAACTCCGCCTCCATGAGCGTTGCGCGCAACGCCGCGGAAACGGCGGACCTGGCCGATTCCGCCCGCTCGCAGGCCCAGGAGGGCGCGCGGCTGGTGGAATCGGTGGTGAACACCATCAACGCCATCAACGGGCAGGCCGAAACCCTGAAGGCCGACATGACCGAACTGGGCCGCCAGGCCGACGGCATCGGCCAGATCATGACGGTCATCGCCGACATTGCCGACCAGACCAACCTGCTGGCGCTGAACGCCGCCATCGAGGCCGCCCGGGCCGGTGACGCCGGGCGCGGATTTGCCGTGGTGGCCGACGAGGTGCGCAAACTGGCCGAAAAGACCATGACCGCCACCAGCGAGGTGGGCGGCTACATCCGCTCGGTGCAGCAGAGCGCGCGGGCCAACATCCAGAGCACGGAAAACACCACCGCCGCCATCGTGGACTGCACGCGCACCGCCAACCTTTCCGGCGATTCACTGCGCAGCATCGTGGGGCTGGTGGAGCGCACCTCGGACAACGTGCGCGCCATTGCCGCCGCCAGCGAGCAGCAGTCCGCCGCCAGCGAACAGGTGGGGCGCGGCACGGAAGACATCAACCGCATCGCCTCGGAAACGGCGGAAGCCATGGGCCAGTCGTCGCAGGCCGTGACCGAACTGGCCCGGCTGGCCGTGGAACTGAAGTCGATCATCGCGGAAATGCGGGAGTAACGCCCGGCATCGGCACCATATCCGCCACTCTCCGGTTGATGGGCAGTTGATGGCGGGTTGAGGGGCAGTTGTTGGCAGTTTCTGGCCCATTGCCAACCGGACACTTCGCAAAAAACGAACGGCGGCGGGAGTAACCTCCCGCCGCCGCGTTCATTGCATGGTAGCCCGCAAACGGAACCTTCCGCCGCCCTACTCCACCCCCAGCATGGACCGCAGAGTCTCCTCGATGCCGTCCACGCACAGGCCCAGCTTGGCCCGCAATTCCTTCTGGCTGCCGTGCTCCACGAAGTGGTCGGGCACGCCCAGCCTGCGGATGGTCTGCCCGCGCAGCGCGCCGTTGTCGGACAGGCATTCCAGCACGGCAGAGGTAAAGCCGCCCGCCAGGGCGTTTTCCTCCACCAGCAGCAGTGCGTCATGGGTGGCGGCCAGTTCCAGCAGTTGCGCTTCCGGCAACGGCTTCACCCACACCGCGTCGAACACGGTGACCTGGCGGCCCGAATCCTCGGCCACCCGTTCCGCCGCCTCCAGCGCCGGGGGCACCCGGCTGCCGCAGGCAATGACGGCCAGCCCTTCGCCCTGCTTCAGCACCTCGCCCCGGCCAAGGGGCAGCACCTCGCCGCGCGGGGGCAGCGCGGCCCCCGTGCCCACTCCGCGGGGGTAGCGCACGGCCACCGGGGCATCCAGAGCCAGCGCGGTGCTCATGGCATGGCGCAGCTGCGCTTCGTCTCGCGGGGCCAGGATGTGCATGTTGGGGATGTGCCGCAGGTAGGAAATATCGAACACTCCGTGGTGGGTGGGGCCGTCCTCGCCCACCAGCCCGGCCCGGTCCACGCAGAAGACCACCGGCAGGTTCTGGATGCACACGTCGTGCACCACCTGGTCGTACGAGCGTTGCAGGAAGGTGGAATAGATGGCCACGAACGGGCGCAGCCCCTGCGTGGCAAGGCCCGCGGCAAAGGTCACCGCGTGCTGCTCGCAGATGCCCACATCCACGAACCGCTCGGGGTGGCGCGCACAGAAGCAGCTGGTGCCGGTGCCCTCGGGCATGGCGGCGGTGATGGCTATGACCCGCTTGTCCTCGTCGGCCAGCATGCACAGGGTTTCGCCGAACACGTCGGTGAAGCTGGGCAGCGCCGGGGCATCGGCCAGCTTGGCGGCCTTGCCCGTTTCCGGCTCGAAGCGGCCCACCCCGTGGAAATGGGTGGGATTGGTCTCCGCCGGGGCGTAGCCCTTGCCCTTGCGGGTCAGCACGTGCAGCAGCACCGGCTCGTCCAGGGTGCGGGCCATGTCGAAGGTGCGGGTCAGCGCCTTGACGTCGTGCCCGTTCACCGGGCCGATGTAGTTGAACCCGAACGCCTCGAACAGCATGCCCGGCGTGAAGAACCCCTTCAGGCTGTGCTCGCTGCGCTTGGCGTAGCCCAGCATGTCCTCGCCGATGCCGGGGATGGAGCGCATGAAGGTTTCCATGTCCTTCTTCATGCGGCGCACCCAGCGCTTGGACAGGTTGCGGCTGAGGAACAGCGACAACGCCCCCACGTTCTTGGAAATGGACATCTCGTTGTCGTTCAGCACGACAATGAGCTTGCGGTCCATGGCCCCGGCCTGGTTCAGCCCTTCGAAGGCAAGACCGGCGGTCATGGAGCCGTCGCCGATGACGGCCACGACATTGTTGTCGCCCCCGGCCAGGTCGCGCGCCATGGCCATGCCCAGCGCGGCGGAGATGGACGTGGAGGAATGCCCCACGCCGAAGTGGTCGTACGGGCTTTCCGCCATCTTGGGAAAGCCGCTGATGCCGCCGCCCCGTCGCAGCGTATGGAAATCTGCCGCGCGCCCGGTAAGCAGCTTCCAGGCGTAGGCCTGATGCCCCACGTCCCAGATCACCTTGTCCCGCCCGGCATCGAACGAGGTCAGCAGGGCGATGGTCAGTTCCACCACGCCCAGCGAGGGGGCAAGGTGCCCGCCGTTGCGGGACACGGTGGCGATGATGCGCTGGCGCAACTCGTCGGCCAGTTGCTGCACCTGTTCGGGCGCCAGACCGGCCACGTCGCGCGGGCTGGCGAGGGAATCCAGAAGGGGCGTGCCAACAAGCTGTCCCTGGGGAGAACGCGAAGGCGGTAGCTGCTCGGTCATGCGTGGATATCCGTTATCGGGCCGCGCTGGACGCGCCCGGTGATGCAGTGCGTTGTTGCCGTGCCGTGATGCTCGCGCGGTTCTACGAAGCGCGATCGACGATATAGCTCGCCAGGCTGCGCAGGAAATCTGCGTCCGGACCGGTGTAAGGCGACAGCCGTTCGATGGCCGCGTCGGCCCGTTCATGGGCCAGGGCGCGGCTGCGCTCCACGCCCAGCAGCGAAGGATAGGTGGTCTTGCCCTGCTCCGCGTCGCTGCCCACGGGCTTGCCGATTTCCGCCTCGTCGCCCACCTCGTCGAGGATGTCGTCCACGATCTGGAAGGCCGCGCCGATGTGCGCGCCGTAGTCGGCGATGCGGGCCTGCGCGTCGGCGTCGGCACCTGCCAGCAGCGCGCCGGACAGGCACGACGCGCGCAGCAGCGCCCCGGTCTTCATGGCGTGCATGGCGGCCATTTCTTCCAGAGTCACGCCCGTGCGGCCAGTGTATTCCATGTCCAGCCCCTGACCGCCCACCATGCCGGAGGCACCGGCGGCGCGGGCCACGGCGCGCAGGGCCGCCAGCACGTTGGCGGCGGGGATGGCGGCGTTGCCGCCGTTTTCGTCACCTGCTGCTGCCGCGACGCCGGCCCCGACGCCCGCCATGAAATCGAAGGCGTCGGTGAGCAGGCCGTCACCGGCCAGAATGGCCGTGGCTTCATCGAACATCTTGTGGTTAGAGGGCTTGCCGCGCCGCAGGTCGTCGTCGTCCATGGCGGGCAGGTCGTCGTGGATGAGCGAATAGGTGTGGATCATTTCTATGGCGGCGGCAAAGGGCATCACCCGTTCCGTGGGCAGGCCGAACAGCGCGGCGGTGGTCAGGCACAGCACAGGCCGCACCCGCTTGCCGCCAGCGTTCAGGCTGTATTCCATGGAGGCGCGCAGCCGTGCGGGAATGCCCCGGTCGGCCAGGCACGCGGCCAGGTAGCGTTCCACCCCGGCGGCAGCGTCGCGCAGGCGGGTCTTGATCTCACTCGGCGTCAGCATCGTCCCTCACCCCTTCAAAATCCTTCAGGCCGCCTTCGGTGAACAGGCGTATCTCGTTGCGGGCCGTGCGCAGCCGGTCGCGGCAGGCGCGGGACAGGCCCAGCCCTTCCTTGTACAGGGCCACGCTGCGCTCCAGCGGCAGATCGCCCGCTTCCAGCGCGGCCACCACCTCTTGCAGGCGGGCCATTGCGGCTTCGTAATCCACCGTGGCCACGGCCTGTTCCACAACGCCATCAACCTCAACAACCTCAACTGGGGCCTCTGCCCCCGCATTCCTTCGTGCGCGCGCGGCCATGCGTTACTCCCGTGTGCTCGCGCCCGTGTTCGCGGGCGCGTTGTCCAGCAATACCTGAGGGTCCACCATGTCGCCAAGCACCGCCATGCCGAAATGCAGGTGCGGCCCGGTGACCCGCCCCGTACTGCCTACCTTGCCGATGACCTGGTCCCGCGCCACCATCTGGCCGGGGGCCACATCCATGGCAAGCAGGTGAAAATACATGCTGACCACGCCCATGCCGTGGTCGATGTACACGGAATTTCCGGCAAAATAATGATTCTCGGCCAGCACCACCCGCCCCGCCGCACAGGCCTTCACCAGCTCGCCCGCCTCGCCGCGCAGGTCCAGCCCGCGATGCGGCGCGCGTGGTTCGCCGTTGAACACCCGGCGCAGGCCGAACAGGCTGGATACGTCGCCCGGCACGGGCCGGGCCATGGGCAGTGCCCACAGGCGTTCCGGGGTACGCAGGGCCAGCGCGGCCTTCACGCGGACGCGCTCCGCCTCGTGGCGGTCCAGCGCGGTCTTGTCCGGGTTGACGTACTTGCCTTCCACGGTCAGGCGCTGCTCCGGATAGGCGGCGCGAACCACGGCGACGGCACGGGTCACGGCGGGCGCGGCCTTGGGCTGCCCGGCAACGCGGGCGCGCAACGTCTCCGTACCCGGTTTGGTGTCCAGCGGCACGGCCAGGATGGCCTGACCAATCCAGCGGACAGGATCGGCAGGGCTAGCAGACCCGGCGTCAGCAGGCGCCACGGGCACGGTGACGGCCTGGCCGCGCCAGTCCAGCACCACGTCGCCCGGCGCATCCGCCGCCACCGTGACCACGAAGGGCTTGCCGTCGCCGGTGGATTCCGGGGCATCCAAAGACAGCACCGCCGCCCGGGCGGGCATGGCCGATACCCCCACCAGCAAGGCCGACGACAGTACCGACAACGCGACCAACAACACGGCCAGACCGCGACCCGCCACCAGCACCGCCCACAGGCGGGCGGCTCCCCGGCCATCCCCCCCGGCACACGGAAAACACTGCATCACGAAATATCTCCGGCGCCCCGCTCCGTGGCGCCCGTTCCGGCATTGCCGCCGTTTCCTGCGGTGCGGCCAGCATCGCCCGCGCCGCCCTGCTCCAGCATCCCTCCGGGCCGCGCGCCGCGCACGGTCACGTCCACCTCGCCGTCGCGCACCAGCACGGCCAGCGCATCGCCGGGGGCAACCTCGGCCACGCTGCGCAGAAAGCCGCCGTCGGCCCGGCGCACCAGGCTGTAGCCGCGCTCCAGCGGGCGCAGCGGGTCCAGCGCGTCCAGCCGCAGGGCGCAACGTTCCAACTCGTGTTCGCGCCCGGTCACGGCGCGTTCGCCCGCCCAGCGCAGGCGCGCTTCCAGCGCGTCCACGGCGCGCTCACGCCGCTCCCACGCCTCCGGCCCCAGCGTGCGGGCCAGTGCCGCGTCCGCCGCGTCCAGCCGCGCCGCATCGCGCCGGGCCAGCATCTCCCACGCCCGGCCCAAACGGGCCGCCGCGTCGGCAAAACGTTCGTCCAGCCGGGCCAGCGCCCGTTCCGGCGACAGCCAGGCCAGCCCGCGCAGCAGCGCACCCAGCTGTTCGTCCAGCCGGGCAAAGCGGCGTTCCATGCCGCGCGTCAGGGCCATTTCCAGTTCGTCCACGCGCTGCGCCAGTTCGCGCCGTTCCGGCCACAGCAACTGCGCCGCATGGGTGGGCGTGGCCGCGCGCACGTCGGCGGTCATGTCGGCCATGGTGTGGTCCACCTCGTGGCCGATGCCCGCCAGCACCGGCAAGGGGCTGCCGAACACCGCCGTGGCAACCCGCTCGTCGTTGAAGGCCCATAGGTCTTCCAGCGAACCGCCGCCCCGGATCAGCACCGCCACCTGCGCCCAGCCCTGCGCGGCCACCTCGGCCAGCGCCGCCGCAATGCGCGGGGGTGCCTCGTCGCCCTGCACCGGCACCGGGTGGATGCGTATCTCGCAGCCCCAGCCGCGCTCGTCCGCCATGCGCAGAAAATCGCGCACCGCCGCCCCGCCTGGGGCCGTGATCACCGCCACCCGTTCCGGATGGCGCGGCAGCGGACGCTTGCGCGCCGCGTCGAAATATCCCCGCTCGGCAAGGCGGGCCTTCAGCGCCTCGAACTGCGCGTGCAGCCGCCCCAGGCCCGCGTCCTGCGCCATTTCGACCACCAGCTGGTAGCCGCCGCGCGGCGGGTACACCGTCAGCCGCCCCGCGCACAGCAACTCCTGGCCGTTGGCCATGGTGCGCGCAAGGCCGGGGCGCGGCCCGTCCTCGAACACTTCGCCGGTCATGGGGTCGAAATGTTCCGCGTCGCGCTGGTTGCCCCGGAACCACACGCAGTTCAACACCGCGTCCTCGTCCTTAAGCGCGAAATAGCAATGCCCCGAGGCCGGGCGCGACAGGTTGCTCACCTGCCCGCGCACCCACACAAAGGGAAATCCGCCCTCCACGGCGGCCCGGATGGCCCGGGTCAATTCACCCACGGTGTAGATGGTGCTCATGGCGCGCGAGGTTTTTTATGCGCCTCCGGCGGGCAGGGGGCGCTGCCCCCTGCACCCCCTTTCGGGTGCGATGGGTCAATTGAAAAATTTGGGGGGGTGGGGTCCGGGGAGGGAGACCCTTTTTAAAGGGTTCCCTCCCCGGTAACTCTTCATAGTCTGATAGCCTTACAGCCCCCAGCCCGCGCGCACGGCGGCGCGCCAGGTGCGGAAGGCTTCGGCGAAGCCTTCCACGGGCAGTTCGGTCTTTTCGCCGGTGCGGCGGTCCTTGGCTTCCACGATGCCGCGCGCCAGGCCCTTGCCGCCGACCACCAGTTGCAGGGGCATGCCCACGAGGTCGGCGTCCTTGAACTTGACGCCGGGGCGCTCGTCGCGGTCGTCCAGGATGACGTCCACGCCCTGGGCCTTGAGTTCGGCATAGAACTCCTCGGCCTTGCCCAGGGTCTCGCCGTTCTTGGGGTCCAGGCAGCACAGCACGGCCTCGAAGGGGGCGATGGGCGGCGGGAACACGATGCCGTCGGCGTCGTGGTTCTGCTCGATGCACGAGGCCACCACGCGCGACACGCCGATGCCGTAACAGCCCATGACCATGACCTTTTCCTTGCCGTCTTCGTCAAGGAAGGTGCACTTCAGGGGTTCGCTGTACTTGGTGCCCAGCTTGAACACGTGGCCCACCTCGATGCCGCGCGTCAGCTCGATGGGCTGGCCACAACGCGGGCAGGCGTCGGCGGGGGTGATCACGCGCAGGTCGGCGTAGCGTTCGATCCTGGCGTCGCGGGGCAGACTGACGTTGCGCAGGTGGGTGTCGCCCTTGTTGGCGCCGGTGATCCACCCGTCGGAGGCCAGCAGTTCGTGGTCGGCGAAGACGCGTTCCACGTTCAGGCCCACGGGACCGGCAAAGCCCACGGGCGCGCCGGTGACCTGCTGCACCAGTTCGGGCGTGGCAAGCTCCAGTTCGTCGCACTTGAGCAGGTTCTTCAGCTTCACGTCGTTCAGTTCGCGGTCGCCGCGCACCAGCGCGGCCACGGGCTTGCCGTCGGCCACCAGGATCAGCGTCTTGACCAGCGCGGACTGCGGCACGCCGAGGAAGGCGCACACCTCTTCCACGGTGTGCTTGCCGGGGGTGGGCACTTCTTCGATGGCGCCCACGGCGGGCAGCGAGGCGGGTACCGCAGGGGCGGCCACCTCGGCGCGCTCCACGTTGGCCGCGTACTCGCAGCCGGTGCAGGCGGCGATGGTGTCTTCGCCGGTGTCGGCCAGCACCATGAACTCGTGCGAGAAGCTGCCGCCGATGGAACCGGAATCCGCCTCCACCGCGCGGAAGCGCAGGCCAAGGCGCTTGAACACCTGCTGATAGGCCTCGTACATGGCCCGGTAGCTCTTGTCGGCCCCGGCCTCGTCACGGTCGAAGGAATAGGCGTCCTTCATGATGAACTCGCGACCGCGCATCAGGCCGAAGCGCGGGCGGATCTCGTCGCGGAACTTGGTCTGTATCTGGTACAGGTTGATGGGCAGCTGGCGGTACGAGCGCACCTCGCCACGCACGAGGTCGGTGATGACTTCCTCGTGCGTGGGTCCAAGGCAATAGTCGCGGCCATTGCGGTCCTGAAAGCGCAGCAGTTCCTTGCCGTAGAATTCCCAGCGGCCCGATTCCTGCCACAGGTCGGCGGGCTGCACCATGGGCATGGAAAGTTCCAGTGCGCCCGCGCGGTTCATTTCCTCGCGCACGATGGCGGCGGTCTTCTCGATGGCCTTCAGGCCAAGCGGCAAGTAGATGTAGATGCCCGAGGTAAGCTTGCGGACCATGCCCGCGCGGGTGAGCAGCTTGTGGCTGACCACCTCGGCGTCTGCCGGGGCTTCCTTCAGGGTGGGGATGTAGCAATTGCTCCAGCGCATCAGCTGTCCTTTCTGGCTGCCTTGCGTTCGGCAAGGAACGTATCGAGTTCTTCCATGAAGGCGGCGAGCAGGTTCGCGCCGCCCTTGACTGTTCGTATGATCTCTCCCTTGCGGAAGATGATGCCCTTGTCGCGCCCGCCCGCAATGCCGATGTCGGCCTCGCGCGCTTCACCGGGGCCGTTGACGGCGCAGCCCATGACGGCCACCTTGAAGTTTTCCGTCTCGCCCGCGAGGCGGCGCTCCACTTCCTGCGCAAGGCTGATGAGCCCTATTTCGGTGCGCCCGCATGTCGGGCAGGAGATGATTTCCGGCCCCCGGTGGCGCAGCCCCAGCGAGCGCAGAATTTCCCACGCCACGGGGATTTCCTCCACCGGGTCGCTGGTCAGCGATACGCGCAGCGTGTCGCCAATGCCCAGCCACAGCAGCACGCCAAGGCCCACGGACGACTTGACCGACCCGCGCAGCATGGTGCCCGCCTCTGTCACGCCGATGTGCAGGGGGTAGTCGCACCGTTCGGCCAGCACGCGGTAGGCGTCTATGGTGTGCAACACCGACGAGGATTTCAGCGATATCTTGATGTCGCCGAAGCCCCGGTCCTCCAGCATGCGCACATGGCCGAGGGCGCTTTCCACCATGGCTTCGGGCGTGGGCCCGCCAAAGCGTTCCAGCAGGTGTTTTTCCACAGAGCCGGAATTGACCCCCACCCGGATGCACGCGCCACGCGCGCGGGCCGCGTCCACCACGCGGGCCACGTTGGCCTCGCCCCCGATGTTGCCGGGGTTGATGCGCAGGGCGTCCACGCCTGCTTCCAGCGCGGCCACGGCCAGGCGGTGGTCGAAATGGATGTCCGCCACCAACGGCACGGGCGATGCGGCGCGAATGGGGCCGATGGCCGCCGCAGCCGCCTCGTTCAGCACGGCAAGGCGCACCACCTCGCACCCCACGGCGGCCAGCGCGCGGATTTGCGCCACGGTGGCGTCCACGTCGCGCGTGTCGGTGTTGGCCATGCTCTGCACCACCACGGGGTTGTCCCCCCCGATGCGCACGGAGCCGATGCGGACCTCGCGGGTCCGCCTGCGTTCGATGGTCATGAATGGTCCCTGAAGATGGACGACCGACGGCACCCGGAGGGCGCGGGCCGAATTGATGGTTCATACTGCATTTCCCCCTGCTCGCCAAGGGCGCCACCGCCGCCCGGACGGTGCGCCCGGACGATGCGCCAAGCCAGTGCGCCCGGACGATGCGCCAGCCACGTGCAACAGACAGGCGAGGGGGACAGGCCCAACGGTTGGAGGCAAGGCTGGCGCAACGGTCGACGGCGGGACGGGTAGGCGCGACCGGCGCGCACGGCGGGACGGGTAGGCGCGACCGGCGCGCACGGCGGGACGGGTAGGCGCGACCGGCGCGCACGGCGGGGCCTTGCGGAAAACGGGGGATGTGCCCGCCCCGTGCAGGAAAGGGACGGGCAGCCCCCCACCACTGCCCCCATCTTTTCCCTTCTTTCGCCCCGGTGCGTTGACACCGTGCTGCCAGAGGGCTACACACTCAAAATGCAACAGAGTTGCATTATCAATCCCTCATCCCGGATTCCATCGCCGGAGGCGCCATGAACACTCCCCTTGCCCTTGCGAAAGCCACCCCGTCCCGGTTTGCCCGGCTTGCCAGATATGCCCGGCTTGCCAGATATGCCCGGGAAGCGCGGTTCGGGCTGTGCGCCCTGTTCTTCCCGCTCCTGCTGTCCGGCCTGCTTGCCGCGCCCGGCTCCCCCGCCGTTGCGCCCGCCAGCGCCGCTGCCACCGTGCAGGTGGCGGTCAGCATCCTGCCGCAGAAGTATTTCATCCAGCGCATTGCGGGCGACCTGGCCGAGGTGACGGTAATGGTGCCCCCCGGTGCCGACCCGCACACCTACGAGCCGAAACCCAGCCAGATGCGCGGGCTTGCCGGCGCCAAACTGTACATGACCATCGGCGTGCCCTTCGAAAAATCCTGGCTGGACCGCATCATGGCGGCGGGCGGCAAGGACATGACCGTGGTGCGCCTGGAAAAGGGCATCGACCTTTTGCCGCAGGACGAGCATGTTCTGGATGAGGGGCACGAAGGCGAGGCCGCCGACGCCCACCACCACGACCACGAAGGCGGCGATCCGCACATCTGGCTGTCTCCCGCGCTGGTCAAGATGATGGCCGGTTCCATCAAGGCCGCGCTGGTCAAGGCCGACCCGGCCCACGCCGCCGTGTACCGCGCCAACCACGACGCCTTCGTGCGCGAGCTGGACGAACTGGACCTGCACATCAACGGCCTGTTCGAGAACGTGCCCGAAAACCGCCGCCGCTTCATGGTCTTTCACCCGGCGTGGAGCTACTTCGCCCACAACTACAACCTGCGCGAAGTGGCCATTGAAGTGGAAGGCCGCGAGCCCGGGCCCAGGCAGTTGACCCGCATCGTGGAGTTCGCCAGGAAGGAAAAGATCGAAGCCCTTTTCGTCCAGCCGCAATTCTCGAAGCGCGGCGCGGAAACCATCGCCCGCAACGTGGGGGCAAAGCTCATCGAGGCCGACCCGCTGGCCGAAGACTGGGCCGCCAACATCCGCCGCGTGGCCGAAGCCATGGCCCAAACCCTGAACCACCCCCTCGGCAAGTAGGCACGCATGCACATGCCCTCCAGTGCGTCCGGCATGCCGGACGCACCGCATACACCGCATGAACCGGTCATCGCCGTGCGCGACCTGTGCTTCGCCTACGGCGATGAACCGGTGCTGGACCACGTGGACCTTACCGTGGAGCGCGGCGAATTCCTGGCCGTGCTCGGCCCCAACGGCGGCGGCAAGACCACCCTGCTCAAACTGCTGCTGGGCCTGCTGACCCCGCGTTCCGGCAGCGTGGCGCTGTTTGGCGGCGCGCCGCGTGCTGCGTTGCCGCGCATCGGCTACGTGCCGCAATACTCCACGGCCCGGCTGGATTTTCCCGTCACCGTGCTGGACGTGGTGCTGATGGGCCTTGCGGGCACCCGGCGCGGCCTGCTGGGGCGTCACTGGTCACGCGATGCCGCGTCCATCGACCGCGCCCGCGAGGCGCTGGACCAGGTGGGCCTTTCCGGCATGGAACAACGCATGGTGGGCGCGCTTTCCGGCGGGCAGCGCCAGCGGGCCGTGGTGGCCCGCGCCCTGATGGCCCAGCCGGAACTGCTGCTGCTGGACGAGCCCACCGCCTCCATCGACCCGCAGGGCTCGTTCTGCTTCTTCGAATTCCTGGGCACCCTGCGCGGGCCGCACACCCTGGTGGTGGTCAGCCACGACCTGTCCATCGCCACGTCCACCTTCTCCAACGTGGCCTTCGTCAACCGCACCCTGGTGCACAGCCGGGGCGCGGGTCTGACCCCGGACATGCTGACCATGCTCTACGGCCACCACGAAAAGACCTGCCCCATGGGGGCGTTCATATCCTCCGTGTCCGGGCTGTTCCCGGTGCTGCCGCGTATGGACGAGCTGAAGCCTTCCGACGCCACGCCCCCCGTTTCCCCCGGCGCTCCCGACGCCCCAGGCGCTGCGGACGCCGCACCCTCCCCCGTCGCAAAGGACGCCTGATGCTCGACGCGCTTTCCTACGACTTCATGCAGCAGGCCCTGGCCGCATCGCTGCTGGCCAGCATCGCCTGCGGGGTCATCGGCACCCTGGTGGTGGTGAACCGGCTGGTGTTCCTGGCGGGCGGGGTGTCACACGCGGCCTACGGCGGCGTGGGGCTGGCCTTCCATTACGGCTGGCCGGTGCTGCCCAGCGCCATCGGCTTTTCCGTGGCCTCGTCCATGCTCATGGCCGGGGTGGCCCTGAAGCGGCCCGAAAAGGCCGACACGGCCATCGGCGTGCTGTGGGCGGCGGGCATGGCCTTCGGGATCATCCTCATAGACCTTACCCCCGGCTACAAGGCCGACCTGATGAGTTTTCTGTTCGGGTCCATCCTGGCCGTGCCGCTGACCGACCTGTACCTGATGGCCGCACTGGACGCCGTCCTGCTGGCCGTGGTGGCCCTGTGCCACCAGACCCTGCTGGTGGCCTCCTTCGATCGCGAGTTCGCCGAGGCGCGCGGCCTGCCCGTGCGCACCGCCCACTATCTGGTGGTGGGCATGACGGCAGTGGGCGTGGTGATGCTGATCCGCGTGGTGGGGCTGGTGCTGGTCATGGCCCTGCTGACCATACCTCCGTTCATCGCGGCGCGCTCGGCCCGCTCGCTGCCATCCATGATGGCCGCCGCCACCGCCTGGAGCACCGTGTTCTGCGTGGGCGGGCTGGCCCTGGCCTACCGCTGGGACGTGACCTCCGGCGCGGCCATCATCGCCGTGGCTTCGGCAGGATTCATGGCCGTGTCCGGCGTGGGCATGCTGCGCCGGGCGATGGGAAAACAGTCGATACCACGCTGAATCAATGCACCCTTGCCTGCGACAACCATCATCACTCGTTCCATGTTGCTGTAAACATATCCCATGTCACGCACTAGGTCGGTGCCGGTGACGACCCCTTGTGAAAAATTCGGAGGGATGGGGGACCGGGGGAAGGAGCCCCTTTGCCCGAGCCGTAATGCGAGTCTTCGAGCATTGCGGATGAGGACCGCAAGGCGTCAAAGGGCCCCTTCCCCCGATTCCCTCCTTCCACTGGAAATCATCATGACCAATACGACAGATCCCCGCGCCCGGCTGGAACACGCCGGGCTGGAAGCCACTCCCCGCCGCATCGCCGTGCTGGAGGCGCTGGCCGCCCTGCCCCATGCCCCTGCGGCGCAGGAACTGCTGGACGCGGTGCGCCGCACCACCCGCATGGACAAGGTAACCCTGTACCGCACCCTGGACCTGCTGGTGGAGGCGGGCATCCTGCAACGCCACAGCGGGGCCGACGGCACCTTCCGGCACTGTATGGCCCCGGCGGGGGAAAACGCGCCGCACGGCCATTTCCAGTGCACCCGCTGCGGGGTGATGACCTGCCTGCCCCCGCTGCCTGCGGCGCTGGATGCCGCCGCCCTGCTGCCCGCCGGAGTTATCGTGGAGCACGTGGAGGTGCGCCTGGACGGGGTGTGCGGGCGGTGTCAAAGAGGCTGACCGGTCGGCAACGTCTTCTTTCCTTTCCGGCATCCACCTCTCTTCGCCCATCGCCATGGGCATGCGCCTGGAAAAGACGGGCATCGCTCGTGGCATCCCCGCTGTTTCCCTCTCTCGCCACTGGTCCGGCGCTCGTCCGTTAGCGCATCCGGCGCTTATTCGGTCCTGCCATCTCTTTCCTCTTTCCCGTCGCGCCTTCGCAGCCTCAAGCTTTTCGCATTTGCGCCGATAGGACGAGCAATGAAGCATCCCGCAGGCTGCGCCCGGCCACATCGGCCAGACTAGCCAGACTGACCAGACTGGCCAGACAGACAAGACAGGCGCACCACGGCATGCGATGCGCGGCCCCGCGCCGCGCGGATACCATCGGAGGCAATCATGTCCCGCGTACCCCGCGAGCCACATATTCCGCAGAAGAACCCCGGCAAGGGGCAGGACAAGACGACAGGCACGGGCATTGCGGCACTGGTCCGCACGGGCCCCGTTCTGAGCGGGTTGATCCTGACCGGTCTGGCATTTGCCGCCCTGCCCCTGTTGCCCCCCGGCGGTACACCCGCAGTGGCCGAGATGCGCCAGTCGCAAGGTGTGCCGCCGCAGCCCGCCTCCATGACTCCGCAGCCGCCGCGCCTCGGCGCGGACCCCGGCGCCCCGCTGGAGGCCAGGGAATCGGGCGAGGCCAACGTGAACGGGCAGACCATGCCCCTATCCACGGTGGTCACCCACGACAACGGCTTCATGGTGCCCGACAATCAGGGCGGCATGTTCTGGAGCAAGGGCGCGCCGCGCCCCCAGGCGGACCCCAACCACATGGAAGCCCGCGAACTGAAGCTGAAGGTGCGCGAACTGGTGGACCAGTTGCTGGCCACGGTGCCCAACGATGCGTTGATGGGGTACATTGCCCTGCCCACGTCGTTCGTGAACCAGGACGACTTCGACGAATCGTCCTCGCTGGGCCGGTACATCGCCGAGCAGTTGTTCTACGAATTCAACCAGCGCGGCTTTCCCGTGCGTGAATACCGCCTGCCCGGCACCCTGCGCCCGCGCGAGGGCGAAGGGGAGTTCCTGCTGTCGCGCAACGTGGGCGTGCTGCCCGCGCGCGAAGGGTGGGCCGTGTTCGTGGCGGGCACCTACTACCGCGACAAGTACAGCGTGTTCATCAACGCCCGGCTGATCCGCGCGGCGGACGGTCTGGTGCTGCGCACGGCGGAACTGGTGATGCCCGCCAACGGCCTGCTGGGCCGCATGCTGGCCAATACCGGGCGCAAGCTGATGGGCGGCTCCATGAACATCGGCGATTTCGACCGGACCACCCGGAAATAGCCGCGAGGACTTCTGCCATGCGTATCCCCGCCATCCTTCTGCTGCTGGCCAGCCTGGCTTTGCCCGCCCTTGCCGGGTGCGGCAGGCAGGTGGCCTCGGTGCCGGAAAGCGACGAGGCCCTGCACAACTGGCACCAGGGCCGCACCTATCAGGCCCAGGGCCGCTACGAACTGGCCCGCGAACACTACCTGCTGGCCCTTGCCGCAGCGCGCTCGGACGACGTGCGCGACGCCCTGGCCCGCGAAGTGGACGTTGTGGACCGCCAGATAAAAACGCTGCGCTGACGCGGCGATTCCGGAGCATCCCATGAAGCGCATACTCGCCCTGCTCGTGCTGACCATAGGCCTGCTGCTGCCCCTGGCCGCAGCCGCCGCCAGCGTGCCCGAAGCCGCCGACGCCATGGCCGCCGCCATGGATGTGCAGATGGCCCGCAAACTGGGGCAGGAAGCCCCGCCAGCCAAGGGCATCAGCATCATGGTCACCACCCCGGTGGACCTTGGCGACCTGGAAGGCGCCAACGGGCTGGCCCGCCAGATGGCGGAAGAAATGTCCCGCTGGTTCGTGCAGGCGGGCTACCGGGTGCAGGAAATCCGCAAGGGCCGCACCATCCTGTTCCAGCCCGAAACGGGCGAACTGCTGCTGACGCGCAAGACGGAACTGCTGGGCACCCAGAACGTGTCCAGCGTGGCCATTCTGGCGGGCACCTACACCATCACCCCCAAGGCCGTGCGCTTCAACATGCGGCTCATCCACACCCCGTCCAACGAGGTGCTGGCCATGGGCACCGCCACGGTGCCGGTTTCCGAGGAACTGCGCCCGCTGCTGGTGGACGCCTCGCGCCTTGGACCCATCCGGCCCAGCGTGGGCACCAGCCTGCGCTGACCCCAAGCTTCCGACGCCCGCCCCCTGCGCCAGGGGGGCCAGGGCACGGGCACCACGCCCAGGATACGGACCGCCCCGCCCTGCCTCAGGACGGGGCGGCTCCTATTTGACGTGCCATGAACACGGCAAATGAACATCACAGGCATCTATCTTTTCCTTTAATCCCCAAAAAAGAACCCCGTCACGTCTCCGCAACGGGGGTTCACCAAGCCAATTGAAAAGTTTGGGGGGGGAGGGGTCCGGGGAGGGAGACCCTTTTCAAAGGGTCCCCTCCCCGGCGCTCTCACATTCATTTCGCCTAGTGCGCCGTGGTCACGGGCGGCGTCACTTCGCACCCAGCGCCTTCGCGCAGGGTACGGAACAACGGCAGGCCTTCGTCGGCGCGGCCGGAGAAGATGGCTTCGGCCTCGCTTTCCAGGGCCAGGGGCAGCACTTCGTCCACGTGATCCACGAAGGTGATGGTCAGGTCCTTGAGGATTTCGTCGGGGACGTCCTTGAGGTCCTTCTTGTTGTCGCGCGGCACGAGCACCTTGGTGATCAGGCCCCGGTGCGCGGCCAGCAGCTTTTCGCGCAGGCCGCCGATGGGCAGCACGCGACCGCGCAGGGTGATCTCGCCGGTCATGGCCACGTCGTTGCGCACGGGCACGCCGAGCAGCGCCGAGACCAGCGAGGTGGCCAGGGTGATGCCTGCCGAGGGGCCGTCCTTGGGGGTGGCGCCTTCGGGCACGTGCACGTGGATGTCGATGTCCTTGTGGAAGTCGCTGCGCAGGCCGAACATGTTGGACCGCGAGCGCACGTAGGACAGGGCGGCCTTGGCCGATTCGGTCATGACCTCGCCGAGCTTGCCGGTGATGACCACCTTGCCTGTGCCGGGCATGAGGGCGGTTTCCACCATCAGCAGTTCGCCGCCAAGTTCGGTCCAGGCAAGGCCGGTGGTCACGCCCACCTGCGGGTTGGCCTCGCGCTCGCCGTAGCGGAACTTCTTCACGCCCAGGAACTGGGACAGGTTTTGCCGGGTGACGGTGACCGTCTTGTCCAGGTCGTCGGCCTCGACGATCTGCATGGCCACCTTGCGGCACACGCCCGCCAACTCGCGCTCGAGGTTACGCACCCCCGCCTCGCGGGTGTAGGTGCGGATCATCTCCAGCACGGCGTTGTCCGACATCTTCACGTTCTCGGGCTTGATGCCGTGCGCCTCGATCTGCTTGGGCAGCAGGAATTCGCGCGCGATGCGGCGCTTTTCCGTTTCGAGGTAGCCGGGCAGCCGGATGATTTCCATGCGGTCCTGCAACGGCAGGGGGATGGAATGCAGGCTGTTGGCCGTGGTGATGAAGAACACCTGCGACAGGTCGTAGTCCATGTCCAGATAGTGGTCGTTGAAGGTGTTGTTCTGCTCGGGGTCCAGCACTTCCAGCAGGGCGGCGGAAGGGTCGCCCCGGAAGTCCATGCTCATCTTGTCGATTTCGTCCAGGCAGAACAAGGGGTTGTTGAACTTCACCCGCTTCAGCGACTGGATGATCTTGCCGGGCAGCGCACCCACGTAGGTGCGGCGATGGCCGCGGATTTCGGCCTCGTCGCGCACGCCGCCAAGGGAAAGGCGCACGAACTCACGGCCCGTGGCCTTGGCCACGGACTTGGCCAACGAGGTCTTGCCCACGCCGGGGGGGCCGACAAGGCACAGGATGGGACCCTTCAGGCGGTTCACCAGCTTCTGGACGGCCAGATACTCGAGGATGCGCTCCTTGGGCTTTTCCAGGCCGTAGTGGTCGGCGTCGAGAACCGTGCGGGCCTTCTCGATGTCGATCTCGGTTTCCTTCAGGGTGTTCCACGGCAGATCGAGAATCCAGTCCACGTAGTTGCGCACCACGGTGTACTCGGCGGACGAAGGCGGCATCTGGCGCAGCTTCTTCATCTCGCGCAGGGCCTTCTCGCGCGCCTCGTCGGGCATGTTCTTTTCCGCCAGGCGTTGTTCCAGCTCGTTGACCTCGGCCTGGGGGTCTTCCTCGCGGCCCATCTCCTTGTGGATGGCCTTGATCTGCTCGTTCAGGTAGTACTCGCGCTGGTTGCGCTCCATCTGGTTCTTGACGCGGTTCTTGATGCGCTTTTCCATGGACGAGATGGCAATCTCGCCCTGAAGCAGCTCGTACACCTTTTCAAGGCGCACCACCGGGTCTTCCAGTTCCAGCACTTCCTGCTTCTTGCGGTAGTCCACCTTCAGGTGGGGCATCACCGCGTCGGCCAGGCGGCCCGCCGTGTTGATGGCGGTGATGGCCAGCAGGGTTTCCTGCGCCAGCTTCTTGTTGATCTTGCTGTATTCCTCCAGCGCTTCCTGCGTGGCGCGCACCAAGGCCTCGGACTCGGCGGTCAGGGCGTCGGATTCGCGCAGGGGCAGGATGGAGGCGCGGGGAAATTCGCCCTCGCCTTCTTCGCCAAGGGCTTCCCAGCGGGCGCGGTACAGGCCTTCGAACAGCACCTTGATGGTGCCGTCGGGCAGGCGCAGCAGTTGCAGTATCTTGCTGACGGTGCCGACCTCGAACAGGTCTTCGCCGCCGGGCTTTTCCACTTCGGGCTCGCGCTGGGCCACCAGGAATATCTTCTTGCCGTAATCGGAGATGGCGTTCTCGATGGCCCGGATGGACGCCTCGCGCCCAACGAACAGGGGCACGATGGAGCGCGGGAACATCACCACCTCGCGCAGCGACATCAGCGGCAGGTCCAGAACAGGACGGGCCTTTTCGCCATCAACGTCGAAATCGCTCATTCATTCCTCCAGAACGGCGGCAGGGGCCGCCGGGTGCCCGCGCGCCGGAAGGGGGCGCGGGAGCCCCGCGTGCGAGACGGGGCACAATGCACACAAACTAGTGTCCCGATTCCCGTTGTCAACGCACCCACTGAAGGGGCGCCGGGCAGATTGCCGTGGTACCCTGCGGGGTACCGGGCGGAAATCCGCAGTTGACGCCAGGCCGGGTGGCCCGTGCGCGGGCGCCCCCCGTGAAAGTTTCTCCCGTGGAGGGGGAAAGGGGCGGACCCCTGCGACGGGGACAACGGGGCCTGTCGGAACCCGTGGACGTCATGGGCATCATGGGCATCATGGGCATCATGGGCATCATGGGCATCATGAGCGTCACGGGCACCACGGGGCCGCACCAGCGCGGCGCGGGACAAAACCATGACGGCGCGGCCCTTGCGGACCGCGCCGTTGCATTCACTAGGAGCCGGTCTTGGCCTCGGTGTGGTAGATCATCACCGGTTCGCGGCTTTTCTCCACCACGGCGCGGTTGATGACGCACTCCTTGATGTCCTGCTGCGAGGGCAGCTTGTACATGATGTCGAGCATCACCGATTCCATGACGTTGCGCAGGCCGCGCGCGCCGGTCTTGCGTTCGATGGCCTGGCTGGCGATGCTCTTCAGCGCGTTGGCGGTAAAGCGCAGGTTGACCTTGTCCAGCTCGAACAGCTTCTGGTACTGGCGCACCAGCGCGTTCTTGGGCTCGGTAAGGATGCGCACCAGGTCGTCCTCGCTCAGTTCCTCGACGTGGGTGACCACGGGGATACGGCCCACGAATTCGGGAATCAGGCCGAACTTGACGAGGTCGTTCGGATGCACCTGGCCCAGCAGTTCGCCGAAGGGCAGATCCTTGCGGGTGGCCACCTTGGCGCCGAAGCCCATGGCCCCGCCGCCGATGCGCTGGCCGATCAGCTTGTCCAGCCCGATGAACGCCCCGCCGAGGATGAACAGGATGTTCGAGGTGTCCATCCTGATGAATTCCTGCTGCGGGTGCTTGCGCCCGCCCTTGGGCGGGATGTTGGCTTCGGTGCCTTCGATGATCTTCAGCAGGGCCTGCTGCACCCCTTCGCCCGACACGTCGCGGGTGATGGAGGGGCCGTCGCCCTTGCGGGAGATCTTGTCGATTTCATCGATGTAGATGATGCCCTTGGACGCCGCCTCGATGTCGTAGTCGGCATTCTGGAGCAGCTGGACCAGGATGTTCTCCACGTCCTCGCCCACGTAGCCGGCTTCCGTCAGGGTGGTGGCGTCGGCGATGGCGAAGGGCACCTTCAGCACGCGGGCCAGGGTTTTCGCCAGCAGGGTCTTGCCGCTGCCGGAAGGACCGATGAGCAGGATGTTGCTCTTTTCCAGCTCCACCTCGCCGCCAAGGGCGCTGGCGAAGAAGACCCGCTTGTAGTGGTTGTGCACCGCCACGGACAGGATCTTCTTGGCCTGGTGCTGGCCGATCACGTATTCGTCGAGCTTGGCCTTGATCTCGGCGGGGGTGAGCAGCTTGCCCTCTTCCACCGTTTCGGTGATGTGCTCCTGCGCGATGATCTCGTTGCACAACGAGACGCATTCGTCGCAGATGTAGACGCCGGGCCCGGCAATGAGGCGCTGCACGGCGTCCTGCCCCTTGCCGCAGAAGGAACAACGCAGCTCGCGTTCCGAGCCGCCCTTGGTATTGGCCATGATGTACCTACTTCGCTTGGTTCTGCGTGGCATCCCGCCGCGAGGTGAGGATGCTGTCGATGATGCCGTATTCCTTGGCCTCGGCGGGTCCCATGAAGTAATCACGCTCGGTGTCGTCGGCAACCCGCTCCACGGGCTGGCCGGTGTGGCGGGCCATGATTTCGTTCAGGTTGGCCTTCATGCGCAGCACTTCGCGGGCATGGATGTCGATGTCGCTGGCCTGGCCGTGAAAGCCGCCCGAGGGCTGATGGATCATGATGCGGCTGTTGGGCAGCGCGTGGCGCATGCCGGGGGCACCGGCGGCCAACAGCAGCGCGCCCATGCTGGCGGCCTGGCCCAGGCACAGGGTGGCCACGGGCGAGGTGATGTACTGCATGGTGTCGTAGATGGCCATGCCCGCCGTCACCGAGCCGCCCGGCGAGTTGATGTACAGGTAGATTTCCTTCTCGGGGTTTTCCGATTCGAGGAACAGCAGCTGCGCGCAGATGAGCGAGGCGACCTGGTCGTCGATGGGAGTGCCGAGCAGGATGATGCGATCCTTCAGCAGGCGCGAATAGATGTCGTAGGCGCGTTCGGAACGGCCCGAGGTCTCGATGACTATGGGAACTGGCATGTGCCTCTCCTGCGTGTATCGGCGTGAACCGCCGCGTGCTGCCGTGCGTTGGTGATGCCGTGTCCGGGCGGTCTGTGGACGCCGGATTCCGTGTACCGGGGGCATGCCGCATCCCGTCCGGACGTCTCGGGGCATGCCCGGATGTGACGGGACGGGCGGGACGGGACAGGACGGGACGGGACAAAACCGGAATGGCCGCCGGGGCGGATGCGCGCCCGGTGCGGAACTGACTCGTTGCCCGAAGGATAGCAGAAGACCGCCCCGCACCACAAGGCGCCCGTGGCGGCCCGGCCTTCCGGCCGCTGATGCGCCGCTGGCGTTCACCCGTGCGCCCGCCGTCCTTCCGGTCGTATCCCAACAGTCCGTGGGCATGGCGCCCGGCACCGTGCGCCTTCACCCGTCTTGTCGGCTGAAAGCCGCAATGCTTTACGAAACACCCCGCGAAAACAAGGGCAGGGAAGGTGCGGGTGCACCCCCCCTGCTCCGAACGTGCGTCCATGAACCGGCGGGCCGGTTCGCGTGCGCGGGCAAAGCTGCCGCTACTTCGCGGCGGGCTCCACCTCGGTCACGGCGGCCTTCTCGTAGATGGCGTCCATGGCCTTGTCGGCCAGCATGCGGTCGCGCAGCGAGAAGATCAGGTTGTTCTTGATGTAGTAGTCCTTCAGCGCATTGTAGTCCTGGCCGGAACGCATGGCGATCTGCTGGATCTGGCCGTCGATCTCCTGCTCGTTCACTTCCACGCTTTCCTTGCGGGCGGCGCGCAGCAGGAAGATCTGAGTGCGGGTCACCTGCTCGGCTTCGGGGCGCACTTCGGCGCGCAGTTCCTCGGGCTTCTTGCCCAAGGATTCCATGCTCTTGCCCTGGCGTTCCAGCTTGGAGCGCATGTCGTCCAGCAGGTGGCCGACGTACATGTCCACCATGGATTCGGGCAGGGGGAAGTCCACCATCTTCAGCAGCTTGTCCAGCATGGTCTTCTGGGCGGTGGCCTTCACCAGCTGGGTGCGGCTCTGCATGTAGGAAGAGGTGACCGCCTCGCGCATCTTGTCCATGGACTCGAAGCCGCCGGCCTTCTGGGCCAGCTCGTCGTTGGCCTCGGGCAGGCGGCGTTCCTTCACGGCATGCACCTTGACCTTGACGGTCAGGCTCTTGCCCGCGAAGTCGGGGTTGATGAAGTCCGCCGGGAAATTCAGGGGGCCTTCGCCCTCCTGGCCGGGGGCCAGGGTCTTCACCAGGTTCTCGAAGTCTTCCAGAGCCTGGCGGTCGCCAAGGTTCATCTGGAAGTTCTCGGCGCTGATGCCTTCCACCGGCTCGCCGTTCTCGAACGCGGCGAAGTCCAGCACCACCACGTCGCCGTCCTTGCCGGGGCGCGCTTCGGCCACGGGCACCAGTTCAGCCATGTTGGTGCGGATGCGGGTGATGACTTCATCCACTTCCTTCATGTCCACCACGGCCTTTTCCTGTTCCACGGCAAAGCCGTCGTAGTCGGGCAGGTCGAATTCGGGCAGCACTTCGAAGGAGATGCTGTATTCGAAGGGGGTGCCGCGTTCCAGCTGCCCGCCGTCGAAGTCGATGCGCGAGATGGGGTTGGCGTCCAGCGCGGTCATCACTTCGTTGATATGCACGTTGACGAGGTCCTGCGTGGCCTCGCCGTAGATTTCCTTGCGAAAGCGGCTTTCGACCAGATTCGAGGGCACCTTGCCCTTGCGGAACCCGTCGAGGCTCATGTTGGTGCGGTACATGGCGATGGCGGCGGACAGGGCGGCCTCCACCTCTTCAACCGGCACCGAGATGTTGACCTTTTTCTTGACCGGGGAAAGATCTTCGACGGTATATTCCATGGTGCTGCGCTCCTTGTGAAAGTCTGTTGGTGCCCGGCGCCCCGTACCTGCCCCGTTGCGGGAAAGCGGCGCGGCGGCGCTGGTGCCGGGGGCGGGGATTGAACCCGCACGGTGTGAACCACTGGCTTCTAAGACCAGCGCGTATACCAGTTCCGCCACCCCGGCAGTGCGACGGCGCGATCCCGGGCCGACAGCCCGGCGCCCCCCGTGCGGCAGGTGCGCATGGCGGATGGCGGTCCGGTGACGGTTGGGCAACGCTTCGGAAAGCCCGCTCCTTTACCATTTGTGCCCACGGAGCGCAAGCCCGCGCAAGGACAGGCGCGGCACTCCGGGCGGGTGCACGCGTGACGGCGAGGGGCCGTGCCGGGCCAGTATCTCCGCCGGGCCCGTATTAGCGCTCGCCCCTCCCCTCCAGCCTGCCGCAACGCCGGGCACGCATGAGAAAGATGGTTTCCAACCCGCCAGCTTTCTTGACGTATCGTTTCCATCAATATACACAATCAGCATGCTGGATTTCAGAAGACTCGAAGCATTCTGCAAGGTCTACGAACTGCGCAGCTTCTCGCGGGCCGGGGCGGACCTGTTCCTGTCCCAACCCACCATCAGCGCGCACGTCCTTGCACTGGAAAAGGAACTGGGCGTGCGCCTGCTGGACCGCATGGGCCGGCAGGTACTGCCCACGCCCGCCGGAGAGGTGCTGTACCGGCGCGCGTCTGAGGCTTTCGCCAGCCTTGCCGCCGCAGAGGCCGAAATCGGCCAGCTGCGCGACGAGGTCAGCGGCGACCTTGTGGTCGGCGGCAGCACCATACCCGCCCATCACGTCCTGCCGGAGGTCATCGCCGGATTCGTGCGCACCTATCCTTCGGTGCGCGTGCACCTGCGCGTGGGCGACACGGCGGACATCATGCAGCGCGTCACCGACGGCGAACTGATGCTGGGACTGGTGGGCGCGGTGGATCCGCACCCCGACCTGGTATTCGAACCGCTGGTGGACGACGAACTGGTGGTGGTGGCCGCACCGGAGCTTGCAGGGGGCAGGCGCCACGTGCAGGTCGAGGAACTGGCCCAGTGGCCGTGGATCATGCGCGAGGCAGGGTCCGGCACGCGGCGCACCTTTGCCGAGGCGCTGGCCGCCGCGGGCATGGACGTGCGGCGGCTGCCGGTGGCCCTGGTGGTGGACAGCACCCAGGCCGTGGTGCAGTACGTGCGCGCGGGCCTTGGGATCAGCGCCACCTCTCGCCTGGCCGTGGCAGAAAGCATCGCCCGTGGCGAACTGGTGGAACTGCAACTGGACGATTGCCGCCCGGCGCGCCAGTTCCACTCGGTGCGGCACGCCCGGCGCCACCAGTTCCCGGCGGCGGTGGCCTTTGCCGCCTTCCTCGACGAGCACACCCGCCACCTGCGCAACGGCCATGCAACGGACGCCAAGGCGGTCAACAACAAGGGCCGTCACAAGGACAAGGCATGAGCCGCATCCGTCTGGTCGATTCGGTCAAGGCCGCCGGCTGAGCCGCCAAGGTGGCTCCGGGGGACCTGGAGCGCATCCTGGCGGGACTGCCGCGCGACCCGTCCGTTGAGGACAGGGTCATCGTGGGCACGCGGCACAACGAGGACGCCGCCGTGGTGCGCCTGCCCGGTGGGCAATCCATCGTGCAGACGCTGGACTTCTTCACGCCCATCGTCAACGACCCGTACCACTTCGGGCGCATTGCCGCGGCCAACGCCCTGTCCGACGTCTACGCCATGGGCGGCGAGCCGTGGTGCGCCATGAACATCGTCTGCTTTCCGGTCAAGCGGCTGCCGGAATCCATTCTGGCCGATATCCTGCGCGGCGGGTCCGACGCTTTGCGCGAGGCGGGCGCCGCGCTGGTGGGCGGGCACAGCGTGGAAGACGACGAGATCAAATACGGGCTGTCCGTCACCGGCCTCATCGATCCGGAGATCATCGCCTCCAATGCCGGGCTGCGCCCCGGCGACCGCTTGTTGCTCACCAAGCCCCTGGGCACCGGCATCCTGGCCACCGCCGTCAAGGCCAACTGGCCCGGCTGCGACGCGCACGAGGTAGAACTGTTCCGCTGGGCGTCGCGCCTGAACAAGGGCGCGGGCCGCGTCATCCGCGAACTTCGCCTGAAGGCCGCCACCGACGTTACCGGCTTCGGCCTTGGCGGGCACTGCCTGGAAATGGCCGTGGCCTCCGGGGTCACCGTGGCCCTGGACACCGCCGCCCTGCCCGTGCTGCCCGGCGTGACGGAACTGGCTGGCATGGGGCTGGTGCCGGAAGGCAGCCACGCCAACCGCGCCCACTGCCACACGCATGTGCACGTGGCCACCGGCGTCAACCCGCTGCTGGTCGACGTGGCCTTCGACGCCCAGACATCGGGCGGCATGCTGCTGGCCGTATCCCCGGACCAGGTAGACGCGGCCACGACGCTGCTGGCCGAAACCGGAGACCCCGCCTACCCCGTGGGCGTAGTGCTGGAACCGCTGCCCGGCGGTGTTCGCCTGCTGCTTCGGTAGCTGGTTCAAAGCACCGCCCTTTCCCCGTCCGGCTTCGGCGGACAGACTGCCTTCCCCCTTCATGCGGTGCATCTCCCGCCTGTAATCAAAGGCCGCCCCGACAGACACGGAGCGGCCTTTCCCTTTTCCAACAAGAAACGGGGCGGACCATGCGGTCCGCCCCGTTGATGTGCGCTATGCCGAAGGCGTTGCCGATTACTCGGCGGCCTTCTTTTCTTCCGCCGGGGCTTCGGCGGCGGGCTGGTGGGTCAGTTCGATGACCGCCAGCGGGGCGTTGTCGCCCTTGCGGGGCAGGCCCAGCTTCACCACGCGGGTGAAGCCGCCGGACACGCCGACAAAGGCGGGGCCGATGTCGTCAAACAGGCGCTTGACCAACTGGTGCGAACCCAGCACGTCGTACGCCAGGCGGCGGGAGTGCAGGTCGTTGCGCAGGGCCAGGGTGATCAGCGGTTCGACGATGCGGCGCAGTTCCTTGGCCTTGGTCTCGGTCGTGCGGATCTTGCCGTAAGTCAGCAGGGCCTTGGCCATGTTGCGGAACAGGGCCTTCCGGTGGGACGGCGTTCTGCCCAGCTTCTTGCCGGAATTGCTATGCCTCATTTTGCTGCTTCCTCTTCCATTCCTGGTATTTCTTCTCGAAGCCGTCGACCTTCATGCCGAAGTCCAGGCTCATGTCGCACAGCACCCGCTTGATTTCATCCAGCGACTTGCGACCGAAGTTCTTGGTCTTCAGCATTTCGTTCTCGGACTTCTGAACCAGTTCGCCCACCAGGGTGATGTTGGCGCTCTTCAGGCAGTTGGTGGCGCGCACGGACAGCTCGAGTTCGTCGATCCCCTTGAACAGGTTCTCGTTGACATCGCTGCTGCCCGACGAATTGCCGGAACTTTCGCCCGAAATGCGCTCATCGAAGTTGATGAAGACGGATATCTGGTCCTTGATGATCTTGGCACTGTACGCAATCGCATCTTCGGGGGTCACGGAACCGTCGGTCCAGACCTCGATGATGAGCTTGTCGTAGTTGGTCATCTGGCCGACGCGAGCCTGCTCCACCGTGTAGGCGACCTTGCGGACCGGGGCGAAGCTGGAGTCCAGCTTGATCAGCCCGATCTCTTCGCTGAGGCCTTCGTGCATGTCCGCGGGCACGTAGCCCTTGCCCATGCGCACCTCGAACTCGAAGGTGAGTTCCAGGTCTTCGGTCAGCGTGGCGATGTGCAGGTCGGGGTTGAGGACCATCACGTGCTGGTTGGTCTTGATGTCGCCGGCCTTCACCGCGCCCTTCTTGTTCACGGAAAGCTCCAGGAACTGGGGCTCGTCCGTGTCCATGGCAAGACGCACCTGCTTCAGGTTGAGGACGATATCGGTCACGTCCTCAAGCACGCCGGGAATGGTGGTGAACTCGTGCTGTACGCCCGAGACCTTCACCGAGACGAACGCCGCGCCCTGAAGCGACGACAGCAGAACCCGACGCAGCGCATTGCCGATGGTGGTGCCGTAGCCACGTTCCAGCGGTTCGCACACGAACTTGCCGTACATGGCATCGGCCGGGTCGCTGTCCCGGGTGATCTGTTCGGGCTTCACCAGCTCCGACCAGTTCCGGGTGTTGATAAGCCTGTCGCCTTGTTTGATGAGCATGCTCACACCCGCTTATTTGGAGTAAAGCTCGACAATCAGGTGTTCGTTGATCGGGAACTGAATGTCTTCGCGCTGCGGCAGGGCCTTGACCGTGCCCTTGAAGCTCGGACCGTCCACTTCCAGCCACGAGGGGCAGCCGCGACGGGCGATGACTTCCTGGGCCTCGGCGATCACGGGGATCTTGCGGCTGGCTTCAGGCACTTCGATGATGTCGCCAACGCGAACCTGCATCGAAGGAATGTTCGCCTTGCGGCCGTTCAGCGTGAAGATGCCGTGGCGCACCAGCTGGCGCGCCTGCTGGCGCGAGTTGGCGAAACCGAGACGGTAGATCACGTTGTCGAGACGGCGTTCGAGAATGGCCAGCAGGTTGGCGCCGGTCACGCCCTTGGCCATGTCGGCCTTGTGGAAGTAACCGCGGAACTGGCGTTCAAGAACGCCATACACGCGACGGACCTTCTGCTTCTCGCGCAGCTGGACGGCGTAGTCGCTCACCTTCTTGCGGGCGCGGCCATGCTGACCGGGCGCGTAAGGACGACGGTCGTAGGCGCACTTGTCGGTGTAGCAGCGGTCGCCCTTGAGGAAAAGCTTGGTGCCTTCACGCCGGCACATCCGGCACTTTGCGTCATTGTACTTAGCCAAGGCTGGATCCTCCTAACTAGACGCGGCGCCGCTTGGGCGGACGGCAGCCGTTGTGGGGAATCGGGGTGATGTCACGGATGAAGGCGACCTTGAAGCCCGCGGCATTGACTGCGCGCATGGCGGCTTCACGGCCGGAGCCGGGGCCCTTGACGTAGATGCCCACGGTACGCATGCCGTGATCCTGGGCACGCTTGGCCGCCTGTTCGGCAGCCACCTGCGCGGCGAACGGGGTGCTCTTGCGCGAGCCCTTGAAACCGCTCTGCCCGGCGCTGGCCCAGCTGATGGTGTTTCCCCGCGTGTCCGTGAAGGTCACGATGGTGTTGTTGAACGTCGCCTGAATGTGAACAATCCCGACCGGGACGTTCTTCTTCTCTTTCTTTTTGACCGTACGCTTGGGTCTTGCCATGACTTACTCTCTGCGGACTAGAATTAGGGGGCTTGCAGCCGGAACCTCAAAACGAGCTCAGTCATGACAGAGCCGTGCCGCGCTGGCCACCGGGAAATTTGATTGCCCTGGCGACTCAGGTGAGATTCCACGCCTTTGTGCTAGCCTTGGATTACTTCTTCTTGCCGACAGCGCCGCGACGCGGACCCTTGCGGGTGCGGGCGTTGGTATGGGTGCGCTGACCGTGAACCGGCAGACCGCGACGATGGCGCAGGCCGCGGTAGCAGCCAATGTCCATCAGACGCTTGATGTTGCTGGAAATCTCACGACGGAGATCGCCTTCAACCTTGTGGTTCTGCTCAAGTTCCTTACGGATTTCGTTGACTTCGTCGGCGCTCAGGTCGTCGATGTTCCGGCTCCAGTCGACGCCGGTAACATCCAGAATCTGAAGCGCGGTAGTACGCCCGATACCGTAGATATAGGTAAGGGCGATGTCAACGCGCTTGCCACGGGGCAGATCGACACCTGCAATTCTGGCCACTGTTTACTCCTGACGGCTTAGCCCTGGCGCTGCTTGTGCCGGGGGTTGTCGCAAATGACCCTGAGAATGCCCCGGCGGCGGATAACCTTGCACTTGGGGCACATCTTCTTGACGGAAGGCCTGACTTTCATGTTCGACTCCGTTGTTTGTCTTTGGCCCGACATGACGGAAGAGCAACGTCGGAACAGGGGTGCATATCACCCCCACCGGCGCCCGTCAACCGGCAAGTCGCGCCGCCTCTGCCTGCGACAGGCTGAGAATGATCGGCCCGTCCGGCGTGACAGCCACGCTGTGTTCGAAGTGGGCAGACAGCTTGCGGTCACGGGTGACCGCAGTCCAGTTGTCGGCAAGGATTTCCACCTCGTACGTCCCCACCGTGACCATCGGTTCGATGGCCAGCACCATGCCCGGCTTCAGGGGTACACCCGGCATGCCGCGCGGCACGAAGTTGGGGATTTCCGGCTTTTCGTGCAGCGAACGGCCAATGCCGTGCCCCACGAACCTGCGTACCACCCCGAAACCGGCCGCCTCGACGTGCCGTTGCACGGCCGCCGAGATGTCGTACAGGGAGTTGCCCACCCGCGCCTCGGCGATGCCCGCAAAGAGCGATTCGCGCGTCACGCGGATGAGGTGAGCAGCCTCGTCGCTCACCGTCCCCACCGGGTAGGTGCGGGCGGAGTCGCCGTAGAAGCCGTCGTACACGACGCCCATGTCGAAGCTGACGATGTCCCCTTCCTGGAGAATCCGCTTCGCCGAGGGAAAGCCGTGCACCACCTCTTCGTTCACCGAACAGCACAGGGCAAACGGAAACCCGTGATACCCCTGGAAGGCCGGACGGACGCCGTGCTTGCGGCACTCCGCCTGGGCCAGCTCTTCGAAATGCATCGTCGAAACGCCCGGGCGAACGTGTTCGCCCAGAACGTCCAGTATCGCGGCAACGATTCGATTGGCCTCCCGAAGGAGGCCAATCTCGTTGTCATTCTTGATGAAGACTCCGCGGAACTTCTTCAACTCACTGCCGTCCCTTGATGCGGGTCTTGTTCATGAGACCCTCGTACTGCCGTGAGATCAGGTGCGATTCCACCTGGGACATGAAGTCCATGGCCACGCCCACGAGAATCAGCACGCTGGTGCCGCCGAAGTAGAACGGCACGTTGAACTGCGCGATGAGGATCATGGGCAGGACGCAGATAGCGGATATGTAGATGGCTCCCCAGATGGTCATCCGGGTAAGCACCCTGTCGATGTACTGCCGGGTCTTGTCCCCGGGGCGGATGCCGGGAATGAACCCACCGCCCTTCTTCAGGTTTTCGGCGATGTCCTTCGGGTCGAAGATGATCGCCGTGTAGAAGAAGCAGAAGAACACGATGAGGCTGATGAACAGGATGTTGTACATCACCGTGTGCGGCGCGAACCACGCGGCCACTCGCTGAAGCGTCTCGTTGGCCGAGAAGCTGGCGATGGTCGCGGGGAACAGCAGCAGCGACGAGGCGAAGATGGGCGGAATGACGCCCGCCGTATTGATGCGCAACGGCAGATGCGTGCTCTGCCCGCCGAACATCTTACGGCCAACCTGTCGTTTGGCGTAATGGATGGGGATGCGCCGCTGCCCGCGTTCCATGAACACGATGCAGCCAAGCACCACCGCCATCAGCGCCAGCACCAGAATCGCCGTGAACACGCTCATGTCGCCGGCCTTGATGAGCTGGCCGGACTTGACGATGCCGCCGGGAATACCGGCGACGATGCCCGAGAAGATGATCAGCGAAATGCCGTTGCCGATGCCCTTCTCGGTAATCTGCTCGCCAAGCCACATGATCAGCACGGTACCGGCGGTAAGGGTTGCGATGGTGATCATCCGGAAGGCCCAGCCAGCATCCAGCACCACGGGCGCGCCCGCGGGGCTGTGCATGTTCTCCAGGCCCACGGCGATGCCGAAGCCCTGGATCACGGTGATGAGCACCGTGGCGTACCGGGTGTACTGGGTGATCTTGCGGCGGCCCGCCGCCCCTTCCTCCTTGGCCATCCGCTTCAGTTCAGGACTGACGACCTGGAGAAGCTGGATGATGATGGAGGCAGAGATGTAGGGCATGATGCCGAGGGCGAACACCGACAGATTGCGGAGCCCGCCCCCGGAGAACATGTCGAAGAGGCCGAAAAGGGTGTTCTGGACGCTGGCGAAGAAGTCGGCCAGCGCTCCGGAATCCACCCCGGGAACCGGGACGTGAACCCCGATGCGGTATGCGGCCAGCAACAGGAACGTCCAGAAGAGCTTCTTGCGAAGCTCCGGCAGACGCGCCAGGTTTTCTACACCACTAAGCGCCACGGCTTACCCTTCCAGTGCCTTGGCTTCGCCACCGGCGTTGCGGATCTTTTCGGCGGCGGAGGCGCTGAACTTGTGCGCTTCCACCGTAAGGGCCACGCTGACTTCGCCCACGCCAAGGATCTTCACCGAGGCGCCGGCCTTGCACAGGCCGCGCGCGTAGATGTCTTCCAGCGTGATGTCGGTCTTGCCCTCAAAGGACGCCACAAGGCGATCAAGGTTGATCACTTCGTAGGTGGCCTTGAAGGGGGCGTTCTTGAAGCCGCGCTTGGGCAGACGACGCTGCAGCGGCATCTGGCCGCCTTCGAAACCGGGGCGGACGCCGCCGCCTGCGCGGGCGTTCTGGCCCTTGTTACCCTTGCCGGAGGTGCAGCCGAGCCCCGAACCGGAACCGCGGCCCACGCGCTTGCGCGATGCCCGTTCCTCGGCGAACGGATAGAGTTCGTGCAGTCTCATTATTCACTGACCTCGACCAGGTGCTTGACTTCGGCGATCATGCCGCGAATGGCGGCATTGTCCTCAAACGACTTCTCGCAACGGATCTTTCGCAGGCCAAGCGCGTCAAGAACCTTGCGCTGCTTGGGTTTGCAGCCGATCCAGCTGCGTACGAGCTTCACCTTGATCATGATTGCGTCCTACTTTCTGGGCGCTTCGAGCTTCATGCCGCGAAGCTGGCTCACGTACTCGGCGCTGCGCAGCGAGGTAAGCCCCGCCATGGTGGCGCGCAGCACGTTGTGCGGGTTGTTGGTGCCGATGGCCTTGGCAAGCACGTCGGTCACGCCCACGGCTTCCATGACGGCGCGCACCGCACCACCGGCGATGATGCCGGTACCCTTGGAGGCGGGCTTCAGCATTACGCAGCCGGCGCCGAACTCGCCCAGGATTTCGTACGGAAGGGTGCCGTCCACCAGCGGAATCTGGACCATGTCCTTCTTCGCGCGTTCGGTGGCCTTGCGCAGGGCTTCCGGCACTTCCTGGGCCTTGCCGAGGCCGAAGCCCACGGCACCCTTGGCGTCGCCCACGACAACGAGGGCGCTGAAGCTGAAGCGGCGACCGCCCTTCACAACCTTGGCAACTCGGTTAAGGTAGACGATCTTCTCTACCAACCCGAACTCATTCTGTTCCATGCCAGTACCTACCACCCGTTAGAATTCCAGGCCGCCCTCACGGGCACCGTCGGCAACAGCCTTGATGCGCCCGTGATACAGGTAGCCGTTACGGTCGAACACCACGCGCTTGATGCTCTTTTCGCCAGCAAGACGCGCGATTTCCTTGCCCACCAGTTCCGCCCCGGCCTTGTTGCAGTGCGCTCCGGCCTGGGCCTTGCCGATGGCAAGGGTGGAGGTGGCAACAAGCGTGGCACCGGTGGCGTCGTCCACGATCTGGGCGTAGACGTGCAGGTTCGAGCGGTAGACAACCAGCCGGGGACGCTCGGTGCTCCCGGCGATCTTCTTGCGAATGCGGACTTTGCGCCGCTTTCTGGCATCGTTCTTGGTCATCGTCATTTTCTCATACCTGCCTATTTGCCACCAGACTTGCCGGCCTTGCGGCGAATCTGCTCGTTGTCGTACTTGATGCCCTTGCCCTTGTAGGGTTCAGGCTTACGCACGCGACGGATGCGTGCGGCGATCTCGCCGACCACTTCTTTGCTGGTGCCCGAGATGGTCAGCTTCTGGCCTTCCACCTTGGCTTCAACGCCTTCGGGCATTTCCATGATCACCGGGTGCGAGAAACCGACCGCGAGCTCCACCAGGTTGCCCTTGACGGCAACCTTGTAGCCGACGCCGATGACTTCCAGGGTCTTGGAAAAGCCCTTGGTCACGCCCTGGATGCAGTTGGCAAGCAGGGTGCGGCGCAGGCCGTGCTGGGCACGCGCAGTGCGGGTTTCGGTGACGCGGGTGATGACGACATGGCCGTCCTCAACCGCGTAGTTCAGTTCCGTATGGGTAGGGGTGACAAGCACGCCCTTCGGGCCCTTGACCTCGACGGCTTCGGTCCCGACCTTCACTTCAACGCCGGAAGGAATGGCGATGGGGAGTTTACCGATTCGCGACATGTCCGTACCCTACCAGATTTCGCAGAGCAGTTCACCGCCGACCTTGCGGTCGCGGGCCTGCGTGCCCGCAAGGACACCGCTGGAGGTGGACAGGATGCAGATGCCAAGGCCGTTCTGGACCTTGGGGATGTCGGTGGAACCGACATACACCCGGCGGCCGGGCTTGCTCACCCGCTTCAGACCGGAAATGACCGGCTTGCCTTTGAAATACTTGAGGGAGATCTTGATCTCGGCCTCTTCCGTCGCCACATCTTCGATGTAGCCTTCCTGCTTCAGGATGGCGGCGATGGATTCCTTGATCTTCGAGCGCGGCACACTCACTTCCTTGTGCAGGGCCAAGTGTGCGTTGCGGATACGCGTAAGCATATCAGCAATAGGATCAGTCAGCATTCCTTACTCCTTGGTGACTTACCAGCTCGACTTGCGAACGCCGGGCAGTTCGCCGCGCAGGGCCATGTTGCGGAAGCAGATACGGCAAAGACCGAACTTGCGCATGTAGGCACGCGGGCGGCCGCAGACCGGACAACGGTTGTAGGCGCGGGCGGAGAACTTGGGCTTGCGCTGCGCCTTCACTTCAAGCGATGTACGAGACAAAGCCGTTTCTCCTTACTTCTTGAAAGGCATGCCGAGCTGGTCGAGCAGCAGCTTGCCTTCCTTGTCCGTCTGGGCAGTGGTAACGATCGTGATGTTCATCCCCTTGGGGTTGTCAACGCGATCCACTTCCAGCTCGGGGAAAATGGTGTGTTCCTTGATGCCCAGGGTAAAATTGCCCCGGCCATCGAAGCCACGGTCCGGAATCCCTCTGAAGTCGCGCACGCGAGGCAGCGCGAAGTTCATCAGCTTGTCCAGAAAGTCCCACATGCGTTCCTTGCGCAGCGTCACGCGGCAGCCGATGGGCATGCCTTCGCGCAGCTTGAACGACGCGATGGACTTCTTGGCGCGGGTCACGACGGCCTTCTGCCCGGCGATGGCGGTCAACTCCTTGATGGCTTCTTCCATCAACTTGTTGTTCTGGCTCGCGGCGCCGAGGCCGATATTCAGAGAGACTTTTTCAATCCCGGGAACCTGCATCGAAGAAGTGTAGTTAAACTCCTTCTGCAATACCGGAACCACTTTCTCGCGGTATATCTGTTCAAGACGCGTCATCGTCTCTCACCCTATCCAATGATTTCGTTGCACTTCTTGCAGAAGCGAACTTTCTTGCCGTCCTCGGTGTAGCGGTAGCCCACCTTGGTGGCCTTGGCGCACGCATCGCACATCACCATCACGTTGGAGATGTCAACAGGCATCTCCTTCTCGATGATGCCGCCCGGCTGCTGCCGGTACGGATTGGCGCGCATGTGGCGCTTGACCATATTGACCTTCTCGACAAGCACTCCGTCCTTCTTGGGAAGAACCTTCAGCACCTTGCCGATCTTGCCCTTGTCCTTGCCGGCGATGACGACCACTTTGTCGTCCTTGCGGATACGGAACTGTTTCATTTGTGGGCTCCTAGAGCACTTCGGGCGCCAGCGAGACGATCTTCATGAAGTTCTTGCCGCGCAGTTCGCGGGCAACAGGGCCGAAGATGCGGGTGCCCACCGGCTCGCCCTGCTTGTTCAGCAGAACGGCCGCATTGGAATCGAACTTGATGTACGAACCGTCGACGCGGCGAACTTCCTTGCGGGTGCGCACGATGACGGCCTGCATCACGTCGCCCTTCTTCACCTTGCAGTGCGGCAGGGCTTCCTTCACGGAAACGACGACGATGTCGCCCACGGTGGCGTAGCGGCGCTTGGAGCCGCCGAGCACCTTGATGCACGCGACTTTCTTCGCACCGGAGTTGTCCGCCACCTGCAGCGTGGATTCTACCTGGATCATCGCAAACCCCTACACGGCTTTTTCGAGAATGGAGACCAGATGCCAGCGCTTGTTGCGGCTGAGCGGACGGTACTCGATGATCTTCACCTTGTCGCCGATGCCGCACTCGTTCTGGGGATCGTGAGCGGTGAACTTGTTGCGGCGGCGTACGTACTTCTTCAGCAGGGGATGCTGCACCAGCGTCTCGACGCGAACGACAATGGTCTTGTCGTTCTTGTCGCTGACGACGATCCCGGTGAGCACCCTGCCCTTGCGGTTCATCAGTTCTTCGGACATGGGCTTACCCCTTTTCCTTCAGGATGGTCAGAATCCGGGCGATCTCGCGCTTGGTCGCCGGGAGGTTGGAGGTCTTCTCCAACTGCGCGGTGGCGTGGCGGAAGCGCAGATCGAACAGTTCCTTGCGGGATTCGGCCAACTTGTCCTTGAGCTGTTCAGCGCTGAGCTTTCTCAGTTCTGCGGCGTTCATTCTAGAGGCCCTCCCGCACGACAATGGTCGTCTTGATGGGGAGCTTGTGGGCGGCGCGCGTCAGAGCTTCCTTGGCCAGCTCCAGGCTGACGCCCTTGATTTCGTAAAGCACGCGGCCCGGCTTCACCGGAGCGCACCAGCCCACCGGGGCGCCCTTACCGGAACCCTGGCGGGTTTCGAGGGGCTTGGCGGTGACCGGATGGTCGGGGAAGATGCGGATCCAGACCTTACCGCCGCGCTTGATATGGCGCATCATGGCGATACGGGCGGCCTCGATCTGCTGGCTGGACAGCTTGCCGTGTTCTACTGCCTTAAGACCGATATCACCGAAGGAGACAGTGGCGCCGCGGGTGGCCATGCCACGCAGACGGCCCTTCTGCCACTTGCGGAATTTAACCTTTCTGGGGCTCAGCATTACTGTTCTACCTCGTTGTCCAGAATTTCACCCTTGAAAATCCAGACCTTGACGCCGATCACCCCATAGGTGGTGCGGGCCTCGGCAAAACCGAAGTCGATGTCGGCACGCAGGGTCTGCAGGGGCACGCGACCATCGCGGTACCATTCGGTACGGGCGATTTCGGCCCCGGCGAGGCGGCCGGAACAGGTCACCTTGATGCCTTCGGCGCCAAACTTGCGCGACATGGACACCGTGCGCTTCATGGCGCGACGGAAAGCCACACGGCGTTCAAGCTGCAGCGCAATGTTTTCGGCAACGAGCTGGGCTTCCACTTCGGGGCGGCGGATTTCGTTCACCTCAATGGAGAACTCGCGCTTGAACTTCTTGCGCAGGTCGCCACGGAGCTTTTCGATTTCCACGCCCTTGCGGCCGATGACAATGCCCGGACGCGCGGTGGAGAGGATCAGCCGCACCTTGCCGCCGGCACGCTCGATCTCGATCTTGGAAAGACCGGCGTGGTACAGCGTCTTCTTCACGAACTTGCGGATGTTGTGATCCTCGAAGACGAAGCCGGGGTATTCCTTCTTGCTGAACCAGCGCGACTGCCAGTTCTTGTTGTACCCCAGCCGGAAGCCGTAAGGATGTACTTTCTGACCCATAACCTATTCCTGCCCTTCTGCGAGAATCACGGTGATGTGGCTGGTACGCTTCCGAATCTTGGTGGCGCGACCCTGCGCACGCGGAAGAAACCGCTTCCAGGTGGGGCCTTCGTTGATGACGATCTGCTTCACGACCATGGCGTCCACGTCGATGCCGGGCAGCTGCTCGGCGTTGGCGAGGGCCGAACGAAGCACGCCGAAGATGATGTCGGCGGGCTTGTTGGGCGTGAACTTCAGGATATTCATGGCGTCTTCGACAGGCAGCCCGTTCACGTTCTGGGCAACCAGGCGGGCCTTACGCGGCGACACACGCATGAATTTCGCGGTGGCTCTCGATTCCATCGGATTCACCCACTACTTCTTTGCTTTGCTCTTCTTGTCCGCGGCATGCCCGTAGAACGTGCGGGTCGGGGCGAATTCGCCCAGCTTGTGACCCACCATGTTCTCGGTGACGAACACGGGAATGAACTTCTTCCCATTGTGGACCGCGAACGTCAGGCCGACCATCTCGGGAGCGATGGTGGACCGACGCGACCACGTCTTGATGACGCGGCGGTCGCTGTTCGACACGGCCAATTCCACTTTCTTGATCAGATGGTCGTCGATGAACGGACCTTTCTTCAGGGATCTGGGCATGCTCTACTCCTACTTCTGACCGCGACGCTTGACGATGAGCTTCGTGGAAGCCTTCTTGCGATCGCGGGTCTTGTACCCCTTGGTGGGCACGCCCCACGGGGTCACCGGATGGCGACCGCCGGAGCTGCGGCCTTCACCACCACCCAACGGGTGGTCGATGGGGTTCATGGCGACGCCGCGGACCTTGGGACGACGGCCGAGCCAGCGATTGCGGCCAGCCTTGCCCAACGAGATGTTCTCGTGGTTCACGTTGCCGACCTGGCCGATGGTGGCGCAGCAGGCCGCAAGCACCTTGCGCACTTCGCCCGAAGGCATGCGCAGGAGGGCGTACTTGCCTTCCTTGGCCACCAGCTGGGCGTAGGTACCGGCGGCGCGGCAGAACTGGCCGCCACGACCGGGGTAGAGCTCGATGTTGTGCAGCACGGTACCGACCGGGATGCGGGCCATGGGCATGGCATTGCCAGGCTTGATGTCCGCGCCTTCGCCGGCCTGCACCATGTCGCCCTGCTTGATGCCGAGCGGGGCGAGGATGTAGCGCTTCTCGCCATCCGCGTAGTGCAGCAGCGCGATGCGGGCGGTACGGTTGGGGTCGTACTCGATGTGCGCGACGGTGGCCGCGATACCGAGCTTGTTACGACGGAAGTCGATGATGCGGTACAGGCGCTTGTGACCGCCGCCGCGACGGCGCATGGTCACGCGGCCATTGTTGTTGCGACCGCTCTTCTTGGTCAGCCCCTCGGTAAGGGACTTCTCGGGCGTGCTCCTGGTGACTTCCTCGAAATCCGAGACGGTCTGGAAGCGGCGACCGGGAGATGTCGGTTTCAGCTTACGAACAGCCATTGCTTACACTCCCTCGAAGAATTCGATTTTTTCGCCGGGAGCCAGGGTCACATAAGCCTTCTTGCAGCCGGAGATCCGGCCCACGACGCGGCCCTGACGGACCTTGTCGGAAGGCTTCTTGGTGATGACGTTGACGTCGGTCACCTTGACCTTGAAGGCGGCTTCGACGGCCTTCTTGATTTCGATCTTGTTGGCCCGGGGGTTCACGAAGAACACGACCTGCTGGGCCTGTTCCTTCACGAAGGTGGCCTTTTCGGACACCAGGGGCTTCACGAGAATCTGTGTATAATCCATGACCAACCTCCCTACTTCAGCCTGGCCTGGACGGATTCGACGGCGCCCTCGAACATCACCAGCTTCGGGTGCTTCAGAATCTCGTAGACGCTGAGCTGGTCGGCGGTGATCAGGGTAATGCCGGGAATGTTGCGGGCCGAAAGGGCGAGGGTGGTATCCGCTTCGGCGGTAATGACCAGGGCCTTTTCGAGGCCCAGGGCACCGGCCACCTTGGCGAACAGCTTGGTCTTGATCTCGGGCAGTTCGATGCCCTTGACCACCATCAGGTTCTCGCCGGCAAGCCGCGAGCTGAGCGCCATTTTCAGGGCCAGCTGACGGACCTTCTTGTTCACCTTGAAGCCGTACTCGCGGGGCTGGGGGCCGAAAATGACGGCCCCGCCACGCCAGATGGGCGAGCGGTTCGAACCGGAACGGGCGCGGCCGGTGCCTTTCTGGCGCCAAGGCTTTGCACCGCCGCCGGAGACGAAGGCGCGGGTCTTGGTGGCATGGGTGCCGGAGCGCAGCCCGGCGCGGTGCGCACGGACCACGAGATTGAGAATCTCAGGCTTCACCTCGACCTCGAACACCTCGGGAGCGAGCGTCAGTTCGCCAGCTTCCTTCTTGTTCTGATCGTATACTTTCACCACAGCCATGTGATCATCCTCATTTCGTTACTGCTTGCGCACCAGGACCAGGCCGTTCTTGGGGCCGGGAACGGCACCCTTCACCAGAATGACGTTGTCTTCGGCGCGGATGTCGACGATCTCGAGATTCTTGACCGTCACGCGCTCGTCACCCCAGTGGCCAGCCATCTTCTTGCCCTTGAACACGTGACCCGGGAAGGTGTTGTTACCGATGGAGCCACCGGAACGATGCACCTTTTCGCAGCCGTGCGTGTCCTTGGAGCCGGCGAAGTTCCAGCGGCGCATGACGCCCTGGTACCCCTTGCCTATGCTGGTACCGGTCACCTTCACCTTTTCGCCAGCGGCGAACAGGGACACGGTGAGTTCCTGGCCGACTTCGAATTCGGCAGGCGCTTCCAGGCGGATTTCGCGGAGGTTGCGGAAAAGACCCTTGCCGGCCTTGGCGAAGTGGCCACGGGCGGGCTTGGTCACGTGCTTTTCCTTGGCTTCCTCAAAGGCGATCTGCACGGCGTCGTAGCCGTCGGTCTCGCCGTTGCGAACCTGGATGACCGGACAGGGACCGGCCTGGATGACCGTAACAGCCACGGCGGAACCATCACTGGCGAAAATGCGGGTCATGCCGACCTTGCGACCCAGGATACCCAATTTCTCAGCCATGACTTCCTCTCACTAGAGCTTGATTTCGACGTCCACACCGGCGGGCAGGCTCAGCTTGCCCAGTGCGTCCACGGTCTGCTGCGTAGGCTCGAGGATGTCCATGAGCCGCTTGTGGATGCGCATTTCGAACTGCTCGCGCGACTTCTTGTCGACGTGCACGCTCCGGTTGACGGTGTACTTGTGAATGTTGGTGGGCAGGGGGATGGGACCAGCCACCCCGGCGCCCGTGTTGCGCGCCGTATCCACGATTTCCGCCACAGCCTTGTCGAGGATGCGGTAATCGTAAGCTTTCAGCTTGATTCTGATACGATCACTGCTAACTGTCGTCATTGTTGATTACTCCGTTATCTGGCAAACGTACCCTTGCCGTCCGGCGCCTGACTGCCATGAGGTGAGAGGCAGATGCCGTAGGCTGCAGAGTTCCTCACGTTCGGTGGCGGCACACCGAGACCCGCCATAAGCATCCGGAGCTACGCGATACCCGGATGCCGCTTCCGCGACGCGGGCTCAGGTGGCATATGACGCCATGGCGGCTTGCCGTCCGGCGGGGGACGGGGTGCCGTGATCTTCGGGGGTTCGGAGCGATTTGGAGAAAGGCGGGAGGGGGAGCCGGCTGGCACACCCAAAGGCCTTCTCAATCACCTCGCGGAACCGCATTCGCGGTATCCGTCCGGGAAGATCACCCATGTTGTCGCCAGCCTGGCCCAGGCCGGAGCATGCTCCGGCGAGTGCAGGTGGTCCACAGGGGTCACCGAATAGGGCACATGGTGCCCCGCACGTACAGTACCTTACAGCCCGCCAACAAGGGGTTAACGACGGACTGGAACGGCATGACATAATTGCGGCATTCGGTAACGCCTGCAATTGTCAAAGCTTGGCTTGCGCCAAACGCATCAGGACAGGCTCGACCTGCCCTTCCCCTGCCGTTACAGGGGCCCCCGAAGCTTCGGGGATCACGTTTTTCACACCGGAGAACCGGCGCGAGTGGATTGATTACCGCAGCCACCCTCTCCCGTCAAGAAGTTTCGAAAAAAAAGAGCCCCGGACTAACACCCGGGGCTCTACTTTCTACGGAGTCCTTTACCGACGGCTCCGGCTCTCCACGAGAGGAAGGGCTAGCCCTTCTTCTTGATCACTTCTTCGGCGAGCTGGGCCGGAACCCGCTCGTAGTGATGGAACTGCATGGTGAAGGTGGCGCGGCCCTGCGTCTTGGAACGCAGGTCGGTGGCGTAGCCGAACATCTCGGACAGCGGCACCTGGGCGCGCACGGCCTGGGAACCCACGCGGGCTTCCATGTTCTGCACGCGGCCGCGGCGGCCGTTCAGGTCGCCCATGACGTCGCCGAGGTATTCGTCGGGGGTCACCACTTCCACGTCCATGATCGGTTCAAGCAGAACCGGCGAGGCCTTGTGGACGGCATCCTTGATCGCCATGGAGCCGGTAACGTAGAACGCCTGCTCCGAGGAGTCGACGTCGTGGTACGAACCGAACACCAGGGTTACCTTGATGTCCACGGTGGGGAACCCGGCCAGCACGCCGCTCTTCATGGCGTCCTGGATACCCTTGTCCACCGGGGCGATGTATTCCTTGGGAATGACGCCGCCGGTGATCGCGTTGACGAACTCGTAGCCCTTGCCGGGGTTCGGTTCGATCTCGATGACCGCGTGGCCGTACTGGCCACGGCCACCCGACTGCTTCACGTGCTTCATGTCCGACTTGGACGAAGCGGTGATGGTTTCGCGGTACGCAACCTGGGGCTTGCCCACGTTGGCGTTGACGCTGAACTCGCGGGTCAGGCGGTCGACGATGATCTCGAGGTGCAGTTCGCCCATGCCCGCGATCAGGGTCTGGCCGGTTTCCTCGTCGCCCTTCACGCGGAACGACGGGTCTTCCTTGGCCAGCTTGGCGAGGGCGGCGGACAGCGCATCGCGGTCGGCCTTGGTCTTGGGCTCGATGGCCACTTCGATGACCGGCTCGGGGATATCCAGCGATTCGAGCACCACGGGGCGCTTTTCGTCGCACATGGTATCACCGGTGGAAGCCTGCTTCAGGCCCACCACGGCCACGATGTCGCCAGCGCCCGCCCACTTGATCTCTTCACGCTTGTTGGCGTGCATGCGCAGCAGGCGGCCGACGCGTTCCTTCTTGCCGGTGGTCGAGTTCAGCACGGTCATGCCGGACTCGATGAAACCGGAGTAGATGCGGAAGAAGGACAGGTGACCGATGTAGGGGTCGGAGAACAGCTTGAACACCAGACCGGCCAGAGGCTCCTTGTCGCTGCAGGGGCAGACGATGGTTTCCTCTTCGTTGTCCGGGTTCATGCCCTTCATCTGTTCGATGTCCAGGGGCGAAGGCAGGAAGGCGACCACCGCGTCAAGCAGCGGCTGCACGCCCATGTTGCGGAAGGCCGAGCCGCAGAACACCGGAACGATGTTGCGGGCAATGGTGGCCTTGCGCACGCACGAGATGATTTCTTCCTCGGTCAGCTCTTCGCCGCCAAGGTACTTCTCGAGCAGGGCTTCGTCCTCTTCGGCCACGGCTTCGACCATGGCCAGGCGCTTTTCAAGGTACAGGTCCATCATGTCGGCGGGCACGTCTTCTTCCGTGAACTCCACGCCCTTGCTGGACTTGTCGAACTTGATGGCCTTGCCGCTGATGAGGTCGACCACGCCTTCGAACTTGTCTTCGCTGCCGATGGGCAGCTGGATGGGGATGGGCTTGGCGCGCAGGCGCTCGACCATCATGTCGACGCAACGGAAGAAGTTGGCGCCGATGCGGTCCATCTTGTTGACGAAGCAGATGCGCGGAACGCCGTAGCGGTTGGCCTGGCGCCACACCGTTTCCGACTGCGGCTCGACGCCGGCAACGGCGTCGAACACGGCCACGGCACCGTCAAGCACGCGCAGCGAACGTTCGACTTCGATGGTGAAGTCGACGTGGCCGGGCGTGTCGATGATGTTGATGGTATGTTCCTTCCAGCTGCACGTGGTGGCAGCGGAAGTGATGGTGATGCCGCGCTCCTGCTCCTGCTCCATCCAGTCCATGGTGGCCGCGCCGTCATGGACTTCGCCGATCTTGTGGGAGACGCCGGTGTAATAGAGGATGCGCTCGGTGGTCGTGGTCTTGCCCGCATCAATGTGGGCCATGATCCCGATGTTCCTCTGCCGTTCGAGGGGGACGGTTCTGGACACGATGGGTACTCCGGCGCCCTACCAGCGGTAATGGGCGAAGGCCTTGTTGGCTTCGGCCATGCGGTGGGTGTCTTCCTTCTTCTTCACGGCGCCGCCGCGACTGTTGAAGGCATCAATGAGCTCGGCGGAAAGCTTCGCGGACATGCCCTTCTCGCCGCGCGAGCGGGCATAGTTGATCAGCCAGCGGATGGCCAGGGAAACCTGGCGATCGGGCCGCACGTCCATGGGCACCTGGTAGGTGGCGCCGCCCACGCGGCGGGCCTTCACTTCAAGGTGCGGCTTCACGGACTCGACGGCGCGTTCGAACGCCTTCAGGGGTTCTTCGCCGGTCTTTTCGCCCAGGGTTTCGAGCGACTTGTAGAACAACTTTTCTGCCACACCCTTCTTGCCGTCGTACATCAGGCGATTGATGAAACGGGCGGCCAGCCGGCTGTTGTACACCGGATCGGGCAGAATTTCACGTCTGGGGACGGGACCTTTACGAGGCATCGAAATACTCCCTTGCTATTTGGGACGCTTGGCGCCGTACTTGGAACGGCCCTGGCGACGATCCTGCACGCCGGCAGTGTCGAGGGT